>CAZYWP010000194.1:0-2531 GCA_964651495.1 uncultured Eubacteriales bacterium | reverse complement strand
ACGAAGTGATGCGGTTGTGCCAGAGCTTCATGAGCGAGCTCTTCCGGCACATCGGTCCGGACACCGACGTTCCGGCCGGAGATATCGGCGTGGGCGGACGCGAGATCGGCTTTATGTACGGCCAGTACCGAAAGCTGAGGAACGAGGTGACCGGAGTGCTGACAGGGAAGGGGTTGGACTGGGGCGGCTCCCTCATCCGGCCTGAAGCGACGGGCTACGGCGCCGTCTATTTCGCCGCCGAGATGCTGGCCACGAGAAGGCAGACCTTCGAGGGGAAGACATGCCTCGTTTCCGGGAGCGGCAATGTCGCCCAGTACACGATCGAGAAGATCAACCAGCTCGGCGGGAAGGCCGTGACTCTCTCTGACTCCAACGGTGTCGTTCACGATCCGGCCGGGATCGACTCGAAAAAGCTCGATTTTGTCATGGACCTGAAGAACATCAGGCGGGGCCGGATCAAAGAATATGCGGACAAGTTCAAGGGAGTGACCTACACGCCCCTGACGCCAGGCCTGGATCACAACCCGCTCTGGGACATCAAGGCCGATTGCGCCTTCCCCAGCGCCACCCAGAACGAGATCAACGCCAAGGATGCGAAGAACCTGGTTAAAAACGGCGTGTACGTGGTCGCCGAGGGCGCTAACATGCCGACGACTCCCGAGGGTATCGACATCTTTCTCGACGCCAAGATCCTGTTCGCCCCGGGCAAAGCGGCCAACGCCGGCGGCGTGGCCACTTCCGGATTAGAGATGTGCCAGAACAGTATGCGGCTGAGCTGGACCAGGGACGAAGTCGACAAGCGGCTGCACCAGATCATGAAAAGCATCCACAAGACCTGTGTGGAGTCGGCGGCCGCCTACGGGACCCCGGACAACTATGTCAATGGCGCCAACATCGGCGGTTTCCTCAAGGTAGCCCGGGCGATGATGGAGCAGGGTTTAGTCTAAGCAATATCCTTGATGACTCCTTCTTATCGGGGAGTGCGGAAGGCCTAAGGGTCCTTCCGCACTCTCTCCAGCCAGAAACGGGGACGCTCCTATTTTCCTTTTTCGATCGGCCCCTTTCGAATTTCGGCCACGAGTTGCATGTCACTGAAATAAAACGAATTAGCGGCTGGTGATCAGGTTCCGCTTGCGCAGCTCGGCGACGGCGGTCTCCCACGGTCCGGCAGCTCCCCAGAGATAGTAGGAGAAATAGCGGACATTCTGCCGGAAGATCGGCACCCAGGGCTGGAACTCGGCGTAGTAGTGTTGCGATTCCGCGTTGGACGGATGGTTCATCCACATGTGGAGAAACTCCGGCTCGCTCACCGGGAAGGCGCCGGCAAAAGAGACGTCCTCAACTGTATCGCGGCCGGCGTTCCAGCCCTCCTTGAAGAACATGACTTCACCGAAATATTCCTCCGGGCGCATGTGGAACTCGCGCCTCCCCGAGACTGTGGGAACTACGAAGACGTCCTCGGTCCAGTGCTTTTCGCCGAGCGCGAGGATCGGCTGCGGGCCCAACATGTTCAGCTCCGGGTTCTGGAAGGTCAGGGCGAACCTGACCTCGACGAGAGGCGAGTTTCCGTATAGGGTGAAGATTTTTTCAAGCCTATTGCCGTAGTAATCCGCGGCCATCCGCACCTGGACGAAAGGCCCCTCCTTCCTGACGATCTCTGCCTCATAGACCTTGTGGGTTTCAATGCTGGCCTGCCCCAGGAAATCCTCGAACCCGCCGTAAGGATAGAAGCCTCGCTCCCGGAACGGCCGTTTATCGGTGCTCTCTTTTTCCGGCCAGAGCTTGAAGAGGACGTTGTCGTTTCTCTCTTTGACGATGTACTCGATAATCCGGGCGCCGGTGGCGAGAAGGGTCACCTTCACCCTGTCGTTTTCCATCCTGTACTCGAGGATACCGTCGTTGTTGAGATCGACCGGGGTGCAAGTTGCCCGCCCGGAGGGGGCTTCGACACCGAGTTGGCTTTCAGCCTCGGCTCCAAGCGCATTGACCCTGATAACATAGGCGCCGGGTTTGAGAGGGAGCCTGAAGGTCATCTCCTTGAATCCTTCGGCCAGGACTTCGCACGTTTCCGTTTTCTGATAGACAGCCTTATGAGGAGAAGTTGCCGGGCAGACCTGGATATGGACGGGAAAAACAGCGTTATTCCCGAAGTTGTGAACAGATACCGGAAAGACCACTTCGGGCGACTGCCCATAGAGAAGCTTATGCACCGAAATTGCGGGCGGCAGATCCATGATGGCCAGGGTCCGCTTTTTATGGGAGTCCCAGGTTAATGTCGCCAGCACCGGGTTCGTGCGCCCCATGGCTTCCCGGCTGGGCCGGACGCGAAAGGAAAAATCCCGCAGCGAGCGCGGCGGAAGAACCACGCGGAGAGATGCCGGGTCGTCCATGGTGATCTCCGGCGCCGCCGTGATTTCGAGATTCCCTGCAATCTCTGTCCCGCGGACATTGGCCAACCGGATTTGGAGCTGGCGATCCTCGATGTCGGCCCGCATCTGAACCTGGTCGCCGAAATAGTCCTCCAGGTAAAC
>CAZYWP010000193.1:0-2821 GCA_964651495.1 uncultured Eubacteriales bacterium | reverse complement strand
GGATGATTGACATTCCCATTCGGCAGGGATATCATTTTTATGAGGATGAAAATGGGCAAAAACTCGAAGTACGTTTTCCTGCCTGTTTTCATCGTCCTTGCCGCATTCATGCCTTTTCTGTTTTTTATCTTCCCCGCCGTTTTTTTCCTGTTTCTGGTCCTGTATTCCAGGGCGTCGCCGTTAGGCGCGCCTCTTGATTGTTCCTTCACTCCGTTTCTCCCCTCCTTTCGCAGCCCGCCCCGCTGACCTCCCTCTCTTTAAGGTCCCTGAATTTCCAACGGGCCGATCGAAAAGGAGGTCAATAATGTCAGAAAATCATAAACCGGAGGCGGCCCAATCCGGGCCGGCAATGAGACAGGGTGCCGGGTTTGGGGCCAAGCTCAGGACGACGTTCAACAGGATGCGCGGCATCCCCGTCGAAATTGACCTGGGCTCTTACTGGAAAATCATCGAGCAAATCCATTCCTTCCGACGGGAAAATCAGGTGGAAAGCCTCTCTGCGGAAGAGATCGGGCGGAGGTCAGCCGTCCTCCTTCAAAACGCCCGGGCGGGCCGTCCCGTCGAGAAAATGAGGACAGAGGCTTTTGCCCTGGTCTTCGAAGCATCGCGCCGCGCCATCGGGCTCCTCCCCCATGACGTCCAGATGATCGCCGGCCTGGCCATGGCCGGCCGCAAGGTCGCGGAGCTTCCCACCGGCGAGGGAAAGACACTGGCGGCGGTTTTTCCCGCTTATCTCCATGCGCTGTCGGGACGGGGTGTCCACGTCCTGACCTTCAACGATTACCTGGCCCGGCGGGATGCCGCCTGGATGGGGCCGGTCTACCGTTTTTTGGGATTGTCCGTCGGCTGCGTCCAGGAGCGGATGAGCAAGGGAGAAAAGCGCCAGGCCTATGCCTGCGATTTGACCTACGCCACAGCCAAAGAGGCCGGGTTCGATTTTCTCCGTGACCAGCTGGCCTACGATCCGGAGGACCTGGTCCACCGGCCGTTCCACCTGGCCCTGGTGGACGAGGCGGATTCCATTCTGATCGACGAGGCCCGGATCCCGCTGGTCATCTCCGGCCTGGCCGGCGAGCCTCCCACGGATGCCGGGCGCCTGGCCCATCTCGTCCGCCATCTCACGCCAGGACGGGATTACGAAACGGATGAAGAAAACAGGAACATCTTCCCGACCGACGCGGGCCTGGAAAAAATGGAACGCGCGCTCGGCTGCGGCAATCTCTACGGGCCCGAGAACGAACAGCTCCTCGCCGCCGTTCACTGCGCCCTCCACGCGGAAGTCCTGCTCCAGCGGGACGTCGATTACATCGTCCGGAACGGCCGCATCGAAATCGTCGACGAATTCACCGGCCGGGTCATGGACAGGCGGCACTGGCCGGACGGCTTGCAGGCCGCCGTCGAAGCCAAGGAGGGGCTGCTCCGCAGGGCCGCAGGACGGGTCCTCGGCTCGATCACCCTGCAGCACTATTTCCGTCTCTATCCTGGACTCGCCGGGATGACGGCCACGGCCCGGTCCGCCGCCTCCGAGTTCCAGGAATTCTACGGCCTGGATGTCGTCGTCGTCCCGCCGCATCGGCCCTGCGTCCGGACCGACCATCCGGATGCCGTCTATACCCACCGCGAAGCGAAAACCCGGGCCCTGGTCCGCGAGATCATCGGCCTCCAGGCCTCAGGGCAACCCGTCCTGGTCGGGACGCTGAGCGTCAGGGAATCGGAGGAGCTGGCGGCGGCCCTCGCGCAGGCCGGAGTCTCGTGCCAGGTCCTCAACGCCAAGAACGACGAGCTCGAGGCGAAGATGATTTCTGGAGCGGGCCGTCCGGGCACGGTCACGATCTCGACCAACATGGCGGGCCGGGGGACGGACATCAAGCTCGGCGGGCCGAACGAGGAGGAACGGGAAAAGGTGGCCGCCCTGGGGGGGTTGTATGTGATTGGAACCAACCGGCATGAAAGCCTCAGGGTCGACCAGCAGCTGCGCGGGAGGGCGGGACGGCAGGGCGACCCCGGCTGCTCACGATTCTTCATCAGCCTGGAGGATGAGATCTTCGAGCGGTACGGACTGAGGGACCGGTTCTTCGACCGCTATCGCCTCGAGAAACATCCTCCGGCCGTGGCCGGCCCGTCCATCCGCCGGGAAATCATCCACGCTCAGAGGGTCATCGAAGCCCAGAATTTCAACCTCCGCAAGACCCTCTGGAAATACTCTGCTCTTATCGAGACTCAGAGAATGATCATCCAACGGGAGCGGGAATCGGTTCTGGCCTGGCGGGACGGGGCCGAGCGGCTGGAGAGGCTGGCGCCGGGAATCGCCGAAAAAGCCCTGGCCCGGTTCGGCCGGGACGAGCTGGAAAAGGTCGCGGGACGGGTGACGCTTTTTCATCTCGACGCGTTCTGGGCCGACCACCTGGCTGTCCTTGCCGACATCCGCGAGAGCATCCACCTTGTCAGCCTGGGCGGGAAGGAGCCCCTTAGCGAGTTCCACAAGTCGGCTGCGGAGGCCTTCCTGGGCCTGAAGGAGAAATCCGACCAGGCCGCAGCCCGCACTTTAGAGGAACTCGTCCGGAAGGGGGAGCCTGTCGATTTCGAAGCCGCCGGGATGAAGGGCCCTTCCTCAACCTGGACCTATCTTGTGGATGATGAGCAGTTCGGCTGGAGCGTCGGACTGCTGAAGGGAAGGAATATCGGGTTCGCCGCCGGCGCCGCGGGTTTTTGGGGACCTCTTTTCCTGCTTGCCCTCCTGGCAAACAGGTTCCGGCGGAAGAAGAAAAGGCGCTGAAAGCCGTCTGCCTCACCTGTCCGGGTGATCCGGAAAGGCTAAAAA
>CAZYWP010000192.1:0-2834 GCA_964651495.1 uncultured Eubacteriales bacterium | reverse complement strand
CGGGCATCGCCGTGACATCAAAGTTGAGGGAGTGGCCCGAGAGAGCGTCGAGCGGCCGGTCGTCGCTTTCGTTCCGGTGGTCGAGGTAGGTGTAGTTGGCCAGGATGCTCAGCCACCTCCAGTCTTCCTGGACCTGGAGTTCAGCGCCGCGGATATGGGCCCGGCCGATGTTCCAGTAGCGGCGAGTCCCGTCCGCGAGGCGAACGCTGTCGATCAGATTCTTGAACTCGGTGGCGAAGACCGCCCCGCTAACCAGGACTCCCCGGTTGTAGGATCCGCCCAACTCGAAACACGTCCCCTGCTCGGAAACGAGGTCGGGGTTGCCGCTCGAGGACGAGTACATCGAGCGCATCGAGGGAAACCTGGACTTGCGTGAAGCCGAGGCGTGGAAGTCCAAGTCGGCGGAGGGCGTGAATTTGATCCCCAGCAACGGATTCAGCTTCATGGTGCTGCCGCCCGTGTACTTGGCGATGTGATCCAGGCTCAGGCCGCCGATGATTTTCCAGCGTTCGCCCAGGTCGAGATGATCTTCCAGACCGGCCGAAAGGGTCGACTGGTCGAATTCCTGCCAGGCCAGCCCAATATCATCTTGAGATCGAGCGATGTCCTTCTGGAAGTAGAGACTCAGCTTGACCGCGTTCCCGGCGCCGGCCGCCAGGTCCGCCAGCCCGAAGGCGCCGTAAACCTCGTTGTCGAACGTGCTTTCGAACTGCCGGATCTTCATCGCCGCGTCCCTCCACTGGTCGAGGGTATTCTGGTAGCCGATGTAGAATGTTCGGAAGCGCAGGGTTGAACGCTCGCCCAGGGAGGTGAACCCGCCGGCGTTGAAGGAGGTGCGATCCCAGTTCTTGAACCTCCAGTAGCGCGCCCGCTGGACGGAAAGGGCGGCGGGCATGCCATAGTCCGAACGGTACATCCCGCCGTTGACCATGATCTCGGTCCGGTCGTTCGGAGTGTAGTAGAGCTTGGCGGTCAGGTTGAACCGCTCGTAATCGCTGTTAGCTCGAAGAGCGCTTTCCCCCGTTGCGTCGGGATAGTCGAACCCGTTCGAATCCTGATATGTGGCGCTTCCGGCCAGGGCGAATTTCTTCCACTGCCCACCCCCGTCGAAGACGATGCTCCGAGTTGCCTGCTCACCGTAAGAGCCGGTGAGCGCCAGCCGCGGCTCCGGGCCGGGCCGGCGGGTGATGACGTTGACGATGCCGCCCATTGTGTTCGGCCCGTAAAGGACCGAAGAGGGCCCTTTGGTGATCTGAAGCGAGTCCAGCCCAGCGGCCGTGACCGTCTTCAGGTCGAAAGTGCTGTAGTACGGCTCCACCTCGGGGACTCCGTCCAGGAGCAGGGCGATGCGCTTGGCGTCCATGCCGCGCAGCTTAAGGGTGTAGGTGTCCTTGTCTCCGAACGTCACCATGACGCCGGGCGCATACTTGATGGCCTCGGCCAGGTCCAGGGGGCGGCGCTCCGCGATCTGGGTGGTCGTGATCGTGGTCACCGTGGCCACGGGAAGTTCCCGCGGCGCTTGGCCGACAACTATGATCTCTTCCGTGATCCGGATTTTTTTAGCTTGCTTTTCGGTCTGTTCATCAGTCTTCTCTGTTTCCTGGGTCCAGCCGGGAACAGAGAAAAGACAGGCTAAAAGGATGGGAAGGACGAGGATAACGAATCCGGCTTTGCCGGCGGTTGAACCGCGAATCCAGTGCTTCATGGAGCCTCCTTTTCAAGTATGGAAGGCGGGGCTGTTTCCGGCCTCACCCTGACGGTCGCGAGCCCTGGCGTCCGGGCCGCTTTAGGCTCTTTGACTCGGAGGAGCGAGTAATCTAACACAATCAACGGGATAGGGCAACCGCGAGGGGGTAATCCAAGATTACGATTTGAAAAATGCGAACCCTGTCATCGCGAGCACCCATTGGGTGCGTGGCGATCTCATCAGGATAAGCTGAGATTGCTTCGCTTCGCTCGCAAAGACATACTTCTGTAGGCAATTTTGGGATGTCACATCTGCAATTCTCGACCGCCCCTCGACTTGACATTATCGTCAGAGGACGACTAAGCTTATTTTGTAGGGCACCGAAGGAAAATCCAGGTCATGAATTGCGCGAAATGCGGGTTTGAGAACACGCCCGGCCTGGCCTACTGCGGCCGGTGCGGAACCCGCTTGGAGGCCGCGAAGGACATTGCTGCGTCCCCCACCTTGACGATTGAGTACCCCGAAAAAATTCTAGCCAAGGGCAGCTTGCTGGCCGACCGGTTCGAGGTTCAAGAGGAAATCGGGACCGGCGGGATGGGCACTGTCTACAGGGTCATCGACCGGAAGATCAACGAGGAGATGGCCCTTAAAATCCTGAAGCCAGAGATCGCCCCCAAGGCGGCGTTCATCGAGCGTTTCAAGAACGAGCTGAAACTGGCGCGGAGGATCAGCCACAAGAACATCTGCCGGCTGTTTGACCTTCATGAAGAGGCCGGAACCCTTTTTATCACCATGGAATACGTTCCCGGCATGGACCTGGGTACTCTGATCCGCCGTGAAGGCCGGCTATCCGCCGAGAAAGCCTCCGGCCTGGCCAGGCAGATCGTCGAGGGATTGGCCCAGGCCCACCAGCTGGGGGTGATCCACAGGGATCTCAAGCCGCGTAACATCATGATCGACCCCCTGGGGAACGTCAGGATTATGGATTTCGGGATCGCCCGCCATCTGGGCGGGCCCGAACTGACCGCCGCGGGAATCGCGGTCGGGACGCCGCACTACATGTCTCCGGAGCAAGCGTCAGGGGAAAGCGTAGATCAGCGCACGGATATCTATGCCGTGGGTGCAATCCTTTTCGAGATGATCGTCG
>CAZYWP010000191.1:0-3079 GCA_964651495.1 uncultured Eubacteriales bacterium | reverse complement strand
AGACGGCTGTGTCCGGGAAGCTTTCGAGAAGGAGCTTGTCCGTCGTGATCAGGGGAACGCAGAGGTCGCGGGCTAGGACGACAAATTCCGCATCATAGGCCGAGGAAGCCGTCGAGGCCGCAAGACTCAGCACATCTCCCGAGGCCACGGCGTATTCGCCTCCGGACATCAATGATTCCGCTTCGTTCATGATTCGGAAGGCGTCGTTCAAATCGACATACCCGGTCCGGACGCACTTGACCAGCACGCTGCAGAGCTCGCTCCGCCAGAGCAGCGGCGCGGCCCATCGGCTGTCCTTCAGGAGCACCTTTTCGGCCGACTCGCTATGCTCGCCGTTGACGAAAAGGTAGGCGATGAGGTTCGTATCGACGACGATCACGGACGGCCTTCCCTCTTCGCCCGGTCAATCATGTCCTTGTCGGTCAAGTAGCCCCGTGTTCGTCCGCGGAGCTCCCTCGCCTTAGCCAGTATCTCATCCAGGTTTATGGGCCTGGGCGTCGTTGCCGCGTCGAGCAAGGAAATGATCTCGCCATTAACACTCCGGTGGTTTCTTTCGGCTCTTTTTTTGACCTTTTCGTAGAGGTCATCCGGGATATTTTTCAGGGTGAAATTTGTGGCCATCTGATCTCCAATGTGGTTGCAATATGGTTTCATTATGGTTCCATTCTCCAAGAATGTCAATGGGAACTTCATTTTTTAATAACGCCAGCCGACCCGCAAGAGTCCCACCAGTCTGCTCATTGATATTCAGAATGGCAAACGCTTGAACCTGATCCCTCTCGTGGCTGAGCTTCGGCGGCAGTAGCAACCCGTGTGGATGTCGCTTTTTTCGAAGAGGGCCTAAGATCGACGGCCCCTAAACTGGGGCAGGACGGGTCTATTCTCTTGCCTTCAGGATGTAAAGGTTATGGTCGCGGAGGAACGTCTCCACTCTGACCAGCTCGAAGACCGACCGGCCGACCTTCACCCGGACTTCCCCGCGCGTCATGAAATGTCGGCCCCGGTCCGAGACCTTGTCCGGGTCCGTGTCCATGATCACCACGACCGCCCCAGGCTTAAGGCTGGGCAGGAGGTTCGCCAGGAGCTCGACTGGCCGCTCCAGGTCGTGGAACGCATTGACTATGAAGACCATGTCCAGGGAGGCAGGTGGAAAACGCGGGTCGTCCACCGTTCCCAGGACAGTCTCGACGTTAACGACTTTTTCGTCGGCGCATGTCCGCTCGATCGCGGAGAGGGCGGAGCGGTCGATGTCGTTGGCGTAGACTTTTCCCGTTTCGCCCACACCCCGGGCGAGCCAGAAGGTAAAATAGCCGCGGCCCGCCCCGACCTCGCCGATGACCATCCCGGGCTTGACCCCGGTCACCTCCATGACCTTTTCCGGCTGTTCGATTTTGTCGCGTGCGGGTGACCGGTACTGGATCCCGCCGAGCACAGCAATCACATAGACCAGAGCCAGCGCCGTCGTGATGGCACCCAGGCAGGTCACATCTCTATAGAATCGAGCCGATCTTTTCGTAATAAGCTTCATTGTCTCTCCTGCCCGGGAACCAGCAACTTTCATGCCACTTTGACGGCTTTCAGATATTCTGCCATCGCTCACAAGGGAAAATCCCTACCGGACGACTAGCCCGGTGAAAGGAAAGACATAAGACTGCAGGAACACCATCAGCCCGACCAGCGCGGCAAGAGCCAGGCTGTGGAAAAAGACGTAGCGCAGGATGTCGCCTTCGTGGCCGTACCACTGGGTTGCCGTGCTGGCCACGACGATGCTCTGGGCGTCGATCATCTTGCCCATGACGCCGCCGCAGCTGTTGGCTGAGGCCATGAGCGTGGGGCTGAGGCCGATTTGCTCGGCCGAGATTCGCTGCAGGCTGCCGAAAAGAACGTTCGATGAGGTGTCCGATCCAGTAAGCGCGACTCCCAGCCAGCCCAGCATGGTGCCGAAGAAGGGATAAAGCTTCCCGGTTTTAGCGAAGGTCAGTCCCATGGCGGCGTCAAGTCCGGAGTAGCGGGTGATGAACCCGAGGGAGAGCATGGCGGCCACTGTGAGAAGCGAAAACCGCACCCTGACCAAAGTCGCCCACCAGGCCCGCATGATCTCGCGGGGGTTGTAACCCATAAGAATCGCGGAAATCAGCGCCGCGACCAGAATCCCTGTCCCCGTGAAAGAGATCCAATTAAAGCTGAAAACGACGGCCTCGGCTGTCGGCGCCGGCACAACCGGAGGCATCCGGAAAATCAGCTTATCGGCGAGAGGGACAGCGATCTTGAATGAGGACAGGCCGTCGAAAAAGGCCTTGACCTGCGGGATTCCCCAGATGAAAACGAGGACGCTGAGGACGGCCCAGGGCGTCCAGGCCTTGATGACTGCGCCCCGGCTGTGCCCGAGGGAGGCGCGGGAAGCCCGATTTTCCTCCGCGCCGTTCTGTCCCCAGATTTTTTTCGGATGCCAGACAAAAAGAAAAACGACCAGTCCTAGGATCGAAATGACCGAGGCGACAATATCGACGAGCCAGGGCCCGTGAAAATTGGAGATCAGGAACTGAGGGATGGCGAAGAAAGCGCCGGCCACTAGGAGCGCCGGCCAGATTTCGAGCATGCCGCCGAACCCGGCGTACGCCCAGACCAACCAGAACGGAACGATGATGGAAAAAAACGGCAGGATGCGGCCGGTTTGGGCGCTCAAATCCTGGAGCGAGAGCCCGGTGACGCCCTGGAGGGCGATGATGGGCGTGCCCAGCGCCCCGAAAGCCACCGGCGCTGTGTTGGCAATCAACGAGAGTCCCGAGGCGGCGAGCGGCGTGAACCCGAGCCCGATCAGGATGGCAGCGGTGACGGCGACCGGCGTCCCGAACCCGGCCGCCCCCTCGAAGAAGGCGCCGAAGCAGAAAGCGATGAGCAAAAGCTGGAGCCTGCGGTCCCGGGTGACCGTGGTCAGGCTGTCCTGGAGCACCTGGAAGTGACCTTTCCGCGTGGTCAAAGTGTAAAGGAATATGACGTTGAGGATGATCCAGCCGATGGGAAAGAGGCCGTAGGCGGCCCCGAACACGGCCACCGCCCCCGCTTTGCCGGCGGGCAT
>CAZYWP010000190.1:0-3234 GCA_964651495.1 uncultured Eubacteriales bacterium | reverse complement strand
ACGAGGCCTGGAAGGACTATCTCAACATCAAGGACCTCTGCGTGATCTGGGGCCGCAACCTGGAGACCGACGCGTTCCGGGAGATCAAGTTCTGGAACCGGGATTTTACCTGTTACTTCTCCTGGTCGAACCCGGAGGCGGGCGAGCTGTTTTCGCAATCTCACATTTCGAACAATCACCTCATCACCGCCGACCCGCTCCTCCGGCGGATCATCAAGAGCGTCAAACGGGGCGACCAGGTCCATTTTCGCGGCTGGCTTTCCAAGTACGGGCACAAGGGCTCATCCAACGTCCGCGGGACGAGCACCTCCCGGGACGATGTCGGCGGCCGCGCCTGCGAAACGGTCTATGTCACCGAGTTCGAGGTCCTCGAAAGGGCCAATCCCGGCTGGCGGGCGGCCTTCCCGGTATCGCTCGCGGTCATTGGCATCTGCGCGGCGCTTCTATTTCTGCTTTAAGGAAGTGAATCCGAGAATCGCACCTACAGGCGTTCAGGTTGACTGTGATTAGTATTTGAAGCGTTCCTTCTAGGCAACTTGGCGGCGGTTTGAAATCATCTCCGGCCTTTCATATAATTCCAGGCGGGCGAGACAGCGAATCCAAGAATCCAGCGATGTTCGATAGAGGAAACCATGAAAATAATGGGCCGCCTTAGATTTCGGATCATTTTTGCCCTCTTCGCCTGTTCGTTCCTGCTGCCGGCCGGAGCGCTATCCCAGGAGGGCTTTATCCCGGCCTTTTCGATCGAGCGGGATGAGATAACGCTCGTCCGCCCCGCCCAGCCGAACACGTATTTTGACAAAGTCGGCCGCAATTTCGCCATCCTTGGCTTGGAGAGCGGCAGGTTCGAGGCCTGGGCGTATCCTTTAAAGATCTTCCGTAATTTCGAATTATCCTTCCTGCTCAAGAACAGCACCCGTCCGGTTCGGGCGGAAGACGTCGTCCGTTTTATCGAGGTCACGCCGGCTGCGACAATCATCACCTATGTCTTTCAATCATTCACGGTGAAGGCGGTTTTTGTCGCCTCCGTCGCCGAACCGGGCGCCGTCATCCTGCTTGATGTGAATGCCACAGAGCCCCTGAGCATCGTGGCCGGTTTCCTGCCTGACCTTCAGCCGATGTGGCCGGCGGGAATCGGGGGCCAGTACGCCTACTGGGACGAGAAGCTCACGGCCTACCTGATTTCCGAGCCGACGAGGAATAACCACGGCTATATCGGGTCTCCCGCAGCGCAGGGCATTTCCTACACACCCGCCCACATGCTCTCCGACCTGCCGAACGAGTTCACCATCACCGTCGAGAAGCCGGAGGAAGTCAAGGGCAAGTTCATCCCCATCGTCATGGCCGGCGGCAAGGGAAAACGGGAGGACATCAGGAAAATCTACGAGAAGCTGGCCGCCGACCCTATGGCAGTCTACGTGGAGGCCCGGGATCATTACCGCAATTTGAGACAGAGCACGCTGCGCGTCAGGACGCCCGTTTCCAAGCTAAACCTGGCCTTCGAATGGGCCAAAGTTTCTTACGACAACCTTCGCGTTGACAACCCCGACCTGGGCAGAGGGCTGGTCGCCGGGCTCGGCCTGTCGGGCACAGGAGGACGTCCCGGGTTCGGCTGGTTCTTCGGAGGCGACGCCTATTTCAATTCCTTGACCCTCATCGGTTATGGTGCGGTCGATACGGTCAAGGAAGCGCTTGCCTTTACTCAGAAGTGGCAGAGAGACGACGGGAAGATGGCCCACGAGCTCTCCCAGGCGGCTGGATATATCGACTGGTTCAAGGACTATCCTTACGGCTACATCCACGGCGATACGACGCCTTACTATATTGCTGCGTTCTGTGATTATTATCTGTGGAGCGGTGACCGGGAATTCCTCAAGCAGAGCTGGCCTTCGCTGCGCCGCGCCTATGACTGGTGCCTGACGACTGACGCCGACGGCGACGGGTTGATGGACAATTCCAAGGCTGGGCTGGGGGCGCTCGAGTTCGGCTCGCTGACGGGAATTCAGACCGATATCTACCTCGCCGCGGTCTGGACCCGGGCGGCCTACGGCATGGCGGAGATGGCCCGGGCGATGGGGGAGGAGAAGCTGGCTTCTCGTGCTGCCGCGGATCACAAAAAAGCGCTGGCCGCGCTGGACTCCAGGTTCTGGGACGCGGACCTCGGGCAATATTCTTATGCCTTCAATAAAGAGGGAAAGCTGGTGAAAGAGCTGACGCCTTGGTGTGCCTATCCTTTGATCTGGAACCTGGGAAGTCCCGAGCGGGCGGGGCAGACATTGGAGAAAATGAGCGCTCCCGACCTGACCACCGATTGGGGAGTCCGGATCCTTTCGGCGAAGAGTTCCCTCTATGAGCCTCTCAACTACAATTATGGCGCTGTCTGGCCGTTCCTCACCGGCATCGTCGCCACGGCCCATTACAAACAGAACAGGTGCCTCCAGGGATACCAGCTCCTGACGGCCAACGCCGAACACCTGTTCGACAATGCGTTGGGAAATGCGACTGAACTTTTCTCCGGCGCGCTCGACACCTGGCCGCAGGAAGCCGTCGCCCATCAGGGTTTTTCTGCGGGCGGGTTTGTCTTGCCTTTCATCCGGGGGCTCTTGGGGCTAGGTGCCGACGCTGCCAGGAAAGAGCTCGTCTTCGAACCGCGGTTTCCGGCGGATTGGCCGGAAGTGGTGATCGAGAATGTCCGGATCGGCGGCGAGAGCTTTGACCTTCGTTATCTGCGGGAAAAGGAAAAAATCCGGCTCGAGGTAAACTCAAAACCTGGCGCCGAGTTTATAATGCGTTTTGCTCCCGTCCTGGCCCCGGGAACTCGGGTCACGGGTGCGACTATCGACGGTCGGCCGCTGGCGTTTAAGATGATCCAGGAAAAGCCGGCGGTCCAGCCCGCAGTCGAGTTTTCTCTTTCAGGCAAGGATGTCGTTGAGATCGTGTTTGTGCCGACGGTTGAAATCCTGCCGCCGCTGATCGTCTCCCGGGTGGGTGAAGGCGATCGAGGATTAAAGATCATACGGGTGTCCCGTGAAGGAAACGTATTGCAGGCAGTTGTCGAAGGCCTGGCCGGAGAGAGTTATGATCTGGGTCTGACCAACCCGGGCTTGGTAGAGTCGGTGACCGGCGCCGAGCTCTCGGGTGGCGGTCTTCTCATCCATATCCCCGCCGGCGAAGCGAAGGAATTCCTCCGCCGGGAAATCGCACTCAAACTGAAATCGTAAGCGTCCTTTCGTC
>CAZYWP010000189.1:0-3536 GCA_964651495.1 uncultured Eubacteriales bacterium | reverse complement strand
TTTTTCGGCCAGGACAAGCCGGCCCGGTACGAAATCTATCTGTTGCAGGGGCGGGCCTATCAAAAAACGGGGGATTGGGATAAAGCCATCTCCATATTTGACGGGGCGATCGCCCATTACGGGATCAATGCCGTCATCCTCAACGCGGTCGGAGGATGCTATCTCGGGAAGGGAGACGAGAAGGCGGCCCTGACCGCCTGGGAGAAATCCCTCGAGCTCAACCCCGATCAACCCGAGGTTCGCCGGGCCCTGGACGCCCTGAAGGGAAAAAAATGAGAGAAAAAATCATCCTCCTGGCGGCGGTCTTCTTGGCCCTGGCCGGTCTCGCGGGCTGCCGCGCCGGCGGGATCGAGCCGGAGCTGGCACCGCAGGAGGCGCAGTTCCTGTCCCAGGTCCGGTACATCATCACCTCCGAGGAGAGACGGGCTTTTCTCCGGCTGGCCGACAGCGAGAGGCCGCAGTTTATCGAGGAGTTCTGGAAGCGCCGCGACCCCGACCCCGACACCCCGGAGAACGAGATCAAGGACGAATACCTCAAGCGCCTCTCCGAGGCGGGCAGGCTGTTCCTCGGTGAGGGACGGGAGGGCTGGCTCACCGACAGGGGACGGATTTATATACTGTACGGTCCTCCGAACGAGCGTCAGACCGGGGCCGTCTCGGGAGGCGCCTCCGGACGCTGCCAGGAAATCTGGTATTACGGAGATTTTCCCGTCGTCTTTGCCGACCGCTCGTGCAGCGGAACCTTCGTCCTGGCTACTATTGAATTGAACCGGATCGACAGTCTGAGCCTGACCCGGGCAGCGACTCAGGGGAGCGCGCGGACGCAGTCACAGAGGAATTATGTAAATTTCGATGTCCGGCTGAAAAAAAAGACGCAGGACGAGACCCGGCTCGAGGCCCTGGTGGAGATCGAGATTCCCTACGCGTCCATCTGGTTCGGCGCCGAGGGCGGGATGCTCAAGACGGTCCTGGAGCTCAAGATGGAGCTCAAAGACAGCCAGAATGTCGTCCGCTGGCAGCATCAGAGCAGCCATGAAGTGGCCCTGACTCCACAAGAGCTGGGGGAGAAAAAAGCAGAGAAGTACCTGATTGAAATACCAGTCATCGTCGAAAAGGACGCGGCCGCACTGCGGCTGGGGAAAAACAAGCTCGAGATCGTGCTCGGGAACACCACGGGAAAAGAACAGATGCGCAAGACCGTGGAGTTCAGCCTTTAGGAAGGCGGGAGGACAGTTATGAAATTCAGGACATCCAATGGGATGGCCGTTATTCTTCTGCTCGTCGCCTGCGGCTTCATTGCTTTGGCTCAGGAGAACCTGGGGCGGGGGCGGATCAACGGCACCGTCGTGGACGAAAACGGGACGGCGGTCGAGGGAGCCCTGGTCAGCGCGGAAAGCAAGCAGGGGCAGACCAAGCTCGAGGCCAATTCTGATATGAAAGGACGGTTCGCCATCGCCGGCCTGGGCACAGGAGTTTGGCGGATCAGCGCATCCAAGTCCGGATACGCAGCCTCCATGGTGGAGATGAAAGTTTCCCAGCTTGGTGCCAACCCGGCGATCACCCTGACGCTGAAGAAGATGACCGGCCTCGCCGCTTTCACCGCGGATAAGGAATCGATGGCCCTGTTCGATCAGGGCAACGCTCTGATCAACCAGGGCAATTACGACGAAGCCCTGAAAATCTTCGGAGAATTCACGGCCAAGTACCCGGAGCTCTACCAGGCCCATCTCAACACCGGCACCTGCCATCTCAAGAAGGGCGACCTGGATAACGCCGAAGCGGAATTCAAATACGTGCTCGACAAGGCTCTGGAGGCCCACGGCGACTACAAGAAGGACCCGGCGGCGACACTGCGGGCCTTTTCCGGGCTGGGAGAGGTGGCGCTGCGCCAGGGCGATTTCGAGTCGGCCCAGAAGCACTTCAGCCAGGCGCTGGAGATTTCGCCCCAGGATGAAGCGGCCGCCTACAATGTCGGCGAAATCTTTTTTTCCAACCAGAAGGTCGATGAAGCCGTCCGCTATTTCGAACTGGCCGCCCAGATCAAGCCGGGATGGTCCAAGCCGCACCTGCGACTGGGCTACGTCTACCTGAACAAGGGGGATATGGCCAAAGCCCTGGAGGCCTTCAACAAGTTCATCCAGCTCGACCCCGAGAGCCCGGAGGTCCCGCAGGTCAAAAACATCATCGCCACGATCGAAAAAATGAAGAAATAATGGTTGAAAAAACGGGTCCTGTCGCAGCGAGTTTTCCTCAAGGCTCGGATTTGGGTTCCTCAGCACGCGAGTTTTCCCCGGCGAGGAAAACTCTCTTCGACTCATCCTTCGCTCTTCTCTCCTGCGGAGAGAATCCCTGCCCGCTCAGTCTTCGACGGGCTTCCTAACCCAAATTCCTCGCCTTGACTATGAACAGGATCACTCGCAGAGTGGCACCAATTTTTTCAACAGGAAGGGAAAATGCCGCGAAATATAAAAGCGTGGCAGATAACTTACGGGCTTCTCCTATTGCTTCCGCTTGCGTCCGGCTGCCGGCTCTATAACCTCGAGCGCCGGCTTTCTCCGCCCTACGCGGATTTCCTGTCCCAGGTCCGCTACATCAGCACCCGGCAGGAGGAGAAGATCTTTCTCGAGCTTCCCGACTCGGAGAAGGACGCCTTCGTCGAGGAATTCTGGAAGCGGCGCGACCCCGACCCCGACACCGAAGAGAACGAGTTCAAGATGGAGTATTACGACCGCCTGGAAAACGCCGACCGGCTCTTTCCCGGCGAGGGCAAGCCCGGCTGGCGCACCGACAGGGGAAGAATCTACATTCTTTTCGGCCCGCCGCTGGACAGGATCAGCAGCGTGATCGGTGACGATTCCGGGCGCTGCAGCGAGGTCTGGTACTACGGCAATTTTCCGGTTGTTTTCCGCGACCCGAACTGCAGCGGGCAATACCAGCTCGTCACCTATGACCTCTCAGCGCTGCGCGACTTCAACCTGATGTACATGCACGAGCTCAGCCTGGCCCAGGCTCGGGCCCAGAAGACCTTTTCCCGGGAGCGGGACCTGTTCGACTTCAGCTGGCGGGTGAAGAAAAAACCGTCCGCTCCGGGAAAAATCGAAGGCGTCATCAACCTCTCCATCCTCTATGCGGCGGTCTGGTTCAAAGAAGAAAACGGGGTGCTCCAGACGACGATGGAAACCCGCCTTGAACTGCGCGACGCCGCGGGGGAGGTACGCTGGACGCATGAGGAAGATTTTGCCATCGCCTTGAAGGAAGACGAGCTGGCGGAGAGAAAGAGGGGATCATTCAGCCGGGAGATCCCCTTTGCCGTCGAGGATGCCGCGGACCGGCTGCGGCAGGGGAAAAATATCCTCGAGATTCGCCTTAAGAACCGGACCGGCGGCGAAGAGCTGCGGAAAGTAATGGAAGTCAGGTTCTAAAAAGGGGGGACGGGCCTCCGCCGAGGACCGTCCCCGTGTGGCCTCAGATCAGAAACTGAAGCGAGCCCCCAAGCGGAAGGAGCGGACTCCGTAAACACTGGTGATGTTGCGGTA
>CAZYWP010000188.1:1747-3693 GCA_964651495.1 uncultured Eubacteriales bacterium | reverse complement strand
CCCGTAATCCCGGAGTCGAGAGAAATCATCCTGAGCCTCCTCCCCTGCCGGCAGTCCAGGACATAGACTTCACCGGCCTCGGTGGCGGCAAGAATCGTCTCCTCGCCGCGCGCCCCGTCCTGGAGAAGCTTCATCACGCTCACTTTATCCCCGACTTGGGCCTTCCATTTGATCCTTCCGTCAGCAGCGTTCAGCGCATAGATCGAATGGTATTCATTTCCGAAAATTATTTCTTTCTCTCCATCGCCATCGGTGTCCGCGAAGACCATGTCCCGCAGATGCTTGCCGCAGTAATCGGTCGTGGACATGGTCTCGCTTCCCGTTTGCTCCCAGGTCTTCCAGATGACCACTCCGGTCGCCGGGTCGACCAGGTTAAACGGCGTCTGGTACACCGTCCCGACCGCGATGAAAATCTTATCCTTATTTCTCAGCACCCTGACCTTGGTCAGCGGGTGGTAAAAAATGAAGCTCTCCCAGCGGACGGTCCCGTCGGGCCGGACGGCATAGAGCTTCCAGCCGTTGGTCGCGGCCAGGATGGTCGGAGCTCCTTTGCCGTCGATGTCAGCAATATGGATATCTGTCACATTCGCATCATGGCCGAAGAACTCCTGAGTCTTGAGCCGCCAGAGCAGGCCTCCGTTCGCCTCATGACAGAAGAGGTTCTCGGCGCCGTCGGAGGAAACGATCTCCTTCCGGCCGTCGCCGTCGAGGTCGGCCGTCTCTATGGCCAGGACCTCCTTGTGATCGGGGAGCTCGAAAGGCGGAATAACGTTACCGCTGTCGACTCTGAAAACGGAGCCCGTCTCAGTGCCGCAGATAAGGGTCTCGCCGTCGACGCAGGCGGCGGTTATCCGCTCCCTGCTCTCCACTCGGCGGACGGTCTCCAGCCCGAAGTCCGCCGGCCCGGCCTCAACCGGTTCGGGGAGAATCTTCACCGCCGAACCGGCATAGGCAGGCTCGAGACTCCGTCCGAACGGCACGCCAGGATCAAATTTCAACTCGTATTTCCCGGGCGGGAGACGGGTGGAAACGCGGCTGCCGGCCGTCGTTTGGGCATTCCCCCCAAGTTCTACCCCGCTGAAAATGAACTCGCCTTCCTTTGACAACAGCATGACCGCCGACCCATCCCGGCGGTCGATATCCAGGCTGATGCCTTCGGGCGCCAGGAGGTCTCCCCTCCCCCAGGTCAAACGCGTCAGGTCGAATAGGAAAAGGCTCTCGGGTGTCTGGGCAAACACGGCGCAGTCGGTCGAAATCCCCAGCGCTGAAAGAGCCTCGGGACGGAGGCCGATGAACTCCCGCCCCCCCGAGTCGTCCACAACATAAAGATCCTTGCCTGCCCTGGAGAGATCCTTCGGGCTTGGCGCATCCCCCTCGGCCGCAAACATCAAGTTGGCGAACACCCAGGACGAACCTGCGGCCATGGCCGCTTTCTTTTTCGCTAAGCCGACTACCGTCGCTTCGGGCCCGTAGGGATAATCCCATTCGCCGTTGTGCTCGTCGGGCACCACTCGAAGAGTGCGCGAGGCCGAATCGGCGCTCTTGATAAAAAAGCTCGCCTCCCCCTGCCGGACGGTCGTCGAATTTCCTTCGTGCTTGACATCGCCCAGCATCCGCCAGCGATTCTCCAGCCGGTAATCCCCTCCCTTCCGCGCGATGACGCGGTCGAGAAAAAGAAAATAGCGGCCCTTCCGCCAGAAAATGTGGCGCTGCCAGTCGGCGCCGTTGTAGTCTCTGGACGTGGTCAGGGTCAGGCCGGCCGTATCGAATTCGTCGGCCCGCTCGAGCTCGGTAAGCGGTGGCGGGGCATCCTGAGTGGCGTTCCGGACCACGACGACGCCGTTGTGCTCCTGCGGCCCGGCCTTGATGTAGTGCAGGTCGGCCAGCCAGATGCGGTCTTTCCAGGTGAGCCTGGTCACCGTGTTGCCATCTTCATGGCCATGGGC
>CAZYWP010000188.1:0-1647 GCA_964651495.1 uncultured Eubacteriales bacterium | reverse complement strand
AGAAACTGGAGCTCCTTCATCTGGAGCCTTCCGGGCCGGCGGTGGGAATAGGTTCCGATGTCGCCGAAGGTGACCGGGTCGCCGCGGTTGTCGATGGTCGCGACCATCAGGTCGACGAGCGTCCGGAGCCGGCCGCTTTCCATAAACGATAAGTCTCCTTTGGCCAGGGCATAATAAAGATAATGGGATGGCGCCAGGACCTGGTAGCCGCTGCCGCCGTCGTCGTTCGGCCGGTAGCTTGTCGCCTGGCCCAAATCAAAGCACCGCTTGACCTTGTCCGCCATCGATTCGAGCCCGGTCAGGCCGTATTTCTCGGTGTAGTACCGGTAGGCAGCATCGAGGCTAAGGGCCAGGAAGGTGTAATGGTTCTGCCTGGGCTCGTGAAGAGGAAGCCTGTCCTCGTCGAGATAAGGCCTGGCTTGAATGTAGCGCGTGTAACCCCAGAAAACTTCCTCGATCATTCGCCGGTCCTGCGGAGTGAAGACCGGGTCGTCATCGATGAGGGTCCAGGCGCCGAAAATGTTCCAGAGGGCGAAATAGATGTTCGACCACGGCTCGGTGATCCATTTTCCGCTCTTTTTCGCCCGCTCAAGGAGAACCGCCATCCCGTCGCGAAAAAGAGTCGCCCACTGTCTTTGCCCGGTTAAAAAATACATGAAACCCCACTGGGCAATCGCTTCATAGGCCGGGCGTTCTTTGATGTCCTTTTTGACCGCTCCGAAGGTCGGCTCAATGCTCTCCGGAGCAAGGGGAATCTCGTGGGCGGTCTTGAGGAGATGAACGACACCGACGCTCTTTGATTCCGGTTTAAGCTGATCGAGGAAAGCCGAAAATGCAGTTTCCAGGTCTTCCTCCCGGCTCACGCCGACAACGAGGACGTTTCTCGCCGGGTCCCAGATGGATTTTGCCGGATGGATAAAAACCCCTTCAGCTCCTGGGAAATAGGCATCGGCAAAGGCGCGCCTTTTCATATACATCTCGAGGAGCCACGGGTTATTCATAATGTTGCCGATGAGGATCAGGTCCTTTCCCCGGAGGTCGTCGGCCCGGAGTTCATCCGAGGAGCGGAAAGGAATGGGTTGTCCGCACTTCTCAGAAAGCCGTCTCTCGAGGCCCGCCTTTTTGGATTCGAGGCCCGCCGGAATCACGACCAGAAGACTGGCCGGGTCGAGGGGGGTTTCAAAAATGCGGCTGCTGACTTGGGCCGGGAAGCTTCCAGGAACATAAGCATTGTAGTCTTTTTGCTCATCCCCGGACGTCGTCAAGGGGATGACGGCCAAAAAGCTCAAGATTGATATCAGCCTAACCGGCAGTTTTCTTCTATTCACGGGCTCTCCTCTCGACAGAATTTCTGCTCACCTCCATCCTCTTCTTAAAGGGGGGAGAAAAAACTCATTAAGGGTTTTCTCACGGCAAAGATATCTCCGGCCGCCAACTGCTGTCAAGACAAAGGAAAAGCAAAAAAAATCAAAGTCAGGGGAGCCGGCGCAAGCTTCTCCCGCCTCGAGAGCGCGCCGCTTGTTTATTAATCCCGCGGGACCGTCCCCGATTTCTCCTTTTTCCGTTTCTAATCTCGGCCTTTGACAAGGGGTAGAAAATCTTCCATGAACCAGAATTCGATGTCACCTCCGCTTTCGCCGGAGAACG
>CAZYWP010000187.1:0-3734 GCA_964651495.1 uncultured Eubacteriales bacterium | reverse complement strand
TACAGCTCTTTGAATTCCTGGAACCGGCTTCCGTCCACCAGCCTGGCGATGACCTCCTTGATGTCAAAGGCCTTGTGCAAGTCCCGCGGAAGGACCCCGTAGAGCTCCTGCGGATCATAAGCGGGATCTTCCGGCTTGGCCGTGCCGAGCTGAAACTTCCTGGGCGGGTCCAGCGTCTCGACAATGTTGCGGGCGATCTCGAGGGCATGTTCGTCGTTGTAGGCATAATAGTCCGAGACGCCCGAGATCCGGCAGTGGACGTCCGCCCCGCCGAGATCTTCGTCGGAGACCTCCTCGCCCGTGGCCGCTTTGACCAGCGGCGGGCCGCCGATGAAGATCGTGCCCTGGCGCCGGACGATGACCGTCTCGTCGCTCATGGCCGGGACATAGGCTCCTCCCGCGGTGCAGGACCCCATGACGATCGAAATCTGGGGGATGCCCAGGGCCGAAAGCCGGGCCTGGTTGTAAAAAATCCGGCCGAAATGTCCCTTATCGGGGAAGGTGCCGGACTGATGGGGCAGGAAAATGCCGCCCGAATCGACAAGGTAGATGCAGGGCAGCCGGTTCTCCAGGGCGACTTCCTGGGCCCGGACGTGCTTTTTGATGGTCATCGGGAAATAGGTCCCGCCCTTGACCGTGGCGTCATTGGCCACGATCAGGACTTCCCGGCCGTGGACCACGCCGATTCCCGTGACCATGCTCGCCCCCGGCGCTTCGTCATCATACAGGCCGTTGGCGGCCAGGCCGCTGAGTTCCAGAAAAGGCGTGTTGCGGTCGAAGAGCTTCTCGAGCCGCTCCCGGACGAGGAGCTTTTTGCGGGACTTGTGGAGCTCGCGGTACTTGGGCGGTCCCCCCTCCTGCGCCCTGGCCAGCCGCTCTTTATACTCGGCCATGACCTTCTTCATCTGCTCGAAATTGTCTTTATAGTCCTGGCTCTGGGTGTCAACCTTGCTTTCGATCTTGAACACGTTATCTCCCGGGTCCTCTTATTCGAGGACGAATTTATACCCGTAATAGATGACGCCGGCTTCGCCCTCCTGATAGATTTTCCGGAACTCGATCTTCACCCTTGTGCCGATTTTCAAATCCTCAAAAGGGCAGTCCACGATCTGCCCCATCAGCCGGACATGGTCATCGAGCTCGACGATGCCGACGGCATAGGGAGCCTGGTCGGCAAAGGGATGCGGCGGGACGCGGATGATCGTGTAAGTCACGATTTTCCCGGCATCAGCCAGGATAATCGTCTCGAACTTCCTGGATTGACAGCGCGGGCAGACCAGGCGGGGCGGAAAGGCGACATACCCGCAATTCAGACACTTCCCGGCCTCAAGCCTGTATCTCTGGGGGATCTCTCTCCAATAACGCGATGGTGTGGGCATCCTCTCCTCCTCTCAGCCTCGCTCAAAGATGTGGACGATGGACGACCCTCCGCTGCCGCCCATGTTCTGGGCCAGCCCGACCTTGGCTCCTTTGACCTGGCGGGGCCCGGCCTCCTCCCGCAGCTGCTTGACGATTTCGACGGCCTGGGCGACGCCAGTGGCGCCGACCGGATGGCCTTTGGCCTTCAGGCCGCCGCTCGCGTTCACCGGAATCCTGCCCTGGAGTGAGGTCACGCCTTCCTGGACGGCCTTGCCGCCATGGCCTCTTTCCACTATTCCCAGCGCCTCGGTGACGCAGATCTCGGCGATGGTGAAGCAGTCGTGGACCTCGATGACGTCGATGTCCTGCGGCTTTTTGCCTGCCATGGCATAGGCTTTTTTGGCAGCCAGATGGGTCGACTCGAGCCAGGTGATGTCCTGGCGGGAGCTGAGCGCGATCGTGTCGGTGGCCTGGCCGCAGCCGGTGATCCTGACGACCGGCTTTTTCAGTTTCCTGGCCATCTCGACCGGGCAGAGAATGAGCGCCGCTGCCCCGTCCGTGATCGGAGAGCAGTCGAGGATGCGCAGCGGGTCGGCGACGAGCACGGAGTTGAGGACTGCCTCGACGGTGATCTTGAAAGGGTACTGGGCCAGCGGGTTCAGCGACCCGTTGGCGTGGTTTTTGACCGCGACCATGGCCAGCTGTTCCCGCGTGGTGCCGTATTTTTCCATATGAGCCCGAGCCATCAGGGCGTAGAGGCCGGGAAAGGTGATGCCGTGGTAGCACTCGTACTCCTGGTCGGCGGCCGTGCCCAGGGCATAGGTCGCTTCGTGGCCGCAGACATCAGTCATTTTCTCCACTCCGCCGACGAGGACGACATCCGACATCCCCGAGGCCACCTCGATGAAGCCGGTCCTCAAGGCGAGCCCTCCCGAGGCGCAGGCGGACTCCACCCGCGCCGCCGGGACCGGCACCTGGCCGAGGTAGTCGGCCAGCAGAGAGGACAGATGCTCCTGGCCGACAAACAGGCCGCTCGACATGCAGCCGACGACAAGGGAATCGACCTTCTCCACCCCGGCATCATCCAGGGCCAGCAGGGCGGCCTCGACGAAAACGTCGCGCAGGGATTTTTCCCACAGCTCGCCCCATTTATTCATACCCACACCGATAATGGCGACCTCTCTCATGACCTCCTCCTACTCTGCCTTCCGGATTTTCTGGCGGAACTTGGCGTAGGTCCCGTAATCCAAGTAATTCCTGTTCTTGTCAAGGAGCTCCCTTGTCTTCGGAGCCAGGTCCCTGACCTCGTCGATCTTCCCGGTGACCTTGAAAACGAAAGCATCGCTCCCGGCGCCGGAGCCGTAGGAGACGATGAGGATCAGGTCTCCGGGCTTGGCGATATCAAGAGTGGCGGTAAGACCGAGCGGCGAAGACCCGGAATAGGTGTTGCCCAGCTTATTGACCAGCCAGCCCGGCTCGATCTGTTTTTTCTCGAACCCGAGGATTTCGCCCACCCGAAACGGGAACTTGCCGTTCGGCTGGTGGAAAATAACATATTTGAAATCTCCCGCCTTCATCCCGGCTCTGGACATGATGCCGTTGGCGGCACCCGTAATGTGTTTGAAGTAGGCCGGCTCACCGGTAAACCGGCCGCCGTGCTGGGGATAATACTGGTATTCGCGGCGCCAGAAATCTGGCATATCAGTTGTGTAAGAATATGTATGCAAGCATTCAGCGACAATTTCTTCGCGGCCGAAGATATAGGCCGCGGCCCCGGCCGCGGCGGTGTACTCCAGCGCGTCACCCGGAGCCCCCTGGGATGTATCGGCGCCCACCGCTAGCCCGTACTTGACCTCGCCTGCCTTGACCAAACTCAGGGCGACAAACATCGCTTCGGTCCCGGCTTTGCAGGCAAATTCGAAATCGGCCGTGTGCACCTCGGGCGTCGCTCCGATCGCTTCGGCCAGGACGGTCCCGCTGGGCTTGACGGCGTAGGGATGGGATTCCGAGCCGACATAGACGGCGCCGATCTGGCGCGGGTCGATGCGGGCCCGCCGGAGGGCGTTTTTCGTCGCCTCGACCGACATCGTGATCGTATCCTGGTCAGGAGAGGGGACGGATTTTTCCTCGACCAGGAGGCCCTTCCGGTAGCTCGGAGCGTCGGCCCCCCAGACTTTGGCGATTTCTTCGACTTTGATGCGGTTTCGCGGGATCGAGGCCCCGTAACCGACGATTCCTTCCATGAGTTTCCTCCCTAGACAAAAAGGGGACGGTCCTCACCGAGAACCGTCCCTCTATCTCCTGCCAAATTTCAGCCCTATTTTAATCCAGGCCCTATCCTGTCATATCTTATTTTTGAAGTCAAGCCACTCTCA
>CAZYWP010000186.1:0-3787 GCA_964651495.1 uncultured Eubacteriales bacterium | reverse complement strand
ATCCCCAGGACGAGGGCGGTGAACGGCGTGTCGATCCGGACCTGAAGTCCCTTCTCGACCAAGTCTTTACCGGAAAAAATGCCCAGCTCGGCGCCTGATTCCGGCGAATAGATCCGATAGGTCGAGGCCGGATTGACGCAAAAGACCCGGAACATCCGCTCCTCCTCTGGCGAACCGTTGCGGAAAAAGAAAAGCACGCCGCCCTCCTTTTCTTTATTGAATTTGTAGCATCCGTCCCAATTGGACAGCGACGGCCGGTCAAAAACGTCGGAGACCTGATGATACTCTAAGAAGCGGTATTTCCGGTGCATCTCCTTGAACCAGCCGAGCCACTTCTGAAGCCACGCCTTCATCTCCGGTGTCAGGCGCCGCGGGTCGCCCAGCATGACGGGAATGGACTGGGCAATGGAGAAGAACCCGTACCGGCTGGCCTCCCGGTCCACGGACGGGTTGCCGATAAACATCGTGGCCGGCGGGATCACCCGGCCGCGGTCGAAATTGAGCTGGCGGATCTGGATCGCGCCTTTGGGCGGGTCCCAGCTGAAATTGGAGAGCCAGTTGACGTCGGCGTGCTCGATCGTCCCGAAATCTATCAGGTTGTACCGGCCCATCACCTCGTAGGTGCAGTCGATGATGAGGTCGGGGAATTCTCTGTGCAGGTCGTCAAAGAAGGACTGCGCTCTTTCGAACAGCGCGTAATACGAGCTGGCGTGATCCTTGTAATAGGGCGGCTTCGATTCGTAATCCCCGGAAAACCCATGATCGAGGACATAACAGGAGACCGCCGCGGCGAGGTCGATCTTGATATAGGCCAGCCGACAGGCACGGATGAGCTCCTTCAATCTGCGCAGGTTGTGGTCATACCACGGCGTCGCCAGCGACATCGTGACGAACGGCCGGTTGTTCCAGAGCCCGGCCATATGGAGGTTGGCGGGCCGGCCGTCCCTGTCCTTGATCGTCCATTCGGGATGCTCCCGGGCCACCCGGCTGTCTCCGAAGGCCGAGGCGATGGCCACCCACAATCCCGGCTTCATCCCCTTGCGGATGATGTGGTCGCACACGGGTTTGAGGCCGTTGGGGAACTTGACCGGGTCGGGGTTCCAGTCGCCCATGGCGTCCTCCCAGCCCTCGTCGATCGTGAACACCTCGAACCCGCTTCCCGCTATAGCATCGACGGATTCCATGATGAGCTTCCCGTTGATGTTGGAATTCCACGGCAGCCAGGAATTATAGTAGGAGAGCGGCGGGTTTTTTTTCTCGAAGAAGCGGACGCCGAGCTTCGTCCTGACGAATTCGGCGAACGGCCCCTCGAAAGCGTCCTGCCATTTTTCGCCCTGGCAAAAGCTGATGAATATCCCGGGCGCCGTGAACTTCTCTCCCGGCGCGAGGTATTTTTTAAAAGGATAGGGCTGGTCGATCCGGGTGAGGCCGACGCTGATCCGCTGCGGCTTGGAATAGACCTCGGTCCGTTTCATGACTCCGAATGCCTCGTTCCCCAGGATAAAACCCTGCTCTCCCGCCGGGTTCCAGATGAGAAGGACCGAATCGTTATAATCCCCGGTGTAGGGAACCCGGGTCAGGCCGCTTCCATGATTGGTGATGACTTCGGCCAGGAACTCGGTGCCGGGGACCATCTGCAGCCGTTCGCTGTCAAGGTTGGTGAGAGCGACCTCGCGGCCGGTGTGGTTGACGATGGCGACCTGCTTGCGGATGCACGGCAGACTGCCGTAAATGGTGTAATCCAGGAATACCCAAATCCCCTCCGCCGGACTTCCTTCCCGGCTTTCGAGCTCGACATGGAGTGTTTTCTCGTCCGGTTTTTTGCGGACGATGGCGTGGCGGACGTAACAGAAAGCTCTTGCCGCCAGGCTGCCTGTGACTTCGGTGCCGTCGACAGAAAAGGCGAACTCATCGGATGGCGCGGTGTGGTAGTCCTTTTGTGTCACCAGGTTCTTCAGCTCAACCGTGGCGAAACCGTCCGGGCCGAACTGGAATTTCCTCGCTAGGAGCCCGTTCTTCAAGACGATCCCGTCCTTGAGGACCAGGACCTCGGCCTCGGCGGCGGGAGCGCTTTTGGCAGCTATTCCGATCAGAAAAATAAGAATAAGGCCGGCGACTCCTCCGGCCATTATCCGACCTCGGGCTGCGTTTCTCATCCCCTCCTCCTTATTGGCTGAACGAGCAATTTTATGAACGGTCCAAGTCAAATGAATCTTAAGCTCAGCGTAACCGCGCGGCTGGCCGGGAGAAAATAGCGCTTCGGCTTCCCCGGCACCTGCTTAGGGAGAGGGGCGAGGTCGACGATTTCTTTTTCCGGCAGCACGACTTCCCCTTCACAGCCGGGTGGAAGTTCCAGCGTCAGCTCCCGGCTTCCGGGATACCCCTGCGACCGGAACCGGAGCGGGCCCCGCACGGTGTGGGCAGTGAGCTCCAGCCTCTCCAGGTCGGCCGGCTGCGGCTTAATCTCGACCCGCCTGAACCCGGGCTCGAGCGGCCGGATGCCGGCCAGGCCCATATAGGCGATGTAGAGCGGCGCCACGGCGCAATGACTCCACTGCGCTCCGGAGTCAGGCTTCGCCTGCCAGTCCTCCTGCAGGGTGTTGTTGAGCCGGACCGAGTCCATCGCCGCCCAGCGCTCGCGCAGGTCTTTGACGATGATGTCGGCCCGGCCGCACTTGGCCAGAGCCCAGAGCCGCCAGCCGGCGTTGGCCGGATAGGAAAATCCCATCTCCGGCGGACATTCGGCCAGAGCCTGGAGAGCGGCCCCCATCTTTCCGCCGGGGCAGTAGTCGAACAAGATCGCGGTGGCCAGCGAGCGGTCGCAGAGCCGGGCCGCCTTTTCCTCTTTGAGCCAGGGGAGGTTGTTGATGAACGTCTCGGACTCCGGGCTCCAGAACCTCCCGACTGCCGCGGCGGCCAGGTTCCGGCCGAAGCTGCGGGCGGCTTTCTCCTGCCCCCGGTCACCGAAGGCCCGGCAAAGCGGCGCCAGAGCATGCTCGAGCATCGCCGCCGCATAGAGATTAAAGGCACACTGTTTGTGGCGTTGCCGGGTGTAGGCGTTGTGGTCGATCCAGACCGACGGGATCCCGAGGCCCTCCACGGGCAGCAGACCGTCACGGCCTCGGAGGGTGTCCAGATAGCGGGCGAAGCGGATGAGACGCGGGTAGGGCTCCTTAAGCGCTTCCAGGTCGCCGGTGTAAAGATAATGATACCAGCAGTCGAAGTTGAACCCGACACCGTGGTCGAGGATCGGCCCCCAAGGAGTGAGGTCGAACTGGCGTTCGACCAGCCGCGCCAAACGGTCATAGGCCGGCCAGCAGTCGAGGAAGAAGCCCTCTTTCATCTGGCCCTGGCTGAAGGTCGCAAGATAGCGCGCTGGCAGCCGGGTCTCGCCGAAGGCCATGTAGATCGCGTGCGTCTGATGTCCGCAATCGCCGCTGTACTGCTGCCTCTCCCGGGCCATGCCGTCGACGAGGGTCTCCTGGGCGCAGTTGTGGAGCGTGTTGACGGCTGAGTCGATCAGGCGCTGGAGCGATGGCTCGCCGACCCGGACCTGCGGTGTCTTCGGCCAGGGAAAGACGCGGCGGCGGACGCCGACATCGGAGACCCGGATCCTTCCCTTGGTGCCGTGGATATGGAGCTGGAGCCAGCGCAAGCTTTCAAAGTCGAAGCACTCGAAGCTGTTCACGCCCTGGCGGCAGATAAAGCGCGTCCAGCTGTCAAAGTGGGTGTTGAGAAGGGGAGGGCCGCCGACCTCGTGGGCCTCGTGGACGAGAAGCTCGACGGT
>CAZYWP010000185.1:0-3831 GCA_964651495.1 uncultured Eubacteriales bacterium | reverse complement strand
CTGGACAAGCTGGGCATCCCCTTCACCCTGATCACCGACAACATGGCCGGCTGGCTGATGAAGAAGGGAGAGGTCGGCCTGGCGATCACGGGTGCCGACCGGATCGCCCGCAACGGCGACGCCGCCAACAAGATCGGGACCTATGCGGTGGCCGTCCTGGCCAAATATCACGACGTCCCCTTTTATGTGGCCGCCCCGCTCAGCACCTTTGATTTCAGCTTACGGACCGGAGCAGAGATTCCGATCGAGGAACGCCCGGCGGAGGAAGTCCGGGAAGCCGGCGGCTGCGCTATCACGCTGCCTCACGTCCGGGTCCGCAACCCGGCCTTCGACATCACGCCGGCAAAGCTTGTCAGCGCCATCATCAGCGAGCGCGGCATCGCCCGGCCCCCGTTTCGGAGAAGCCTGGCCGATTGGAAAAAATGAATATCCTGGCGATTGAAACGTCCTGCGACGAAACCGCCGCCGCGGTCCTGACCGGAGAGCGGAAAATCCTGAGCAGCATCGTCCTGTCCCAGGACGAGATTCATGCTCCGTACGGAGGGGTCGTCCCCGAGCTGGCCTCCCGGCAGCATCTCCAGTCCATCGGGTACGTGGTCGGCGAGAGCCTGGGACGGGCGTCGCTGGGGGTCGACGGAATCGACGCCTTCGCGGTCACCCAGGGGCCGGGGCTCATCGGGTCTCTACTCGTCGGACTCTCCTTTGCCAAGGGCCTGGCCTACTATTTCCGGAAACCCCTCACCGGGATCGATCATCTCGAGGCCCATATGGAGGCCGGCTTCCTGGAGAACCTGGATATTCCCCTGCCAACCCTCGCTCTTGTTGTCTCCGGCGGCCACACTTCCCTATTTCTCCTGAAAAAGCGGCTTCAGTACAGGCTGCTCGGCCGGACGAGGGACGACGCGGCCGGCGAAGCCCTGGACAAGATTGCCAAATTCCTCGACCTCGGCTATCCAGGTGGTCCTGTCATTGAGAAACTGGCCGCCGGGGGCGACCCGGACCGGTTTCCCTTTGCCCGGCCAAGGATGAAGGACGCCAGCCTCGACTTCAGCTTCAGCGGCCTGAAGACGGCCGCGCTGAAATGGATCGCCGAAACCCGGATGTCAAAAGACCACGCCGGGCTCGGCGATTTCCTGGCCAGCTTCGAGGCCGCCGTCGTCCGGACACTCCTGGAAAAACTCGGCGCGGCGGTCGAGCGGCACAGGCCGGACTCCCTACTGCTCTGCGGCGGGGTCGCCCGCAACGGGAGGCTCCGGGCGGGGTTTAAGGAACTGGCCAGGTCGTCAGGCCTGGGAGCTTTTATCCCCTCCCCCCAATTCTGCACCGACAATGCCGCCATGGTCGCCGCCCTGGCTTTGGAGAAAATGAGGGCGCAGAAGAAGCCGAGTCTGGACCTCGAGCTCGACGCCTATCCCCGTTTCAGTCGCGCGCCGGAATGACCTGGAAGAGAAAGGGGTCAAGGAGCATGGATTCCTCCGACCGGTGGAGCAGGCGGACGTCGACCTCGTAAAGAAACAAACTTCTGAAGCGATATGCGGCGGCCGGCGCGAAGTTGAGTTCTCTGGTCTCATAAGCCGTCTGTCCCTCGAACAGGGGAAGGTCAAATAACGACAGCGCGAGATTGTACTCTCCTTTGGCTGACCCGAACACCAGTTTCACTTTATCGAGCTTTGTCCGCGAGCCGAAGACGAACTTGTAGCCCCGCTCGAGGTGGAGGTAGAAATCGCCGCTGTCCTTTCCAATCACCCCTTTTCCCATCGGAAAAGTGTAGAATCCGAGGGTCCGCTGGGGGGAATACTGGACGGTCTTGACCGGGAATAGGACGGGGCGAGGGAACAGGACCCAGAGGAAGAAGGCCGCCGCGAGGGCGGAATAGACAGAGATGACGGGAACGGCGCGGCCGAGGGGCCTTTCCTTCCGGGACAGCGCATAGGCCAGGATGAACACGACCAGAGCGGCCAGCCAGATGTAATTCGGCCAGTAGCGCGAATTGTCCACTTTGATGAAGGAGGGGAGAAGCGGCGGAAGGAAAAAATGAAGGTTGCTGAGATGGACGAAGAGCTCGCCCGGCCGGGAGGTGAACTCGTGCGTGGTCGGTTGGTAGAGAAACGAGGGATGGGCCAGCAGGAGGCCGGCGATGGCCAGGCCGGCTGCCGAGGCGGCGGCGAAGAGGAAGGAAAAAATCTTCCGGCGGTTGTGGACGAGAAAATGTCCGATGGCGATCGCCCCGATCCAGGTGAGCGGCGTCAGGACGCGACCCTGCGGCGAGGCCCCCTGGCGGTGGGTGAAAAGCGCGTAATTCGCCAGAAAGGGGAGCCCGACGAGGAGAAAGCACCAGAAATCCCTTTTCCTGCGGCGCCAGATTTCCACCAGCCCGAGAAAGGCGAAAAAATAAACCGGTGAATAGAGAAGAAGGCCGTCGCGCTGGTCGAGGAAATAGTCTAGGAAGGCATCGACCCGGGCCCGCAGGGGGATGGCCAGCAGGGTCTGTTTGAAGGCCTCGGCCCGCTCCGGCGTCAGCACGCCTTCATAGACGGCGATGGGGGAGAAGGTCCCGTAAAGGGAACGGATAAACAAATAGAACAAGGCCATTGAGACCAGGGCTGGCGCGACCAGGGCGGCCGCTCTGAGGCGGACCCGCTGCCGGGTGATCAGAAAATACAGAGAAACGAGCAGCAGCGGCCAGAAAAAAAAGTTGTACTTCAACCCGAACCAGGGAAACAGCCCGAGCAACAGCCCGAGGACGGCCAGTTGAAAAACGGAGAGGGGAGGCGGTCCCGCCACCTTCCTGAAGATGTAGAAGCAGAAAAGGGCGACCGGTACTTCGGGATAGAGGTGGACGGCGAAAAACAGCACCGGGGAGCTGAACGAGTAGAGCGCCCACAGCCCGAGCGCCAGCCGCTCTCTGCCCCAGAGTTCTCGCGCGTAAAGATAGAGCTGGAGCCCGAGAAGAGAGGCCCAGGGCGAAAGGCTTGTCTTGAGAATGAAGGTCAGCCAGCGGCCCGAGAAAAACTGGCTCAGCCAGTAAAAGGGCAGCATCAGGACCGAGATGCCGGGCAGGTTGATGGGATAGATTGAGTCTCTGCCCCGGCGGCCGTACCGGCCGTAAACTCCCAGTTTGAGCCGGGGATTGTCTTTCTTCGAATAGAAATAAAAATAGTCCTGCCGGGCGTAGTTGTCGGCGACATTGATATCGCCCTCTTTAAGGAGGCTGTGTGAAGAGAGGAGGTAATAGGGCTCGTCGCCCGAAAATAAGGCGCCCTGGAAAACGAGGCAGAGGGCCGCGGCCTGGTAGACGAGGAATGACCCGAGAAACAGGAAGATGAGCCGGCGACGCAGGGGCAGGGAAGAAAATTTCGCCACCGCCTTATCGAGCCCGGCCCCCTTGGAGTGCAGATAACGAGCGATCCGGGGGAGCTCGAGGAGGAGGACGGCCGCGATGATGAAGAAAGCCAGAAGCCTCAGCCTGACGCGGAGGTCATCCCGGCTGATGTAAAAATGGAGGAGCCAGGGGCTAAGGAGGAAAAAGCCGAGTGGTAGCGCAGCCGGAATGCCGCCGTGGCGGCGTCCGGATTCCGCTCCGGCACGCAGCGAACCGGCCTCCTTGCGTCTAAGGAATCCAGAAGCCAGCAAAAACAGGAGAAATGCCGCCCCCCACAGGGCAAAAAACCCGGCATTCAGCCGGAGTGAGTGGTCGAGGATCGTGAACCGGCCGCTCTGAATATAAATTTGTCCGTAAAGGGCGACGCCGAGCGCCAGGAAAAGATTAATCAGCAGGATACCCGGGCTGGCTCTCTTCTTCATTGCCCTGAGTATCAGAGAACGCCCTCT
>CAZYWP010000184.1:0-3896 GCA_964651495.1 uncultured Eubacteriales bacterium | reverse complement strand
CTGCCAACCCGAATCGGCGGAATAAGCCAAAAAAACGATTTGACAGTCGGCCGAGGAGATAATATATTTAAGCTGTTCTTTGAAAAGACATCTCAAGGTTTAGAGCGCAGGGAAGTCCGTGGGAAGCGGACACAGCCCCCGCTACTGTAACCGGGGACGAATCCCAGACAGCGCCACTTTCCGCTCCTCAGCGGAAAGGAAGGCCTGGGATGAGACTGATCCGGGAGTCAGGAGACCGGCTTTAAGCCTTGCCAGCCCGTCTTCGGGTGGAAGACGAGGTTGATTTTTTATTTTTAAGGGAAGCGCCGCAAAAGCGGTGTTTTCTGAAACAGCGGGGGTTCATAAGGTGGACTGTCATGAGAATATGGCTGATTTTTCTTGCCGCCCTCGTTTTTTATGGCTCTCCGGTTTTCCCGCTCCCTGAGGACGAACAAGAGCAAAAAAAACCTACTTCTCCCCCGACCGAACGCCACGAGATCGTCGTCACCGCGACGCGCCTGGAAACCCCGTCCAGAGAGCTGGCCAGCTCGGTGACGGTCATCTCGGCCGGAGATCTGGAGAAGTTAAAGGGATTGTTCGTTCTCGAGGCCGTCCGCGGCGCCTGCGGCGTCTATATCCTTCAAAACGGCGGTCCCGGAGCGGCCGCTTCGGTTTTTTTGCGCGGGGCCAACTCCGAGCACGCGCTCGTCCTGATCGATGGAGTCGAAATCAACGACCCGATCAACCCGTCCCGCTCCGCCGACCTGGCCCATCTCACGCTCCTGAATGTCGAACGCCTGGAGATCATCCGCGGGCCCCAAAGCCCGCTCTACGGCTCTGATGCCCTCGGCGGCATCATCAATGTCATCACCGCCAAGGGGACGGGCAGGCCTCGCTGGACGCTGGCCTCGAGCGGCGGCTCCTACGGGACAATCGCCGGACAGGCCGGAGTCAGCGGCTCGGCCGGCCGAGTCGATTATTCGTTCGGCCTCTCCCGCTACCAGACGGACGGCATCTCCGCCGCAGGCCGACGCTATGCCGGGAATTCCGAGACCGACGGCTATGACAACCTGACCCTGGCCGCGCGCCTCGGGCTCAAGCTGCGGGACAACCTCGATGTCACCGTCGCTGCCCGGTCAATCCGGGCCAGCACCGAGATCGATAATTTCGGCGGACTGGGCGGAGACGACCCCAACAGCGTCCAGGACTACGCCTCGCTCTTTTTCCGGGGTGAGTTCCGCGGTCTCTTCCTCCAGAACCGCTGGGAGCAGAAACTGGCGCTGGCCGTCATCCGCTCCCGCCGCGACCATGATAACCCGGCGGACGAACTCCATCCCCTCGAGTCGGAGAAGGGCTTTTTCAAGAGTGGGCTGATCAAGCTCGACTGGCAGAACAATCTTTTTCTCCATCCCTCCAACACTCTCACCTTTGGCCTCGAGTTCGAGTCGGAGAGGGGCGAGTCCGATTATCTGACGGAGGGACCGTGGGGGCCGTTTTCAAGCCTCTTCCCGCGGCAGAGGGCCGAGACGACCGGGCTCTACGTCCAGGATGTCATCCGCCTGGCGGACCAGTTCTTTGCCGCGGCCGGCCTGCGTTTCGACAACCACAGCCGGGCGGGGAATGCCCTCACCTACCGCATCGCCCCCGCCTACATCTTCAAGGCAACCCAGACAAAGATCAGGGCCAGCCTGGCCACGGGGTTCAAGTCGCCCTCGCTCTACCAGCTCTATGCTCCGCCGACCTTTTTCGGCCCCATCGGGAACAAGGACCTCAGGCCGGAAAGGTCGGTCGGCTGGGAGGCGGGATTTGAGCAGCCGCTCTTCGGCGGCAGAGTCCGGGCCAGTGCCGCCTATTTCGACAATCACTTCAGGGACCTGATCGACTTCGATGGTTCCCGGGGCTATATCAACATAGGAAGTGCGGAATCCAGGGGGATGGAGGTCGGATTGGAGGCCAGGTCGGGACGGGATCTGTCGTTCTTCGCTTCGCTGACCCATCTCCGGGCCCGCGACACGATCGCCAGGCTGTCTCTCCTGAGAAGGCCGGAAAACGTTTTCTCCGCCGGGATCAGCTACTCCTTCCTGAAGAGGTGGGCCTGCTCGCTCTCCCTGAACTGCGTCGGGGAGAGAGAGGACATGGACTATTCGGCCTGGCCGGCCCGGCGCATCGCGCTGCCCGCCTACTCCCTGCTCAACGGCGTGGTCTCTTGCGATATCCGGCCGGGCATCCAGCTCTTCCTCCGCCTGGACAACATCCTCGACGCCGAATATGAGATGGTCTACGGTTATGGGACGCCCGAGTTTTCCATCCAGGCCGGAGTGAACCTGAACTTGGGGTCAGGTCTCAACATTTGACAAACCCGTCCGACTCGACAGGGCCATAAGCATCGCCCCAGCGCTTAAACGTTAAACCCGCGGCCGCGCCGGCGGCGGCGTTTCCATGGTTTTCCCGCCGCCGGGTAGGCCTGTTTGAGCGCGGCGGCAAATGATTCATCCTTTTCCGGGGGCCGGCCGTAAAAAATCAGGAAAAACAGCCGGGACGCCGTCCCAAACTGGGACCTCCGCTCGAGCGACCAGCGCATCTGGCCGGTGCGCATGGCCCTGATCATGGCCGCAACAATGATTACGGTCTGGAAGACATCGGCCCGCAGGCCCTTGGGAATGTTCACCCTCATTCCGGCATCCCGGAAAGAATCGCTGAGTGCCTTGTGGTAATCGATCCCCGTCTGGCTGAGAAGCGGATCCAGCCACGGCCAGAAGAAGAGGCTGTAAAGTTCCATCAGGGAGAGCTGAAGCCCGGAGGCGACGGCCCTGTCTTTGACTTCGAGGAGCGCGCTCAGCCGGGAGAACAGGCCGGCGTCGACCTCGTAATCCTGGCCGGCCTTGCCCACGACGTGATGAAGAAGGCCGTATCGCTGCAGAGTCTCGATGACCGGCCGGGTCTCGTAGGCCAGGTCCCTGTTTAGCTCCTCGTACAGACGGGCCCCGGAGCAGACGGCGATGAGTTGGGAGTGGGAGACGATCGCCCTTTCGGCGGCCCCGTCGATGGTAAATCCCAGACGGGAGGCATAGCGGAGGACGCGCCAGATGCGGACGGGATCTTCGGCAAACCGCTCCTCCGGGTCGCCGATGACCCGGACAACCCGGCGGCTGAGGTCCTCGAGCCCGCCGACGTAGTCGATTACGGCGTCATTGACGAGGTCATAGAAAAGCGCGTTGATCGTGATGTCCCGCCGAAAGGCGTCTTCGGCGGGCGTCCCGTAAGGATGGACGGGAGTCCCTTCGCCCTCAGGGGGCGCCTGTTCGACTCGATCGGCGGCCCGACGGAAAGTCGCCACCTCGATGAACTTTCCGCCCCTGAAATGGACGTGGACCAGACGGAAACGCCGACCGATGACATAGGCGTTGCCGAAGCGTTTCTTGATCTGCCCGGGCCTGGCGTCCGTGACGATGTCGAAATCCTTGGCCGGCCGGCCGAGCAGCAGGTCGCGCACCGCTCCGCCGGTGACATAGGCCGTAAAACCGAGCCGGTGAAGGTGGTAGACGATCTTGAGGACGTCCGGGTCGATGTCGGGCTTCGAGATGGGGTGGCCGGGTTTGGCCACGATAACCGGTTCGACCGGCCGACCGGGTGCGGGGCTTGCTTCGTCCATATATACTCTGCAACGCGAGAATAAATGAGAGAGCTATATTGCGACAGTCAGCCCCGCCCTGTCAATTCCCGGGGTCGTGCGTGGGTGCATCTTTATATCAGTGATGGGGGCGGGTTCTGTCGCGGTTCACCCCCGGCGAGGCTCGGGATTGGGATTCGTCAGCACGCTCGTTTCCCACAGCGTCTCTTTGGAGGGAGGAAGCTTCGCTTCCCCCCTTCCAACCGTCGCTTCGCTCCGTGCCTCCCCTTCTCGGACTTCGTCCTGC
>CAZYWP010000183.1:0-4081 GCA_964651495.1 uncultured Eubacteriales bacterium | reverse complement strand
GACAAGTGATGTCAATATGACAACCTTCGAAATTATAGCAAAAACTATGCCAACCGGGATATGGGACCTTGGTCCAATCGGCCCGCACCCCCGAGATCCCTCCAGCACCCGCAAGTGGGGGAGGATAAAGGAGGGGGGTTCTGTGGTAGAATGAACGGCGTGAAAAAGACGACGGCCTCGATCTCCCGGTTCAATCTGGATACGGCGGGGAAGCCGGTTCGACGGTCGGTCAGCCTGCGGCGGCATTCCAGCTTCATGATCGGGGGCCGGGCCGACTATTTTTTCGCCGCCCGGACCGAAAAGGACCTCCTGGCGGGCCTGCGCTTTGCCCGCGAGCGTTCTCTTTCCTACTACGTCATCGGCGCCGGGACCAATATGCTTTTTGCCGACGCCGGGTTCCGGGGGCTCATCCTGAAGAATGAAATCCAGGGCATCGAAAAGGGGCCCGAGGGCCGCCTTGCCGTTCTCTCCGGCACACCGCTCTCCGACCTGGTCAATTTTACCTTGGAGGAGGGGTACGAGGGGCTTGAGTTCGCCGCAGGTATTCCGGGGACGGTTGGCGGCGCCGTGTTTGGCAATGCCGGCGCCTGGGGAAACTGCATCGGAGACCGGCTCGAAGAAGCCGTGCTCCTGGATGGGGAAGGAGATGCCGCCGCCGTCAGGAATCAGGACCTGGGGTTCGGCTACCGCCAATCGATCCTGAAGGCCAGCCATCGAACTGTCCTCAGCGCGGTTTTCCGGCTGAAAAGCGCGGACAGGGGCCGCATCCGCGAGAAAATCCAGGAGAACCTGGGGAAGCGAAAAAGCCCCTACCCGTCCCCGAAAATGGCCTATGCCGGCAGTTTCTTCAAGAACCCGATCATGCCGGACGGGACAAAGGTCGCAGCCGGCATTCTCCTTGAGAAGGTCGGGGCCAAGAACCTCGAAATCGGGGGAGCGGCCGTCTACTCGGAACACGCCAACTTCATCATCAACCGCGGCCGGGCCCGGGCGGAGGATGTCCTTCGGCTGGCGGACGAGCTGAAGAAGAGAGTCAAGAAAGAATTCGGAATCACGCTCGTGGAAGAGGTGATTTATCTTCCAGCAGATTTTTCAAAAGCCTGATTTGTTTTGGGGGGAGCCCTTTCCGGGCCGCGATTTCCAGGCTGACCAGCCCGAGCTTCCGATAGGCCAGGGAAATTTCGGGAAAGAAGCGGAGGGCTTCCAGGTGCGCCTTGACCGCGGCGGTTTCGCCCCTGGCCAGCGGCCCGGTCAGGGAGGCCGTCGTGTCAAGTTTCTTGACATTCTGTAAAGTTCCTTCCACCAGAGGGAAAAGCAGCCGGCCGGCCGTTTGCTCCCCGATCCCGGCCTGGACAAGCAGTCGGACGGCCGCATCCAGGAGGACGACAAGAGAATTGGAGGCGATGCTGCAGGCCGCGTGATAGAGAGGCTTGGCCTCGGCCGGCACGATCAGGGCGCGGCCGCCCAGCTGGCGGACGATTTTTTTTGCCGGGATCAGGGCTCGACGACCGCCCTCCAGACCGAAATAAACCCCCTTGAAGTGGGAAGGAGGCATGTCCTTGCTCGGGAAAGACTGGACCGGATGAAATGACGCCACCGCTGCGCCCCTTTCCTGTAACGGTTTCAGGGCTGCGGAGGAAAGCAGTCCGCTGGTGTGATAGACGATTTTCCCGGACCAGTCGATCCGTGTCCGCGCAAGTGCCGAAGCTTCTTTCGTGATCTCTTCATCGGGGAGGCAGAGGAAGATCAGCCTTCCCTTTTCCGCCGCCGCCGCATTGCGGGTGAAAACTCTTCCCCGGCCGATGATCTTCCGGCTTTCCCGGGCGGAAGCGCCGCGGCGGCAGGTGAGCGCGGCGATCGTATGACCGGCTTCGGCCAGCGCCCGCCCGAGCGAGGTGCCCAGGCGCCCCGCCCCGATGATCGTCACGTCAGCCATGTTTTTTCCCGCAGGCCTCGAGCCGGAGCGAGAAGCTTAAAGCGAGTACGTGCCGCCGGGCTTGAGGACGATGACTTCGGCCAGAGAGCCGACGCGCTTCTTGAATTCCTGCGGGTCGCACTGGACGGCGGGGAAGGTATCGTAGTGAATAGGGATGACGCGTTTGGTCTGGACGAACTCCACGGCCTTGGCCGCGGAGGGGATGCCCATAGTGTAGCAGTCCCCGATGGGGATAAAGCTCAGGTCAGGCCGGAAAAATTCGCCGACGAGCTTCATGTCATAGGTCAGCCCCGTATCCCCGGCATGATACAGCTTCTTCCCGTCCATCTCGATGACCACCCCGGTGGCGTTTCCTTTTTCCGCCGAGTGATGGGCGACGACCATGTGGACCTTGATTCCTTTGACCTCGACCGTCCCCCCGATGTTCATCCCCGTCGCCGCGATCCCCTTCGCCTGGGCCTCGACGGCGATTTCGTGAATGGCCACCAGAGTAGCGCCCGTCTTCTTGGCGATGGCGAAAGCGTCGCCGACGTGGTCGCCGTGATAGTGGGTAACGATGATGACGTCGGCTTCCGTGACCTTCTGCGGAGTGATCGGACAGCAGGGATTCCCGGTAAAGAAGGGGTCGATGTAAATGGTTCTTGTGCCCTTGATCTTGACGGCGGAATGTCCGAGCCAGGTAATCTCCATTTGTTGCCTCCTCTCCCGAATTGGGAGCTATTGTTTTATTCTTTCGATCGAAGCGCCGAGGAGTTTGAGCTTTTCCTCGATCTTCTCGTAGCCCCGGTCGAGGTGCTCGACATCGTTAATCACGGTCTCGCCCCCGGCGATGACCCCGGCCAGGATGAGCGAAGCCGAGGCGCGCAGGTCGGTGGCGATGACCTCCGCTCCGGAAAGGGGCGTCTTGCCTTTGACGACGGCCTTGTCGCCCAGCACTTCGATATTGGCACCGAGCCGGAGGAGTTCGTTGACGTGGGAGAAGCGGCGGTCGAAGATGGTCTCGGTGATGATGGAGGTGCCCGCGGCCTGAGTCATCAGGACCATGAACTGGGCTTGCATATCGGTCGGAAACCCCGGGTAGGGAGAGGTGGTGATGTCCTGGGGCCTGATCTCCGGGCTGCCGACGACCCGGAGAGTGCGGCCGTCGACCAGGTCAATTCGGGCCCCGGAGAGACGCAGCTTTTCCATGATGGTGGTGAGGTGGCCGGGGATGACGTTTTCCAGCGTGATATCGCCTCCGGTCAGGGCTCCGGCGACAAGAAACGTGCCGGCCTCGATCCGGTCGGCGATGATCTCGTGTGTCGCCCCGCCCAACTCTTTCACGCCCCGGATGCGCAGGACTTCTTCGCCCACGCCGTCGATTTCGGCGCCCATTTTAACCAGAAGCTCGGCCAGCCCGACGACTTCCGGCTCGACGGCGCAGTTTTTCAGGATCGTCTCGCCCTGGGCGAGGGTGGCGGCCATGAGGAGATTCTCCGTTCCGCCCACGGTCTTTTTTTCGAACTCGATCTGGGCGCCCCGCAGCCGCTCGGCCTCCGCCTTGATGTAGCCGTGCTCGAGGGTGATGGAGGCGCCGAGCTTCTGCAGCCCGCTGATGTGGAGGTCGATCGGCCTCGACCCGATGGCGCACCCTCCCGGCAGCGCGACCACCGCTTTTCCGTACCGGGCCAGCAACGGGCCCAGCACCAGGACGGACGCGCGCATGGACCGGACGAGCTCGTAGGAAGCTTCCGGCGAAATAATCGTCCTGGCCTGAATGGACAGGGAATTGCCCCGCAGCTCGGAATCTGCGCCCAGCTCCTTCATCAGGGTGAGAATCGTGTACACATCTTTGACCAGGGGGATGTTCTGGAGCGTCAGCTTTTCCTCCGTCAGGAGGGAGGCGACGATCGCGGGGAGGACGGCATTTTTTGAGCCGCTGATACTGACCTTCCCCCGGAGCCGGAGCTCGTGATTGCCGCAGATTCGGATTTTTTCCATCCGCCCTGATTTTAGAATAAGGCCGGCCGAAATTCAAGGACGTCAAATCCTGTCACGGTTCACTCCGGGCGAGGCTCGGGGTTGGGATTCGTCAGCCCGCTCGTTTCCCACAGCGACCAGCATTGTCATTGCGAGCGTTAGCGAAGCAATCCCATTGAGATCGCC
>CAZYWP010000182.1:0-4134 GCA_964651495.1 uncultured Eubacteriales bacterium | reverse complement strand
GGAACATCTCGCTCAGGACGAACCCGCAGATGACCATCTCGATCACCAGCGTGGTAAAGCACATGCTGAGAATGCCGAGGGAGAAGATCACGCGGCCGAAGGTCAGACCGACCAGCGGCTCGAGGGCATGGGCGGCGTCAACGGCGCCCTGCACCTGGATCCCCCGGATATGGAGCGTGTTGGCGCAGGCCATGACGACCAGGCTTGTCGCCAGGACAAAGGGAAAGAACATCGACGTGGCCAAGTCGAAGTTTTTCAGGCCCCGGTGCTCGCGGCCCCAACCGCGCGCAAGAAGCGTATAAGGATAAAGGAAAGTCATGTTCACGCCCACGGCCGCGCCCAGCAGCCCCAGGACAATGGTGATTCCCTGACGGTCTGACGGGATATGGAATCCGAAGAATCCCCTCCACAGCTCAGGCCAGTTCACTCCCGTCCTGACGACCACAAGCAGAAAGGAGGCAATCATGACCAGGACGATATATTTCAGGATCCGCTCGAAGACGCGCACCGCCCGGCGGCTTCCCTGTCCGTAGCTCCAGCAGATCACCGTGCCGGCGACGAGCAGCAGCGCGGCAATAGCGGCGTTGGGCGCATTCATCCCGAAGACGGCGAATATATCCTTGAGAACGGCGGTCCCCAGGGAATACTGCGGAAACTGCCAGACAACCGACGCCAGGAGAACACTGAGCCCCCAGAGAAGGGCCAGGGCGGGGCTGAGCTTTTTCCAGAACACATCATACGGCCGCGCCTGGGTGATGAGAAGCTGATGCCCGATGGCGGCGAACATCACGACACCCAGAAACATGGCGACGGGCTGAACCCAGAGAAGCTTGTAGCCGAAGACGGCACCCGCCATGATCGAGGAGCCGGCCGACCCGGCGCCGAGGGTGAGGGCGCTCTGGACCCAGCCTGGGCCGCTCAGCCGCCAGTAGCCCCTCCAGCGGCTCCAGAAATGCCGCCGGCTGTTGATTTCGCCCAGCTTGATGCGCTCTTTTTCCAGCGCCTCCGGGTCGCGGGCCGCGACCATCGGCAGGCCCCGCCGGAGGTCGCAAACCTTGTTCTCTATCGGCGTTCTCCCCACAACTTCAGGTCGTCGAAAAACCCGGTGTCATCGAACGAGCCGACGCCGACGAGGCCGTGACCCAGTGTTTTATCGACAGCTCGGAGAATGGGAGTTTCCAGGTCATCCAAATAGGCCTCGATTTTGCCACTTACAGCATCATAGGTAATCTTGAACTGATGCCATTCTCTGTCGTTGAGCCGGAAAATGGATTGGCCTGGAGGCTCGGCATTGATTTTTACCCTGTCGGCGCCGTTGACCAGGCCGATGATGTTGTGGAACTCATCGCTCGAAGCGGAAAAATGGACATAATAAAAGTGCGTCGGGTTCTGGAAATGGAAGAAAATGCACAGGTCGCGCTTGGTGTTTGCCGGGTCCGCGGCGCATTTCAGCCGGCCTGTGAACACGAATGAGGTCACGTCATGATCGGCCAGGAGCGACCAGGACGTAGGCGCCCGCACTTTTCCCTGCTCGCCCGGCGCGTTGAGCTCGTAGACCCAGGAGCCGTCCTGCTCGACGACCCGCCAGTGGTCGGGAGAATTGGGCTTCCAGCCGGCAGCCCTGCCGTCCTCGAAATCGGCGCTGACGAGCAACGGCCAATCGCCGGCGGTGTTTCTTCCCGCACCTGAGAAGCACATCAGGCCGACGAAAGGGATCAAAAAGAAGATTCCCCTGGCCTTCTTCGGGCGCAATTTTTCACCCTATTTCAGGCTGGAATCCCGTCCGTATAGCCCGGCTGCATCCAGGGAAGACGCGAGCCGGCGAAAAAGGGCTCAAGGCGTCCTCTCATGCTCCGCATCTCAGCGGGGGTCATTTTCTGGAAATTCTTCACCAGCTCGATGTTCTTTTTCAGGACGTCGAGGCTGTCATGGCCGATGACTGCGGAATGGAGGTGTTCGAGGCTCAGCGCATACCGGATCAGCTCCTCCGGCTTCACCCCTTCCACCGTCTCCTGCGGCCGGATGACTTTGATCGCCATCACACCCATCTTTTTTGCCGCCGCGGCCGGTATGGCTCCCTTTTCAAAATCGCCCTTGCGCTCGGCATAATGGTTGAGGGCGATGAGCATGGTGTCGAAGTCGAACCGGTTCACCAGAGCCGTCATGGCCTCAGCATCGGCGTGCCCGGTGAACCCGATGAACCGCGTCACCTTCTGCTCCCTGAGCTTGTGCAGCGCTTCGAGAACGCCGCCTTTCGCACCGATCGCCTCGACGTCCGCCAGCGAGTCGACTGAGTGAACCTGGTAGATGTCGAGATGATCCGTCTGGAGGCGCTTCAGGCTCTCCTCGAGCTGCCGCATGGCTCCGTCGTGAGTCCGCTCCCCGACCTTGGTGGCCAGAAAAACCTCGCGGCGGCGGTCCTTGAGGACGAGCCCGTACCGCTCTTCGCTCTTGAAGTCCTGGCCGCCGTATTGATTGGCCGTGTCCCAGTAATAGAGGCCGTGGTCGAGGGCGTGGGTGAGGACCTCGACGCTTTTTTCGGGCTCCAGGATCCGGCAGAAGCGGCTGCCGCCGCCGAACCCGATGATGGGAACGGGAACGCCCGTCCGGCCGAGGACACGGGTCGGAAGGCCCTTGGCATCGTAGGAAAAGCCGGGCGCCTTTTTTTCGCCGGAGGCCAAAGCGGTTTTCGGGACGAGGCCACCGACCGCGGCTGTCGCGGCCAGGCACCCTTTCAGAAAGTCACGCCGGTCCATACGGTTTCTTTTCATGGAATCTCCTTAATTCGGGGAACTTATATTCTTTTGCCGGGATTGATCTCCGGTTCTCTTCAAGTCTCTTAAGAGCCAAGGCGAATCAATTACATATCCCTTAAGAGAAAAAATCAAGGACAAAACGCAGGTTCAGTATTGTCTCGCCATTCTCCTGACCACCAAGAAAACCCCTCTGAGCGGTGAATTCTTTATCCAAGTCAAAGAATAGCAGGAAAGTCAAATTGACTGGGCCCATTGACTGTGCTATATAAGTGCCGCATAGCGATAGCAACCCGACCGAAGGGAGAACGGGCAAGTCATAATGGGCAAAAAAAGTAGGCAGTATCGTCCTCCCGCTTGAGTTAAAACCATGGTTGGCCCCGGGGATAAGGTTAATCATTACGAAATCCTCGAGCTCCTCGGCAAGGGAGGGATGGGCGAGGTTTATCTTGCCAGGGACACCGTCCTCGACCGCAAGGTCGCCTTGAAATTTCTTCCGGACGAACTCGAAAACGACCAAAGGATCCGGGATCGCTTCCTGCGCGAGGCCAAATCGGCAGCGGCCCTCGACCACCCCTTCATCTGCAAAATCTACGAAACCGGTGAGTTCCGGGGCAAAGCCTACATCGCTATGGAATATATCGTGGGGCAGAACCTCAAAGACAGGATCGAGCAGGAGCCGGTGGCCCTTAAGGACGCCATCCGGATTACCCTGGAGATCGGCGAGGCCCTCGAAAACGCCCACAAGGCCGGGATCGTCCACCGCGACCTGAAGCCCGCCAACATCATGATTTCTTCTCAAGGCCACACTAAGGTCATGGATTTCGGGCTGGCCAAACGCGTGCTTCCCGGTGGAGGCACGGCAGATCTCAGCCGGACTTTGACCCAGGCGTCCCTCACCGAGCGAGGAGCGATTGCCGGCACGATCGCCTATATGTCGCCTGAGCAGGCAAGAGGAGAAAATGTCGATACGAGAAGCGATATCTTCTCTCTCGGGATTATCCTTTATGAAATGCTCTCGGGAAAACATCCTTTTTCCAAGCCGAGTCCCATCGAAACCCTGACTTCGATTCTCCGAGACTCGGTCCCGCCTCCGCACATCACGCCGAAATCCGTGAACCCTATCCTCAATCCGATCCTGCGCAAAGCGCTGGCGAAAAACCCTGCTGAAAGGTACCAGAGCGTCACGGACTTCGCCGCGGCTCTACGTGGAGCCCAAATAGAGAGAGGATTCCGGATTCGCATTCCTCCGCGGATACTGCTGATCTCGGCGGCCTCCGTTTTAATCATTGCCTTAGGGATCATCGGGATTTTGCGGTTCCGTCATCCGAGAGAAGAGTCAACAACGAAAACGTTAAAAACCGGACAAAAGCCGATTTCT
>CAZYWP010000181.1:0-4161 GCA_964651495.1 uncultured Eubacteriales bacterium | reverse complement strand
TCGTCGAGGGCGACAACGGGAGCCAGGGCGCAACACCCCAGGCAGGCCACCCGGTCGAGGTCGTATTCCCCGTCGGGCGTCGTCTCGCCCGTTTCGATCCCCAGACGCTGCCGGGTCATAATCAGGATCTGTTCACCCCCTTTGACGTGGCAGGCCGTCCCCAGGCAGACACGGAGATGGTGCCGGCCGGGAGGGTGGAAGCGAAACTGCGCATAGAACGTGGCCACGCCGAAAATCTCGTTTTCGGAGATCTTCAGCCATCTCGAGATCACGCGCACGGCCCCGGGGTAGAGATAGCCGCAGATCTCCTGCGTTCTCTGTAGCACGGGGATGAGGTCTCCCCGCTCTCCCTTGAATTCCCGCTTCAAGGCGGCCAACGCATTTTCGGAGATGGACCCGCTTCCTTCCATATCGTTTCTGTACCGGGAATCCCGGGCTACCTGACGCCGGCTTCAAAGAGCTTCTTGGCCAGCGTCCAGGTGTCACCCTCGAACCCCAGCAACCCGATTCCTGCTTTGTTAGCCAGGGCGACGACATCCTCGGTCGGCGTTTTTCCCCGCGAGAACACGACGGCCGCCACGTCGACGAGGTTGGCGGCGGCGATCAAGTTCTTGTGCGTCTGCAGGGTCACCAGGAGGTTGCCCGGCCCGATGCCGATGATGTCGCTGACCATATCGGAGATATAGACTCCCTTGATCTCTTTGTCGCCGGCCTGATTGAAAGCTTTGAGGCCGGCTTTGGCCACGAGTTCGGATACATTCATTGGAGTGCCTTTCCTTTATCCATTAGTAAATTTCCGTCAAACCGACGTCCGCCAGTACGATCCCTTGACAGGTGTCCACGGACCTGCGCCGCTCGCAGGAAACCACGATGATTTTCTTCCCGGGATTCTGGATCTGCCGATTGAAATAGTCGTTCAGGGCCCGGATCCCCTCCTTAGAAATGCATTTCCCCGACGCATGAGAGGTATCGGCACAGAGAGCCACGTAGACCCAGGTCCTGGTCTCCTCGTCCGGCGAGCCCGCCTTGAAGACTCCGCACTCGGGATCGCACTTCATGCACAACATCAGGGCCATCACCTCTTTGAGGGATACTTCCCGGCCGCATTGGGCGCATCTGAGGTCAAACTTAGAGGCCTGCGAGCTCCCCAGGTAGCTCCAGAAATGATCTCCTTCCCGGTAATCATCCTGCGGCGGGACCGGTTCCTGGGAGAAGAAAGACGTCCTGTTCCGGCAGTGGAAACACCCCTCGACCACCAGGTATCCGTTGCGCATATTGGCCATGGCCCACTGGTGATGACAGGGGCGCTTGGCTTTGGGTTTATTATTCGCCGGTGTCTTGGCCGCTGTCACGCTCCATTTCTAACATTTTTCCGGGATTCGTGTCAACGGCAGGAAATTCCGCGAGGGCGGAGGCTCAGGGAGGCGATGGTCAACGGCGGCGGATAAGAGGGTCGGACTGATTTCCCAGCTCCGTGATATAAGCATAGAGGAGGACAGATACATTGCGCAGATGTTCGAAGTCGATGAGGTCGACCGTATCGCGCGGTGTATGGCGCTCGGGAAACCCGCTGGAACCGAGGATGACCGCCGGGGTTCCGCTCAGATAAAAGCTGAGTGTATCGCTTTCCTGGACAGTCGGGAGCTGCGATTCGATATCGTCGAAGCGAAGGTCGAGCCCCCCTGCCTTCTCATTAGCGGCGAGGAGCGCCGGTTCGAGGTGTTTGTCTCCGATCGCCCAGACCCCCCGGACCTCGCGCTTCTTGCTGCCGACCTGCTCCAGGTTGATATTCAGGACAATCTTTTCCAGGGGCACCGGCGGGTGCTTCAGAAAATGCATCGAGCCGATGTGGTTGGCCTCCTCGGCGGTGTAGAGGACAAAGATGACCGGCCGCGGGATGGGGTTGGCGGCGACGGCCCGGGCGGCCTCAAGGACCGCTGCGCAGCCGCTGGCGTCATCGTTGGCCCCAGGGTAGACGGTATCGCCGTCCATTCCCAAGTGGTCGAGATGGGCTCCGACCGTAATATACTTTCCCTCGAACGCGAGGTCTGTCCCGGGGACGATGCCGACGACATTGTAGCAGGGAAAATATTCTTTGTGCGGCTCCAGGGAGAGGCTTATCTGCACATCCGTCAGGACCCGGGGCTGATATTTCCCGCTGAGGGCGATCGGGTCAAAGGCCTTTAAATCGAAGATTTTCTCGATCAGGCTGCGATGCCCGGCAAGGACGGGAATGTCCGAATCTCCCGGCGTCCAGCGCTCGTAGGATTCCACATTGGAGAAGTTGAGCTGCTTGCGCTGGGCGAACAAGGCCCTCCAGTTCTCCACCATGAATGTGTCAGGCACGATGATGACGACGGAGGGACGCCGCTCGTAGACGGCCGCAAACCGCCTCAGGTCCCCCTCGGCGTTCCCGGAATATTTTTTGCAGACCTCGTCGGGAATCATCAGTCCCGGCACCGGGCGCGTCGGAAACTTAGCCATCATCAGGACGATTTTGCCCCAGAGGTCTATTCCCTTGAAATCATCCCAGCCGAGTTCCGGCTCGTGAACTCCGAACCCCACAAAAACGGGTTGAGCCGCGGGGAGCCTTAAAATCCCGCTCCCCGGGTAAAAAATCTGGAATGAATTCTGCTCCGGCGCCAGCTCGATTACCCGAGCGCCCCGGCGGATGGACATGTAATTGTTGGAGCCGAGCCAAAAACGGACGAACGGCACGGGCTGGAGATAGGACGAATTCCCATCGGAGTCCTTCCAGCCGGGTTGGAGCCCGGCTTCTTCGAACAGGCGGGCGGCATACTCAGCCGCTTTTTTGTAGCCGGCTGTGCCCGCCTTGCGGCCCTCGAGCCCGGGCGAAGCCCAGTATTCGATGTGTTTCTGCAAGTTCTCGATTCTGATGAGGTCGGACCCGGCCGGCGTCTGACTCGCCTTCGGGAGCGCGTGTAACAACAGCCCGGCGGTGAAAATAAAAAGAATGCCCTGGATGAGGCTGAATCTGGCCTTCATTTCATATACTCCTCACTCTTATAATACGTGAACGGGCCCGCCTGGTTCCGACATTGGATGGTGAGTCCAGCTTGAGGTCAAACGGCGCTTGGTCGATTTCCTGACCGAGCCGAGGAGGAGCCCGGCTTTTTCAGCGGCCTAACCCGTATTCCAGGCAACCAAAAGGATTTGCTGCATTACGGAATCGCCGTCCGTGTGATCTTGGCCACCAGGTCGGACGTCGGGTCCGGGCAGCGGACGTACTCCGTCGTCAGTCCATCAGGATCGATGACCTTCTCGTAGGGCGTCCCCTCGTACTTCCAGGGCAGCGTGACGCCCATCTCGAGCAGTCGAAGGAAGTCATGCAGGCTGGCCAGGAGCCAGGGACAGATTTTGCCGATATCCTGGGGATAGGCAAACTTATCCCCTTTCTTGTGGCACCAGGAGTCCGGCCTGGCCTCGAAGATCTCGATCTCGAGCTTGTATTTTTTTCGTTTCGCAGGCGGCGGGGGCGCTTGTTGTGGCTGCTGCTGTTGTCGGTCAGCATCAGCCGCCGTCGGAAGGCCCTGCGCCGCCAGAAAAGCGGCCATCCCGCAGCTTGATTTTCCCAGGAAGTCTCGTCTTTTCATGTTTCCTCCATGAATCAAAAATGATGTTCCTTTAGCGAAAAAACAGGCAATCTTTGTGCCAACTTAAGCCACCTTCGCCGATTTCCCGGGATGAGAAGGATGAATGGGTTGCCAATTCGGGCTTGATCCCTTTCGGCCAGATCTCTCAATCGGTAAAATTATTATACCGCGTGGTGGAGTGGAATCCCTTGTCCGGAAGCCAGCGGCAGTGCATGCCGCTTTCCGGAGACCGGAGGCTGAAGAACGCGACGCTGTCGAATCGGTGCTCGCTCGCCTCATCCGGCTCACCCTCGAGGATCAGCTTTTTGCCCGCGGGCACGACAAAGACATGATACTGCCTGGGGTCGGAGCCGACGGTGAACTCCCCATCTGGCCCCGGCAGCGAGCCCTCGATGTCCACTTCTTTAAAGAAACCGTCGGGGGTCTGGTGAAGCTCCACCAGCCGCCAGCGTTCCCGGCCAAGTAGGATCAGAGCGTAATCGATGCGTTTGTCGCCGTCAAAATCCCCCCAGGCTGCATAAGGGACGGTCTTTCGGAAGCTAGCCCA
>CAZYWP010000180.1:0-4255 GCA_964651495.1 uncultured Eubacteriales bacterium | reverse complement strand
GCTTGACAGGCCGGATCGTGTATTGTATGTTTACTTAGTCGATTGATTAAGTCGACAATGGAAATCGGGTGAGAACGTGAGGCTTTCGACCAAGGGAGAATACGCCAGCCGGGCCATGCTCGAGCTCTCCCGCCACTACGAAAAAAAGCCCCTCCATATCAGGGACATCTCCAAGGCTCAGTATATTCCGCAGCGGTTCCTGGAACAGATCCTCCTTCAGCTCAAGCGGGCCGGCTATCTCCGCAGTCGCAAGGGGCCGGACGGCGGCTATCATCTCTCCAAACCCCCGGGGGAAATCACCGTCGCCGAGGTCATCCGGGTTATGGACGGGCCGCTGGCGCCGATCGATTGCGTCAGCGTCACGGCGCATGAAGTCTGCCCCCACGAGCGGTCGTGCAGCCTCAAATGGCTGTGGAAGGAAGTCCGTGACGCGGTGGCCGAAATCCTGGAGAGGACGACGTTTGCCGACCTGGTCAGGAGGTCGAAGACGACGGGGTCCAGCCGGAAGAGGGAGCCGGGATGATTTTTGTTTTCCTTTAATAGTCGATATAGTCTATAGATTATATGTATTATAGGCCATAGGAGAAGCGCGATGATAACGGACAAGGGTCCGGGTGACGAAAGGCAATTCGCGGCGGAACAGGAGAGAGGGAAAAGAAAGGAAAGGATACAGACAATGAAAAAAGCCATGAGTTGTGTTATCGCAGCGGTCATTGCCGCCGGGATCGTGCTTCCGGCATCGGCCCAGGACAGCGGTCTGGCGGGAGAAATCAGCCTCTCCGGGGCCTGGGCCCTCTATCCGATGGCGCTCCGTTGGAGCGAGGAATTCCGCAAGCTGCACCCCCGGGTCAGGATCGATGTGCAGGCGGGCGGAGCGGGAAAAGGGATCGCCGACGCCCTGGCCGGTGTCGTCGACCTGGGCATGGTCTCGCGCGGCATTCATCCGACCGAGACCGGGAAGGGAGCGTTTCCTCTCGCCGTCTGCAAGGACGCGGTCGTCCCCACGCTCAGCGCGAAAAATCCTTTCCTGACCCAGTTGCAGAGGACGGGAGTCCGGAAAGAGGCCTTGATCGCCGCCTGGATCACCGAGCAGGCCAAGACCTGGGGCGATGTCCTGGGCACGGGAGATCGATCTCCTCTTCATGTCTATACCCGGTCAGACGCCTGCGGCGCCGCCGAGACCTGGGCGGAATACTTGGGGAAGAAACAGGAGGATCTCAATGGTGTCGGTGTCTACGGCGATCCCGGCCTGGCCGAAGCGGTCCGCCGCGACCCGCTCGGGCTCGGGTTCAACAACATCAACTATGCTTACGACGCCAAGACCGAGAACCCTCTTCAGGGAATGGCCATTCTTCCGCTCGACCTCAACGGCAACGGGACCGTTGACCCGGAGGAGAGCTTTTACCAGAACCGGGATGCGATCACCGCCGCCATCGCCCGGGGAGCCTATCCGTCACCGCCGGCCCGGGACCTCTATCTTGTGGCCAAAGGCCGGCCCCAGAAACCGGCCCTGGTCGAGTTTTTGCGCTGGATTCTGGACGCCGGCCAGAAGTTCGTCCCCGAGACCGGGTATATCGCCCTGAGCTCGGAACGATTGGCGGCGGAGATGAAAAAAATCGAGGCGCCTTAGCGAGAAATTCATGCGTCTTTTTAAGGACCGGCTGGCCCACCGGACGATGCTTGTCCTAACGGCCGTGCCCGGCCTCCTGGTCCTGCTGATACTCGCCGGCCTTTTCCTGAAAGCCTGGCCCATATTAGCCGAAAAGCCGTTCTTCTCCCTGCTCTTTTCCTCGGCCTGGGGGCCGAACAAGGGGGATTTCGGGCTCCTGCCCTTTCTCATGGGAACGCTCTGGGTCACTGCGGTGGCTCTCGTGCTGGCCGGGCCGGTCTCTCTCCTCACCGCCATCTATCTCTCCGAATATGCCCCCCGGAGTGTCCGCGAATTCACCAAGCCGGCCATCGACCTCCTGGCCGGGCTTCCCTCGGTGATCTACGGCGTCTGGGGCGTCCTCCTGATCGTGCCTTTCGTGTCGGATATCATCGCTCCGCTCTTCGGCGTCCACTCGAGCGGTTACAGCGTGCTGGCTGCCGGGATGGTCCTGGCCATCATGATCTTTCCGACGATTATTTCGGTATCCCTCGAGGTGTTTTCCTCCATTCCCTACGAGCTGCGCGAGGCGTCTCTCTCCCTGGGGGCGACGAGGTGGGAGACGGTCAGACACGTGGTGATGAAAAAAGGCGCTCAGGGCGTCATCGCCGCCGTCGTCCTGGGGCTCTCCCGGGCGTTCGGCGAGACCTTTGCGGTGCTCATGGTCGTGGGCAACATCCCCCGCGTGCCCGGGTCCGTTTTCGCCGGGGGCTCGACGCTGCCCACCCTGATCGCCAATAACTACGGCGAGATGATGTCGATTCCGCTCTACGATTCAGCGCTCATGCTGGCCGCGCTGGTTCTCCTTCTCGTCGTGCTCGCCTTCAACACCCTGGCCCGTTTGATCCTTGTCCGGATCGAGAGGAGGAGCGCATGACTCCCTTGTCCGGCCCCGGCCGGCTGCGCCGCCGCAAGATCGAGGAGAGAGTCTTCAAGGCTTTGATGGCCGCTTCCGTCCTCCTCGTCATTGGCTGTCTGGCGGTCATCGTGGGCACGATCATCTGGAAAGGGCTGCCCGCTCTGAGCCTGTCCATGATCACCCAGACGCCCAAGGGCGGTTATTACCTCGGAAGAGAAGGCGGAATCCTGAACGCCATCATCGGCTCCCTCTATCTGGCGACCGGAGCGACCATCCTTTCCATCCTCTTCAGCCTGCCGGTCGTGCTCTACCTTAACGTCTATGCCAGGAAAAATTCCCGGCTGGCCGGGCTGACGCGGTTTTCCTTCGACGTCCTCTGGGGCATTCCGTCCATCGTCTACGGCGCTTTCGGGTTCATCCTGATGATGCTCCTGGGGCTGAGGACTTCCCTCCTGGCCGGAATCGTCACGGTCGCCCTTCTTGAATTTCCGATCATGAGCCGGGCGGCCGATGAGGTGATCAGGCTGGTGCCGCGCGATCTCATCGAGGCTTCCTACTCGCTCGGCGCCACGCGCCTGGAAACGGCCCTGAAGGTCGTCGTCAGGCAGTGCTTCCCCGGGCTCCTGACGGCGGTCTTAATTGCCTTCGGGCGGGGCATCGGTGACGCCGCCTCGGTCCTCTTTACGGCCGGTTTCACCGACCGCATCCCCGCTTCGCTCTTCCAGCCGGCGGCCACGCTCCCCCTGGCTATTTTCTTCCAGCTGGGGACGCCGTTCCCGGAAGTCCAGCAGAGGGCCTATGCGTCGGCGGCCGTGCTTACAGCCCTGATTCTATTCATCAGCCTGCTGGCGCGCGGGCTGGGCAGAAAATACACCCGGCATATCATTAAGTGAGAGGTGACGGCCATGGAGACGAGACCTCATATCAGCATCCGGAACCTGAGCGTGTTCTTCGATGGGTTGCAGATCTTAAAAGACGTCTCCGTCGACATCCCGGACAGAAAGATCACCGTCATCATCGGGCCTTCGGGGTGCGGCAAGACGACGCTGCTCAAATCGCTGAATAGGCTGCTCGACCCGCTCGATCGAGTCAAAATCAGCGGCTCGATCCTGGTGGACGACGAGGACATTTACGACCCCGCGACCGAGGTCACCCACATCCGCAAGAAAATGGGGCTTCTCTCCCAGAGGCCGCAGGCCCTGCCGATGTCGATCTACGACAATGTCGCTTACGGGCCGCGCATCCATGGCGAAAGGGACCGGGCGAAGCTGAAGACGCTGGTCGAGCACTTTCTTCGCCTGGCCGGGCTGTGGGAGGAAGTCAAAGACCGCCTGACCGAGCCGGCCGCCCGGCTCTCGGTGGGCCAGCAGCAGCGGCTGTGCCTGGCCCGGGGGCTGGCCGTCGGGCCCGAGATCATCCTCGGGGACGAGCCGACCTCCGCCCTCGACCCGCAGTCCAGCCAGAACGTGGAGAAACGGCTGATCGAGTTGAAGTCGGACTACACGGTCGTCGTCGTCACCCACATCCTGAGGCAGGCCAAGCGCATCGCGGATTACATCGCCTTTCTCTACCTCGGTGAGATGATCGAGCACGGTCCGGCGGCAGAAGTGTTTGCCAACCCGCGGGACCCCCGGACTCGCGCCTATCTCACCGGTGAAATCAGCTGAGTGCTAAGATTTCCAGAGCCGCTTTCAATATCTTTTTATCAATATTTACCTCCCCAACCCCTCCTATGGAAAATAGGAGGG
>CAZYWP010000179.1:0-4366 GCA_964651495.1 uncultured Eubacteriales bacterium | reverse complement strand
GGTCGCGCGTCAGGAATCCCGTGCTGGAATTGACGATGGCGTTGAACGTGGACATAGCCGCTGCCAGAAAAGCCACCAAAAGCAGTCCGCGGAGCCCGGCCGGAATGGTCATTAGCAACACCGCGGGCAGGATGCGCTCCGGGTCGACGGTGCCGTGAAAGCTCAGCAGGCTGAGCTTGGAGCCCCAGTCCTGACCCAGGAGATGTGTCAGGCCGTTGATGAGATCCGGGGAAAAAGCCTGCGGATGGTTCATGATCCTGGACAAAAGCTCCGGCCATTCGTTCTGAGGCACCGCCCCGGCCTGCGCTTTGATCAACGCCGCCGCCTGGACCAGGACCGTCTGATCCGGGAAGAGCCCTTGCACCAGGAAAAGCCCCAGCACCACAAAACTCATCATCAGCGGCCAGCGGAGCATGAAGGTCCAGCCGGCCATGAAGCTGAGCAGGCCGCAATCACGGTCGCTCCGCGCCCCGAAAAACCGCGGGTCGGCGCCCACGCCCAGGCCCTGGATAATCGTCTTGCCCAGGTAGAAGAGCATCATCATGAAAAGGAAATTGTACTGCTCGTACCCGGCCGGCATCTGCGTCTTCCATTGGGGAAGGGCGCTCAACCAATCCGGATTGCCGGTGACAGAGGCGGCCAAAGCCCCGAGGTCGCCGATGCCCGCGATCTTCGTCACCGCCAGGACGACGATGAACCCGACTCCGATCCAGATGCAGACCGACTGAAAGATATCGGAGAAAATGACTCCATAAAAACCGGACTCGATGGTATAGATCCCGGTCATGATCATCATGATCATCGAGCAGACGAGCGGCGAAAACGGCAAAAACATGGAAAGGAAGAGACCGGCACCTTTAAAGGAATAAGCCAATAACGCGAGGTTGATGACGACCGCTGAGACAACCGCCATTAAACGGGCGAAATGGGCCCAGAAGTCCTTTCCGAAGCGGAAGATCATCCACTCGGCGCCGGTGATGACGCCCGAACGGCGGTGCCACTTGCCGGCCCAGAGCATCAGAAAGACAAGGACGAGTCCCGCCCCGCCGCGGAACTCGATATAAATCCCGCGCGGCCCCAGCAGGAATAGGAACGAGGCGATGATCATCGTCCCCGTCATGTCGAACCAGAAGGTCATTTGCGAGAGGCCCAGGGCCCACCAGGGCATCTTGCGGCCGGCCAGGAAATAGTCTTCCATGCTTTCGGCCGCCTTCTTGCGGAAGTAGGAGCCGATGCCGATCAGGATGGCAAAGTAAGCGAGGATGATGGCGTAATCGCCAATCCCCAGGTAGCGCACGGCTTATCTCCTCTCTAAGAGCGCAGAATATTATATATATTTAGCCTTTCTCTTTTTTCATAGTCAACACGAATCTGCCGGGACGACTTGTTCACTTCTTGACACTTGTCGTCATGACCGATATGCTTTTTTCGTGCCGGACAGACAGATCTTAAGGGCGCCCCCAAAACAAAAATGAGCAATTGGACTTCTATGCTAAAAGCGGACCCGCTTCCCTGGCTCCTGGAGGAAGATAATCCCTCGGTCCGCTATTTTGCCCTCGTCGATATCTTAGGTGTTTCTTCTCAGGACAAACGCACAGTCGCAGCCAAGGAAGCGATCATGGAGAAGGGGATTGTTCCCAAAATCCTGGCCAAGCAGAAGGCCGGAGGATATTGGGAGAAAGAGGAGGATTTCTACGTCCGGACAAAGTATAAGGGAACGGTCTGGCAGCTCATCATCCTGGCCGAACTGGGTGCAGACGGAGGCGATGAGCGGGTGAAAAACGCCTGCCACTTCGTCCTCCAGGTTTCTCAAGACCGGGAAAGCGGCGGATTTTCCTATCTTGGCGGGCTGCGAGGGGGCGGTTATCACAGCGCCGTTATTCCTTGTCTGACAGGAAACATGGTCTGGAGCCTCATTCGGCTGGGCTGTCTCGATGACCCTCGGGTCAAGCGGGGGATAGAATGGATCACGACCTTTGCCCGGTTTGACGACGGAATCGACGGGGCGCTGAAAGGCTGGCCCTATGAAAAGCGAGAGAGTTGCTGGGGAAAGCATACCTGCCATTCGGCCGCGGCCAAATTTATAAAAGCCCTGGCCGAGATACCGGAGAAAAAACGGTCGCCCGAAGTCAGGCAGACAATAGAGGCGGGAGCAGAATATTTTCTCCAGCACCAGGTTTTCAAGCGAAGCCGCAACCTCTCAAAAGTCGTAAAGCCCAAGTGGACAAAATTTGGCTTTCCCACGATGTGGGACGGGGATGCTCTCGAAGTCTTCGAGCTATTGACGAGACTGGGCTGCCGAGACCCAAGAATGCAGGATGCGGCCGAGCTCATCCTGTCCAAACAGGATGCTTTCGGCCGGTGGAACCTTGAGAACACTTACAACGGGCGATTCCAGGTCAATATCGAAAAAAAGGGCGAGCCTAGCAAGTGGGTGACTCTTATTGCGCTCAGGGCTTTGAGGGAGTACTTTGGAAAACAAATTCTTAACGCTTAAGAGTAAATTCCGGCTCGCCGTCGTAGCCGCGATGCTTAGTCTGATTACAATCGGACTGAGTTCCCCATCCCGATTCATCGATCATGGCGTTCCGGTTCCGCTGGCCGAGAAGCGCGGTGTCGTTGCCACCCAGGACAAGAACGGCCGCAACGTCGTCATCGCCAGCAGTATGGACCTGAGTCCGCGGGGCTGGATTCTGGTCACAGACATTGACAGCGAGAAGACAGAGCAGGTCTGGCTCCCCGAAGAGGCCGGGAACCAGCCCACCTATTCTGTACTGCTCAGCTCCAAGGGGCGATTCTATACCACGTCAGGTTCTTACCTGCTGGAGTTTGATATTGAGAACCGCAAATGGACGTCCTGCGTAAATCCTGTGACAGTTCCGCTCTATCTCTCATTTACCGAGGGGCGGGACGGAACCATCTATGCGGGCAGTTACGCCGGCTGTCACCTTGTCGCGCTCGATCCGCAGGCTCGACGAGCGATCGACCTCGGAGCGATGGACTCTGAAGAAATGTACTTGTCGTGCCTGGCGACCGACGACAGGGGTTGGGTCTATTGTGGAATCGGCGTGGCGCGCTACAATCTGATTGCCTTCCATCCCAAGACCAAGGAGCGCCGGCAGCTTGTCACGGAGTCCCAGCGTAAGACCGGCACCTGCCTCGTCTCCTCCGGAGCGGATGGGAAAGCATACGGAAACATCGAGGGCACTTGGCATATCCTGTACGACGGCGCGATATCTCCTCTTCCCACGGGGCCGTCTGCTCCGCCGGAGAGCACTGGCTGCATGAATTGGGGTGGCATCCTCAACCGCCTCCCGGGCGGGCGTCAGATCAACCGATACAGCCTGGACGGAAAGTGGTTTGATGTCAGCGACCCGGGGACCGGGCAGAGCAAGCGCGTGAAGATCGATTACCAATCAGAAGGGGCCTACGTGAGGTTTGTCGTGCCGGGCCCCGGCGGCAAGGTCTGGGGCTCCTCGGGCCATCCGCCGTGGGCGTTTACCTATGACCCAAGGAAGAGCAAAACCGAGATCCTCGGTACTGCGCGAAGCTGGCAGGCGGTGGACTCGCTAGGTGACAGGGTCTTCAGCGCGGAGTACTCGGGGGGCTGGCTCAGCGTGTTCGATGCGACACGGCCTTGGACCGGTGAGGGCAAGGGGGAGACCGATAATCCGCGAGTGCTGGGAGAGTACAGTCCCGATATTAACCAGCCGTTCGCGGCCCTTGTGCACCCCGACGGCGGCCATGTGTTAATGAGCGGGTGGCCGGGCTACGGATGCATCGGCGGGGGACTCGCCATCTATAACCTCGAGACAGAGAGGTCTCAGCTCATCAAGCACACGGAGCTCGCCCGCGATCAAAGCACGGTACAGCTCGCGGCGCTCCCCAACGGCAATATTATCGCGGGGACGAACATCAGCGGGGGCCACGGCACCAAACCGGTTGCCAAGGAGGGGATGATCTACATCCTGGATTGGAAGACCAGGTCCGTTGTTTATCGTACAGTGCCAATTCCAGGCGCGGAGGGAGTTGACGGCCTCGTGGTGGCTCGGGATGGGCTTGTTTATGCGATCACGACGCCGGCAAAATTCTTCGTCTTCGACCCGGTGGCGAGGAAAATCAGGCAAATCTATGCCCTGAGTGAATACGGGACGATCGTTTATAATGGCCTCAGGATCGGGCCGGACGGCCAACTCTACGCCGTGCTGACGAAGGGGTTGCTACGGATCACACCGGGGACCAACACAGTCGAGAAGCTGGGCGAACCTCCCCAGCCGGCCCGGGCAGGAACTGCAGTCGTGGACGGGCGCCTCTATTTCGTTATCGGTTCGCACTTATGGAGTTTTGATCTGCCTCAGAACGCGAG
>CAZYWP010000178.1:0-4451 GCA_964651495.1 uncultured Eubacteriales bacterium | reverse complement strand
TAATGTTGGTGCGTAGTCTCTCCCGAATTGCGACACAGCCTCGGACGGGAGAGGGTCGGGGTGAGGGTGACAACAAAAAGGGCCCCCTCCCCTCTATCCCCTCCCGCCAGGGGAGGGGATAATTTGTCCCCATATTAACGGATAGATCGGGTTGGCTGTGTTCGCCGGCCATGGAGGGAAGCATTGTCTCCCTGCAGTTGTGTGTAACGGCCCCCGATTATGTTAGAATGATGGCGCGATGGCGGAAAAATTCACTGGCTATATCCAGGTCTATACCGGAAACGGCAAGGGCAAGACGACGGCCGCCCTGGGGTTGGCCCTGCGCGCCGCCGGCTACGGCCTGAAGACCTACATCGGCCAGTTCCTCAAAGGCCAGACTTACGGCGAGCTGGCGGCGGTCCGCCGGCTGTCGCCCCTCATCACCATCGCCCAGTTCGGCCGTAAGGGTTTTATCCACGTGACCGAAAACCCCGAAGACGAGGACATCGAAAGGGCCAGGCGAGGCCTGGATAAATGCCTCCGGGCGATGCTCTCCGGGAAGTTCAGGCTGGTCGTCCTGGACGAAATCTGCGTCGCCCTGCATTTCCGTCTCCTCAGTGAAAAAGACGTCCACGATTTTCTCGCTCAGAAACCCCGGGACGTCGAGGTCGTCCTCACGGGCCGGTACGCTCCGCCTTCGCTTCTCCGGCGGGCCGACCTGGTCACCGAGATGAGGGAGAAAAAACATTACTATGCCAAGGGCGTCCGGGCCCGGGCCGGGATCGAGAAGTGAGAAGCGGAGCCATCACTCCGGACCATGGATAAAGATCGATTCGAAAAATTGGTCGAGGAGGCTCTCTCGAGCCTCCCCCGAAAATTCCGTAAATACCTTCAGAACCTAACGGTCATGGTCGAGGACTATCCGCCGCGGGATTGGCCGTCCCGCCGGCCCACCCTGGGCACGCTGCTCGGGCTCTACCACGGCGTCCCTTTCCAGCACCGCGGGCCCTATTACGGCAACGTGCCGCCCGATGTGATCGTCATCTATCAGAAACCGATCGAGAGTATCTGCGCTACCGATGATCAAATCAAGGACAGGGTCAGGGAGGTCGTGCTCCATGAGGTCGGCCACTATTTCGGGCTGAGCGAGGAAGAGCTCAGGGATATCGAGGACTGACAGGACGCCGAGGAGGAGAGGATCATGAGCCAGCGCTTCGAGGGCGTCTTCGCCGCGCTCACCACCCCGTTTTCCGGCGAGGACGTCTCGGTCGAGAAATTCAGGGAAAATATCGGCCACTACAACCGGACCGGTCTGGCCGGCTATGTCGTCCTCGGCTCGACGGGTGAGGCGGTCTATCTCAGTGACGACGAAGCGGAGAAGCTTGTGGCCGAGGCCAGGGCTTCGGCCTCGCCGGGCAAAGCCGTCATCGCCGGCGCGTCCAAGGAAGCGACGAAACTGACCATCGCCATGGCCAACCGGATGGCCGGGTTGGGTGTGGACGCCGTGCTCATCAAGCCGCCCCACTACTACAAATCACGGATGAGCCAGCAAGCCTTGAAGGACTACTATCTCCGGGTCGCCGACGAGTCCAGGATCCCGGTCATCATCTACAATATCCCCCAGAACACCGGGATCGCCGTCGAGCCGCCCCTGACCATCGAGCTCTCGCGCCATCCCAACATCGCTGGCGTCAAGGACAGTTCGGGCATCCTGGCCAACCTCGCCGAAGTGCGGCCCGCCGCGCGGGCCGGGTTTCACTGCCTCCTCGGAACGGGAAGCATCCTCCTGGCCGGGTTGCTGCTGGGCGCGGACGGCGGGATCCTGGCCATGGCTGCTGCCGTTCCCGATCTCTGTGTCGGGATTTACTCGCTCTTTCGGGAAGGAAAACTGGAGGAGGCCCGGGAGCTCCAGCTCCGCCTGGCGCCGCTGAACAAGGCGCTCACCCAAACGCTGGGCGTCCCGGCGATCAAGTACGCCCTCGACCTTCTGGGATATTACGGCGGCCCCCCCCGCTCTCCCCTGCTCCCCTTGGACGAAACCGGCCAGAGTCAAATTCGAGAGCTGCTCACTCCATTCATAAAAAAGAAATGACCGTGCGGCCGGCTCCGACCGGTCTCTCCCTGCGTCATCCGGGCGGTCGGCTCAGGCAAGGCTGACTGCCGCACAAGAGGCCGTTCTGTTACCGTTGCTACCTTCCGGTCCTGGCGGGGTTGACAGACAGCTCTTTGCGCAGGGCCCCGACCGTCAACGCTTCTTGCCCGGACCCGGGCCAGAAAAAGCCCGGCCTCGGTCCGGCCTTCGACCCCACTGGAGCGGGTTGTGGGTTACAGGGCACCGCTAGCTCCCCGTCTAGCACGGTCGCCTGTATTATAGCCTTTTAGCGGGAGGAAAATAAAGCGAAACCGGACGTTCAGAAGCGGTAGGCCACGCCGCCGCGGAAAATGAGGCCATCCCAGAATCCAAGCTCTCCCTTGAGATATAGACCTTTGGCGATCTCCCCTTTGACCCCGAGGCCAAGATGGAGGAGGATGAAAACGTCGAGATCGATCTCCCCCTCCTCCCTGAGGTTATCGAAGGTCTTTGTCTCCTCTCCTGAAACGCCAGACTGGGCGCTGTCGCGCTTGTATGTACCGATATAAGTGTAGCGCGCTTCGCCATTCAGCGGACCGACTCCCAGCCCGAAAACAAAATACGGCGTGACCCGCCAGGATGGGACGAAGTCCCAGCGGAAGCTCAGGTCGGTCGTCAGCGGCCTGGTCTCGACCACCGCATCGCTCTCCACCGTGGCTGACGAGCCGTCGCTGTATTGCTGGGTGACTGGGCCTTTCATAGTCACTTTGATGTACGTCTTCTCCAGAGAAAATCCGATACTCAGGGCTCCCCGCCGCCCAAGCGGAAAGTAGCGGACTTCAAAACCATAATTGAGGCCCTGGGAACCCAAGGTCAGGCTCTGCTGGTAGGCGGACTGAATAAGGTTCCCGCCGTATTGGTCATTGAGCGTTTCCGTCACGTTGTCCCGGATTTCATTGGAGGCCTTTTTGGTCAAAGTATCCTCGAAAAGGCCCTTAGCCGGGCTGATGCTCCAGACGCCAAAATGGGCTCCGACCTCGAATAAACCGACTTTCTCATCCGCCAGTATGGCGCCTTCCGGAAGCAGTTGTTCGGCCCGGGGAACCTCGGGCTTGGGCTCCTCCACCTTCGGCTCCTCCACTTGGGCCGCCGCCAGGGCGGCCAGCCTGTCCTTGTTCTCTTCTCTAACCTGGTTGAAGAGGTCGACATAGCTCTGGGAATAAAACAGGCTGGAAACCTCTTTGCGAGGGTCGATTTCCAGCGTTTTCAGGATATGGGCCTTTGCTTTTTCGGTGTCATTGAGAAAAAAATAGCAGAGCGAAAGGCCCATGTTCGCCCGGGAGAGGTTGAGCTTGCGCTGAGCGATCTGGGCGACCTGAAGATAGTTCTCGATGGCCTTTTGATAATCGCCCTTGGAGTACAGCTCATCGGCCTGGGCGAGGTAGGACTCGGCCCGCAGTTCCTGCTCTTGCGTGCTCTGCCCGAAAAGACCGACGGGAATCGCCATAGATGCGACGATGATCAGTAAGGGTATCGCGCCGACCCGAATTTTCCGCATGGCCTTGCCTCCATGACTCGCTTGTTCCAAAAATCACCGCCATATTAATGATTGCGGGCTTCTTTGTCAAATCAACCAACCTGCCTGATCGACCGAAGCAGCGGCCGGTCCGGTTGACAGAAATCAGGGCGAGCGGGTAATATAGAGAAGGGAGGAACGAAAAATGTTTTTTTGGGATTATACATTCATTTTCCTGATTCCGCCGCTGCTCCTGGCCTTCTACGCCCAGGCGAAAGTCCGGGGCACCTACGCCAAGTTCAGCCGCGTCGGCTCCTCGTCCGGCGTCTCCGGGGCCAGGATGGCCCAGGAGATCCTGAACATGGGGGGCGCCCACCAGGTGAAAATCGAGGAGACCCAGGGACAGCTCAGCGACCACTATGACCCGCGGAAAAGAGTGCTCCGCCTGTCGCCCGGAGTTTATGAAAGCAATAGCATCGCCGCCCTTGGGATCGCGGCTCACGAGGCGGGACACGCCCTCCAGCACCACACCGGATACGCGCCGCTCCACCTTCGCAACGGCATATATCCTGTCGCCAGCCTCGGCTCCACGCTGGCCTTCCCGCTGTTTCTCATCGGGTTCTTCATGAGCTCGAAAGGGCCGAGCATTCTGATGGACATCGGCATCCTCCTTTTTACCGGCGCCGTACTGTTCAGCGTGCTCACCCTGCCGGTGGAATTCAACGCCTCCAAGCGGGCCATGGCCCTTCTCGGGGAGCGCGGTTATCTCAAGGGCCAGGAGCTCGACGGCGCCCGGCGGGTGCTCTCGGCGGCCGCCCTGACCTATGTCGCTTCGACCGCCATGGCCGCCATGCAGCTCCTGCGTATGTTCATGATGCGCTCCTC
>CAZYWP010000177.1:1729-4502 GCA_964651495.1 uncultured Eubacteriales bacterium | reverse complement strand
TGTAAAGGCTCACCTGAGAGGATCGATAATCCTTCCGGTGAATGGGAAGGGGCCGAGTTGGTGAGCCTGCCCTCATGTTTGATGAAGACTCTCCAAGAGTCTGATCAACTTCCGAACGGCACTACAACGCCCAGGGACGTGCACGGGTGAATTATATGGGTATTGACCATGACAGGCAAATATCGCCCCCGACGGCAATATATCAAGTCGGTCAGGTGCTCCGCTCTGTCCCCAATATTTCTGGGAAGCATTTTTAGATAGATGATCTTTCTAATGGGCGCAGGAATCCGCCCGAAAGACCCCGTAGCGGAGAGGGGACCCGTCGGCTTTTCCGATGGGGGGAACCGACGGGACTGGTTCCCCCGAGGTGCGGGGGATGAGGGCGGATTCCTGCGCCCATTGATATCACCCAAACGGAGATACTTGTATATTTCGGTTAAATATTGTTTCCTTGAAATATCTTAATTATGATATAGGGGAGTTTTCGGCTGGTTTCTTTTCAAGCCAGCCCGGAAAGGAGGACCGGAGATGATCGAAGGCCAAGAAACCCTGGGCAAAGCCGTCCGCCTCAAATACGGCATGGTCGGCGGAGGGCTGGGCGCCTTCATCGGCGATGTCCACCGCAAGGCCATCGCCATGGACGGCCTGGCCGAGCTCGTCGCCGGCTGTTTCTCTCAATCGTACGAAAACACTATCAGGACCGGCGAGGCCTGGGGGGTGGATCAATCCCGTCTTTACAAGACCTACGAAGAGATGATCATGGCGGAAGGCCGGCGCCGGGACAAGATTGACTTCATCCTCATCGTCACCCCGAACAACACCCATTACTCGATCGCCAAGCTGGCCATTGAGAACGGGATCCACGTCGTCTGCGATAAGCCGCTCACGACGAGCAGCCGGGACGCCGGGGATCTTGTCCGTCTCGTCAGGGAGAAAAGGAACTTCTTCTGCGTCACCTACACCTACACCGGCTACCCCATCGCCAAGCACATGCGCGATCTGGTCAGAAACGGGGATCTCGGCGAGGTCCGTTTCGTCAGCGGCGAGTATCCGCAGGACTGGCTGGCCACGCTCCTTGAGAAGACGGGCCAGAAGCAGGCCGCCTGGCGGACCGACCCGAAACGCGCGGGGGTATCAAACTGCGTGGGCGACATCGGCAGCCACATCGAGAACATGGTTTCTTACGTGACCGGCCTCGAAATCCAATCGCTCCTCGCCCGGCTGGACCATTTCGGCGAAGGCCGGGTACTGGACGACAACGCCTCGATCCTGCTCAATTACGAAGGCGGCGCCAAGGGCATGTACTGGAGCTCCCAGATCGCCGTCGGCCACGACAACAGCTTCCGGGTCAGGATCTACGGGACCAAGGCCTCTCTCGAATGGTGCCAGGAGAACCCGGACTATTGCCGGGTCGGCCGCGTTGGCAAGCCGACCGAGCTCATCTCCCGCGGCCGCGATCAAATGTCCCCCCGCGCCCAGTCCTTGAGCCGGATCCCCTCCGGCCACCCGGAGGGATATTTCGAAGCCTTCGCGAATATTTATGCGACTTACATCCGCGCCCTGAGCAAGCTCAAATCCGGGCAGGCCCCGGCCGGCGACGAGCTCGATTTTCCCGGCGTCGAGGACGGCGCCCGGGGAGTGCGGTTCATCGAAAAATGCGTGGAGAGCTCCGATAAGGGAGCCGTATGGGTGGATTTTTAGTAGGAGGATAATATGGCCAGACCAGTGACATTGTTTACAGGGCAATGGGCGGATTTGCCTTTCGAAACCATCTGCCAGAAGGCAAGCCAATGGGGCTATGACGGACTGGAGATCGCCTGCTGGGGCGACCATATGCAGGTCCGCAAAGCAACGCGGAATAAGGCCTATATTGAAGAAAAGAAACTAATCCTGAAGAAGCACAACCTCGGCTGCTGGGCTATCAGCTGCCATCTGGCCGGCCAGATCGTCGGCGACCTGTATGACAAACGCTTGGATGTGTTCGCTCCAAATGCCGTCAAGGGCAAGCCGGAGAAGCTCCGCCAATGGGCCATCGAGGAGGTGAAGCTCGCCGCCCGGGCGGCCAAGGCCATGGGGCTCGCAGTCGTCAACGGGTTCATGGGATCGCCGATCTGGAAGGCCTGGTACTCATTTCCCCCGACGACCGAAGAGATGATCGAGGCCGGTTTCTCCAGAATTCACAAGCTCTGGACGCCGATATTCGATGAGTTCGACCGCTGCGGCGTAAAGTTTGCCCTCGAGGTCCATCCGACCGAAATCGCTTTCGACCTCTACACGGCCAAGCGGCTGCTCGAGAAATTCGACTACCGGCCGACGCTCGGGTTCAATTTCGACCCCAGCCACCTGGTCTGGCAGGGCCTCGAGCCGCATCTCTTCATCCGCGAGTTCGCCGACCGCATCTACCACGTCCACATGAAGGACGCGGCCGTCACCCTCGACGGGAAGGCCGGCATCCTCGGTTCGCACCTGCCGTTCGGAGACCGGCGGCGGGGCTGGGACTTCCGCTCGCTCGGCCACGGCGACGTCGACTTCGAGGAGATCATCCGCGAGCTCAACAGCGCCGGTTACACCGGACCACTCTCGGTCGAATGGGAAGACACCGGCATGGACCGGGATTACGGGGCCAAAGAAGCCTGCGAATTCGTCCGCTCGGTCAACTTCGCTCCCTCGGCCGTCGCCTTCGACAAAGACTTCAAGGGCAAATAGGGCGACTCCTCGTGGCTCTGTTGAAGTGTCATCGCGAGGCATCGAAGACGCCGTGGCGATCTCAGTT
>CAZYWP010000177.1:0-1629 GCA_964651495.1 uncultured Eubacteriales bacterium | reverse complement strand
GTCTGCGACATCTGGGAGTACAGCCGCCAGTATGCCAGCGGCTACCTCAACAAATACGGCCAGAAGGCGGCGATCTACGAGGACTACCGCGAGCTTCTGGCCAAAGAAAAGGGCCTCGACGCCGCCATCGTCGCCACTCCCGACTGGGTCCATGCCGAGCACGCCAACGCCTGCCTCGAGGCCGGGCTTCATGTGTATTGCGAGAAAGAGATGTCGAACTCGCTGGAAAAGGCCCGCAGTATGGTCCTCACGGCCCGCCGCACCGGCAAGCTCCTCCAGATCGGCCACCAGCGCCGCAGCAACCCTCGCTATATCCATGCCATCGAGCGCCTCATCCGGGAGAAAAATATCCTGGGGCGCGTCGGCATCGCCTACGCCCAGTGGAACCGGGCCAGGAGCGACATGCTCGGCTGGCCCAAAAAATACACCATTCCCCCCGCGACTCTCGAGAAATACGGGTACAACTCGATGCTCGAGCTGCGCAACTGGCGCTGGTTCCGCAAGTTCGGCGGCGGCCCGATGGTGGACCTGGGCTCGCACCAGATCGACCTCTTCAGCTGGGTCTTCGGTGTCAACCCGAAGACGGTCATGGCCAGCGGCGGGGCGGACTTCTACGAGGGGCGCGAGTGGTACGACAACGTCATGGCCATTTTCGAGTTCGACACCCCCGAGGGCCGGGCCCGGGCCCTTTACCAGGTCCAGACGACGACCAAGCACGGCGGCTTCTACGAGACTTTCATGGGGGACAACGGGTCGCTGGTCATTTCAGAGGTTCCCCAGCGGGGCAATTGGGCCATGCGCGAGGCCCACGCGCCGGAATGGGACTCGCTGGTAAAAGACGGCCTCCTCCTGACCGAGACTCAGCCCATCCAGAAAGTCGACACCCGGAACATCATCCTCGACGTCAGGGTGACGGCCGAGGCGGGGCGCTGGCCGTTGCCGGTGGAGCTGGCCAAGCCGCCCCACCAGCCGCACCTGGAGAACTTTTTCAGCGCCATCCGCCAGGGCACTCCGCTGAGCTGCCCGGCCGAGACAGCCTATGAGAGCGCGGTGGCGGTGCTCAAGGTCAACGAGGCCGTGCGCTCTCGCAGCCTGATCGCTTTGCGGCCCGAGCAGTTCAAGGCATGAAAATCATCATCCCCCTTTTATTAGTAGCCCTTTTTACTGCGGCGGCGGCAGAACCGCCGCAGCAAAAAACGTGGGACGGAAATCGGACAACCCCCGTCCATCTCATTCCGCTGAAGGACGAATTCGACCTGCAGATCGTCCCCACCGAATCCAATCCGCTGCCCTTCTCCTCCCATTTCAGCTGCGAACCGTGCCACGATTACAGCGCCATTCGGACGGGGCTTCACTTCAACGCCGCCGCCGATTCGCCGCGTCCCGGGCGACCCGGTGAGCCGTGGATCTGGGTGGACGAGAAAACGGGAACGCTCCTCCCCCTCTCTTATCGACGGTGGAAAGGCTCCTGGCATCCCGGCGATATCGGGCTGACGCCCTGGGATTTTACCCTTCTTTTCGGCCGTCACCTGGCCGGAGGGGGCATCGCCGAGCCGGTCGAAGCGATGGTCTCGCCGGGCTCCCGCTGGGAGGTTTCCGGCCGGATCGAGATCAACTGCCTGGGCTGCC
>CAZYWP010000176.1:1169-4545 GCA_964651495.1 uncultured Eubacteriales bacterium | reverse complement strand
CGACGAGCCAATTCTTGTGGGCCTCGGATTCTATGGTAGTCCGGGTGGCGAAGATGATGGCTGTCGCTCCCGGTGTCCGCTCGAATTGATCAGCGACCAGCCGGGCCCCGGCCTCGACGATGCCGACGACGGGAAATTTCGGCCTTTGGGAAAACGGCGTGTCATGGTAGACGACCGAGAGCGTGTTGCAGCCGATGAGCAGCAGGTCCGGGGCATATTTTTTTCCCATCGCCTCCAGGACGACCTGGAATATCCGCGCTTTGTCGGCGTCGCTCTTCAGGCTGTTGTAGCCGCTTCTCTCCTTGAACAGGGAGCTGAAAAAGACGATCCGGGCGCTTCGAAAGAGGCCGCTCTTTGGCAGCCGTGTGGCTAGGTCGGCGACGACCGAGAGCCCGCCCAGACCGGAGTCGGTGACCAGGATCGTGATGTCCTTCTTCTTTAAAAGCCGCTCGACGAGTTCTTCATTGCCGCCCGGCGCCTCTCTCCGGCAAGCAATATTTGAAAGCAAGAGGGTTGCGATGAGGAAAGGAATGCTTATCTTTTTAATCGTTCCCATGTTTTACAGCGAAGGCCGGAGCAGTTCCATGAGCTCGGCCAGGACCATGGCGGTAGCGCCCCAGATCTTATGCTCGCGGAATCGATAAAAGGGCACCGAGACATCGGTCCCTCTCATGAGCCAGATTTCGCGGCGGATATTGTCCGGGTCGAGAAGATGGTCCAAGGGGACCTCGATCACCTCCTCCACTTCATCCGGGAATGGCCGGAAATCCGGTCGTCCCTGGGCAATGGCCACGACCGGATAGATGCAGTAATTGCTCGGGGGGATGTAGAGCGGCGTCAGCTCACCGAGAACCCGCAGGGATTCCGGTCTGATCCCCACCTCTTCCCGCGCTTCCCTGAGTGCGGCTTCGACACTGCCTTCGCTTTCATTCATTTGACCGCCGGGAAAGGAAATCTGGGCCTGATGATGAGCGACGCTCGAGGTGCGGCGGGTCAGGGTGAGAAAGAGCCGGTCTTCCCAGGTGTAAAGGAGGATGAGCACTCCGGCTTTCAGGCACTGGTCCCCGACCTCCTGAAAGGTCTGATCTCCCGGCCTCGGATCGGGCACCATCCTGAGCTGGGCCGCCAACCCAGGCTTCGGTTCTCTGAGCCGGGACTCGAGGACAGAGATCAGTTTTTCAAGATTTCCCTGGCTCATCATTTGACTTCCCGGAAGCCGTTGCCGACGGTGCTGCGAAAGATTCCTGTCGAACCAAAAGCCAGGGACCGCCCTTCGGCCAGGGAGAGAGTGACGAGGTTCCCGTTCCGGAACGAGGCCGCTCCGGCGCGACCGTCCAGGCTGAGGCCGGCGTAATCGCGCGTGGCTTGCCGTGGACTGTGGATCAGGAGAAACGTCTCTTCAGGAAAATCGAGCCTCAGGGCGACGGTTCCTCCTCCCAGCTCTTCGCAAGCTCCTGTGAGTCGGGGGACGGCATCTCCAGAATAGGGGAGATGCACGGCGACGAAGAGGGCCTCTGGTCCCGGCCTTTTCACCTGGAGATGGCCGCGGTAGGGAAGGGCGATTCCCGGTTTTGGAGTGCCGCCCGATAAAAATCCGGATTTGATCTCATTTTCTTCCGGAGGACATTCGGATGCCACAACGGAGCATCCCTTCAGGGCGGGAATTAAAACCTTGAGCCCGCGGCCTCCAGCTCCGGGGAAACGCCATAAAGCCTCAATCACTCCTTCCGGAGGATTCGCCTGGCGGCCGCGGCGAAGGGGCTGTTCGATTTCGACGTCTATCCAATCGTTTATTCCCCCTACCTCAAGGTCGCCCGACCGGGCGTGCATGGCCCAGGTGAATTCTTTAACCTCTCCCGAGACTCGGAAGATGTCGACGACAACGGGCTCACCTCCGGTCCGGGGAAGAAGGGCGATGAAACGCGAATTCGCCGGCGGAAGCCCGGCCTCGGCCATCTTGGGGCCCGGAGTGATGTGCCACAACAGCGCCTGGCCTCCCTCCTTTTGCTCCCCCGCTTCAAGAACAGTGTTATGGGCGAGAGGGCTGACCTGCCATTTCTGCACCCAGGGCGGGGTCATGGCGTATCCGATCTCCGAGACCATTTCCATCCCGGCGGCCCAGAGCCCGAAATTGAGATAGTCGCGGTGCTTGTGATAGGGCGGCTTGTTGGCCGGCTCGTAGGCTCCGTAGTCAATGAACGCCATCGTCCAGTGAGTTCTGTCGTCGCCGTGGCGGAGGACCATCAGGCCGGCGCCGCCGAGATGGACGCTGTCATGTCCGAAGGCTTCTCCGTCTTCGGGCGGCGATTCGGCCGAGCGAAAAAGGCGGTCCAGGCCATTCCCATCCACCGGATTCATTTCCCTGCTTTCGGCCAGATATCGGACGGCCTTACGGCTTCCGTAGCGGCGGGCGGCAATCTCGGCCAGGCGCCTGGAGGGGAATTCTCCCACATGGGCATCATTGATCGACGGCACCGTGCCGTCGGGGAAGACGAAATCGAGCGTCCAGGTGTAGCATTTCTCGAGCAGGGCGCAGCGCGGGTTGCTATAGACGTCGCGGCCGGTATTTCCGGCGATGATGTCGGGGATCGCGGCGATGAAATGGAGGAGCTGGTTTTGATAACTCGGAGAGCCCTGGAAGAATGAGCCATCCTCGTAGAACATGCCGTTGGCCGGGTCGAGGATCTTTTCGCAGGCGTCAACCATCACGTCGAGTGTTTTGACGTCGCCCAGGAGAGCGCCGCAGGCTGCCAATACCCACCACGACGGGCCCTGGTCCTGGAGCGAATCGGGGGAGGCCGGACCGCCGGCGCCGTAACCCTCGAGAAGGTAATCTCGGGTGTAGGCCACCAGGTCCCGGTCGATCTTGGCGATCTGGGCCGGCGTCAGAACGCCCGAGTCGTGGATCATGTCATAAGTCATCAGGACGTCGCCCACCATCGCCATCTCACGGAATTTCCACCCTGCGATCTTGGCATAGTAGGGATCGGCGCGGTCGAGCCACTGGTTGCGGTGGATCATGTTCATCCGGTAGCCCTTGAAGACCTCGGCGAACCGCTCGATGACGACGGCTGCTTTCTCGGCCTGGCGCCTGTCTCCTTCGACCTGCCAGGCCAGGCCGGCGGCGGTCAGTCCCTCGAGGATGCGCTGCAGGCGGTGATAGCGAAACACGGCCGGGATGTTCCATGTCTCCGAAGTGTCGGCCGGGTCCCAATGCCATTGGGTTTTGCAGTCAGCGCACTCCAGGATTTCGCCGTCCTCAAGCAGGTTGTACCAGGACCAGGGCGCCTGGCTGCAGACCGGGCACTTGATCGCCGCCAACGGAGTCTTATCGGGGATAAACGACCGGATTTTTTCCCGGTCCATTTTGAAATAG
>CAZYWP010000176.1:0-1069 GCA_964651495.1 uncultured Eubacteriales bacterium | reverse complement strand
GGCGGCCATCTGACAGCGGGAGACGCAGGTCCCGCAGCCCGAGCAGATCTCGGGATCTGCTGCAGCCGTAAAGGGCGTCGAAACGATGCTCGCCGGCTTGGGATGGCGCTTGATAGTTCTCAAGACTCCGCAGCAGCAACCGCAGCAACAGCAGATGTTGGCGATTTTTTGGGAATTGCTCGGCTGGAGAATGAGACCTTCCTCATCGGCTCTCCGCAGGATCGCCAGTGCTTCCTCCAGGCTGATCATCCGGCCGAGCCCGTTCCTTTCGTAAAAATCGGCCCCCCGTCCGAAGACCAGGCAGGCCTCCTCCTGCCGGCTGCATCCTTCGCCGACCATCTTGCGTTCGCGCCGGCAGATGCAGGGCGCTACCAGCCACCTCGTCTGTTTCCGGACCATCGCCTCAGCATTCTCATGGGGCATAATCTCGATGGCCACGGGGATGCTCCGGCCTACGGGGACCGTGCGCAGCTGGGGCGCTTTTCTCCAGATCTCGAGGTTGAGAAGGGTGGGCAAGTACTCCTCCACGTCGCGGATGAGCTCCGGGCTGAGGTCGTTGACATGGAACTCCCAAATACCGATGGCAAACTGGATGGCCGTGTACTTAGGCGTTCCCGCCGGGGATTCCAGCCGGTAGATGAGTCCTTTTCTGGCCAGCTCTTCCAGCCGGGAGGCTGCTTCTGCGCTGGAGAGCCCGGCTTTTCGGGCAATGATTCTGGCCTCCTGGGGAATGAGGGAGAGCTGGGCCGCCAGCTCCGCCTCTTTAACCGTGAACAGCCGGCGCAGAATGCGGAGCTCGACCCCGCTCTCTGTCCGGGGGTATCCTCCGGGCAAATCGTCCAGATGCCGGGCCAGACGTTTGTAGACATCATCTTTCATCGGGAACCTCGCCTGGGTCATATTCTACGAATATCTATTCTGGAAACAATACCTAGTCCCCCTTTTTGCCAAATTTTTAATTTGGAAATTGGAACTGTACTCCCAATGATCTCGGCTCTTATCTTGGGGGGAGTTTTTTGTACCAGAAGAAATAGAGGCCGACGAGCGAGACCGCCAGGACGAACCCCGC
>CAZYWP010000175.1:3151-4612 GCA_964651495.1 uncultured Eubacteriales bacterium | reverse complement strand
GGGTTGTTTTTGACGCCGTCGGCAAGACTTCGTTTTTCCGCTGTAAAAACCTGATAAAGAAAGGCGGCGTTTATTTTTCCACCGACCTGGGTTTTTTGGCGCAGAATCTCATCTTAACGCTATGGACCGGGATATTCGGCGGCAAAAAAGTCATGTTTCCCATTCCAAAAGTCCGTAAAGAAAACGTGGCCTTTTTTAAAGAGCTCATCGAGGCCGGAAAGTATAGAGCCGTAATCGATAGACGCTATCCGCTCGAACAAATTGTCGAAGCTTACAGATATGTCGAAGAAGGGCAGAAAACGGGAAATGTCGTCATAACTATAGGGCATAACAGCAAGACTAATAAGCCGTTCGCTATGCGCTCTACTTGATCGTTATAATATGCCCGGCCGAGTAGGCGGCGAACTCCGGCGCGTACATGGACTGCAGGGTCGCCGGGGCAGCCTTGAACACGCCCGCCATGGCACAGCGCAGGCGGTGCTTCAGGGTGTACTCGCCCTGGGGTAGCCACTCGACAAAGAAGTTCGTCCCGCTGTCGCGGATCTCCTCGTAGCGGACGATCCCTAGGTCCCACTTGTAGCCGGAAGTGAGTGTCACTGGCTCGCAGCCTGAAGGCCTGGGGTCGCGTAGATGGACATATTCGGCGGGGTGCCGTGCCCGGACGGAAAGCTGAACCTCGATCTCATCGCCCACGGCGAGCGGCGCGCCCTCCGCCAACGGCTTCAAGACGACCTCGTCTCCGCTCTTCACCCGGCGGAAGTAGCTGCGTTCGACGGCGAATAAATCCCCCTCCCCTTTCTCGGGCATCTTTTCCGTGCTGAAATGCCAGGTCGCCGAAGCGAAGGCCATCCCTTTTCCTTCTTTCTCAACTTTGACAGTCGCGCACGCCGGCGAGAGCTTTTCGCCCGGGATCACGACCTGGTTCTTCTTGCCCGTGTATTTATCCGGCTCGAAGAGGAATGTCGTCCGCACGCTGCAGGCATCGACCAGGACCGATTCGCGGACTCCCAGGGCGCCAGTCGTCTTCAGGAAATAGGCCACCGAATAGATGACCTCGGCCGTCGCCCGCGTGGATTTCCAGTGATTGAGCTTTTTGTTGAGAAAGAGCCACTGGACAAGCCCCTCGGAGCGGGCATCCTTGGGCTCGAGCTCCATCAGCGTTCTCAGGGCAAAGGCGTGGGTCTCGATGGTATCGTTATACCAAAGCCAGCCGCGGTCCTCGGGCGCCCAGGACGTGCCTTCGTCGACCGTCGTTTTGGCCGAATCCATGACGCTCGCCCAGACGAGCTCAGCGTCCTTCGGCCGCCCGGCCCGCTTCAGCGTCAGAGACAGATAGCCCTTGAGATAGGGAGAATGCTGCTTCCAGTGGCGGAAGGAGAAGTCAAGCATCTTCTTCCGTTCCTCATCCGTAAAGACGCCCCCCGTCCAGGAAGAGTCGGGAAAATTGCTCAGCGTGTAGTT
>CAZYWP010000175.1:0-3051 GCA_964651495.1 uncultured Eubacteriales bacterium | reverse complement strand
CCGTAAAGACGCCCCCCGTCCAGGAAGAGTCGGGAAAATTGCTCAGCGTGTAGTTGAGAAAAGTGATGAACTCCCAGCCGGTGTCGTGAGCCATCAGCCGGGTCACGATTTCGTCTAGATAATGCTGGTGAAGATAAGCGAAGGCGCGGACTACGGGCTCCTTGGGCACCTCGACGCCGAACTCGAGCGCTTTGGAGAACCCGTGCACGATGTAGAGGGTCATATAGGGCGACGGCGGACCGCCCGGCCACCAGGGAAAAGCCCCCAGTGACGTCTGGGCCTTGAGCAGTTTGGCCAGCGATGTTTCCCTCTGGGCCTTGGCCACGCGAGGATCGAGCACCTTCTCTACTCCGTATCCGGCATCCTGGCCTCCCTTAGCCGTGATCAGCCACGGCGTCTCCTCCAGCGACATCTTCCGGTTGGGATCGGCGGCGTCGAATGTTTCGTAAACCGTCTCGCGCTTACTCAGGGCTTCCGCCATGCGGGCGACCTGGGGGTATTTTTCGTAGAGGCTCGTCAGGATTCCGGTGGAAAGAAACCGGTTCAGCGTCTGTTCCGTGCACTCATAAGGATAGTTGATGAGATAGGGCAGAGCTTCGAGCAGGCCGTAGAAAAGCTGCGCGTCCACGGTGACCACGAGCTGTTCGTTGATCCGGGTCGGGTCGTCAGTCTTGGCCAGGTCCGGGAACGTCAGCTCGCGCGTCATCCCCTCTTTCAAGGTGGCAAACCGGGACTGCACAAGATGCATCCGCCCCGGCAGGACGGGCAGGGGCCGGAGTTCGCCGTCGGAAAAAGCCCCGGCCTTGGCCGTGACTTTAAAGGCCACGGTCCCGACACGCGCCGGAGCGGCCAGGGCAAACATCACGGCCGTCCCCCCTCCCGCTTTCACGGTGAAAGGCATTGCCGGGACGGTCTCGGGCAGGCCGAAGGCGGGGGCCAGGTTTTCCCTCGTCGCCGGGTCGAAGATTTCGAGCGACACCGATCCCGCCAGGCTCGCTTCGCCCGCATTATTGACCATGACCCTGAGCTCGGCTCGATCGCCCTCGCGGAAAAATCGCGGCAAATACGGCCGCACCATCAGCTCCTTGACCGAGCGGGCCTCTTTCTGCAGAGTCCCGGCCATGAGGTCGCGGGTGACACCGTGGACGAAGACGCGCCATCCGGTGACGGAATCGGGTACGGTAAATTCCACCGCCGCCGTGCCGTCCGGCCCGGTCAAGAGATGGGGCTGCCAGAAGGCCGTCTCATCGAACTTGGAGCGCAGCGGGACCGGCTCCTGAGCAGATCCGGCCTCAGCGGGCTGCGCTTCTTTTTCTTTGGCTGCCGCCTTTTGCGCCGCCACGTCGCTCGGGGCCTCTTCCCGGCTCTCTCTCATGCGGGAGGCGGGCGCGGGCGCGATGCCCCTGACGACTCCTCCTAGGACGCCTCCCACAACACCGCCGCGGACGCCGGGCCCGCCGACACCGTAGCCGTCGAGCGCCACCAGGACATCCGGCCTGAACGTCGGGTAGGACGGCACATTCCGCCAGCCGGATTCTTCACTGAATGCCTGAGGCCCCGTGCCCAGGGCCGCTTCCCAGCCGGGGGCTCCCGCCAGATAGGGATAGATATTGAGAACATTCGGCGGGCGGTGGGGGGCGAAAATGTCGAGGCTGCGGTCATACATATAGGCCAGGAGCTCTGCTGCCCCCTGGACGGCCGGCTTTCCGGTCGGCGTCTTGACTGTGACCCGCCAGGTTTCTCGGCTTCCCGGGGCGAGCTTATCCCGGAAGGAAGAGAATGAAAGCTCCAATTCCTTATTGTCCCAGGGGACGAAAATGCCCGCTTGTTCGGTCATGAACTGATGGTCCTTGAGCGCTGTCAGGCGGGCGCCGAAGCCACCGCGCAGCTCATCCGTCACGGGAATCTCCAGGACGCCTCCGTCCTTCCCTGCGTTTATCCAGCGGCGCTCCCACAGCTCATCGCCCTTGAAGGTTTCGAAAAGGAGGGGCTGGCCGGCCCAGCCGCTGTGCAGGAGCAGCCGGGCGGTCTGACCCACAGGCACGGTCGATTGCTCGGCATAGAGGACCAGGGGGAGCCGGGCCTCCGCCGTTTTTCCCGCCACCAGGAAATCCAGGCGCTCCAGGCAGATTGCCCCGAAATCGTCTTTCGTCTCGTAGAGGAGCCGGTAGGCGCCGGACTTCAAGCCGGGCACTGTCACCCGGGCCTCGCCTTTCTGATCATGTTCGATTGCCCCCTTGGCCGCCTCGGCTCCGTCCTTCCAAAGATAGAGGATGGATTCCGGAGAAGGGGCAGACTCCCAGCGCGGCCTCAGCCGGTCTCCGGGTGTTTCAAACTTCAGGGAATCTTTATCTAAAACCGATTCGGGCAGAGGCTGGTCGGCGGGAAGGAGCGTCGTCTCCGGCTGCGCGAGCTTGACTACCCGCCAGGATCCTGTCCCCGCTTTGGGCGTGCCGTTGAGATCGGTCCGGGTGATCGTGAAGCCGCCTTTCGCGTCCTCCAGGAAGTAGCCGAATGCGGCTTCAATCCTCGCCTCCACGCTCACAAAGCCCAGGCGGAAGGAGCGCGTGGCCGAGCGCGTCTCGCCGCCCTCGTCGGTGACGTCCGCCGAGAGGGTATAGCTGTAGGTCAGCCCGGACCCGGGCTTGTCCTTCCGTTCGTCGGCCCGGGGCGTGAAACTCACTTCGAATGTTCCGTCTTCCTTAAGAACGCTCCGGCCGCCGGCGATGATTTGGCTCTGTGTTCCGCCGGTTTGCCACCACCACCAACGGGGATAGACCGGCGCTCTCTTCACCTGCCAGACCGCTGTTCCTGAAGCGAGGGGAAGCCCGAAATAGTAACGGGATTCGGCCGTAAGAACGGCGGGCCGGTTGAGGCGGAGGGGCCGGTCAGGATCCTTGACCGTCACCTCAAAGGTCGGCCGCTTGTATTCCTCGACACGAACCTGGGCGTAGCCGTCCGGGTAGGTCCGCAGACGCCAGCCGCCGAGCGGCCGCCCTGCGGCGGGGATGACGAACTCGCCGCTGGCCGTCCCGAAGTCGTTGGTTGTCA
>CAZYWP010000174.1:3377-4687 GCA_964651495.1 uncultured Eubacteriales bacterium | reverse complement strand
GGACGCAGACAAGAAAGGATTATCTGTGGATCAGACCCCGGACGGCCGCCTGATGGAAGAGGTCAGGGACGGCAGGGTGGAGAAGCTGGCCATCCTCTTCGAGAGGCACCACGTCATGCTTTACAATTTCTTCCTCCGGCTCACCGGAAACCGAAACCTCAGCGAGGACCTGGTCCAGGACGTCTTTTTCCGCATCCTCAAGTACCGCCAGACCTATCTCGGCCAGAGCAAGTTCACTGTCTGGATGTACCAGGTCGCCCGCAACGCCCATGTCGATCATCTGAGGAAGCTGAAGCCGGAAGCCCCGCTGGATGAGCAATATGAAGAAGTCGCAGCCCCGGAGGCCGGGCCCGGAGCGCGGCTGGAAGCGGAGATCGATATCGAGCTCCTGAAAAAAGCCCTGGACCGGCTCCCCCTCAAGAAAAGGGAAATTCTCCTGCTCAGCCGTTTCCAGGACATGAAATACCGGGAGATCGCCGAGCTCCTCGGCTGTAGCACCGGCGCGATCAAGACCTCGGTCCACCGGGCGGTCAAGGACCTGGGTAGGATTTATTGTGAACTTCAGGGAGGCACTTCGTCATGAACTGCGAAATAATCCGGGAAAAATTCGCCGACTTCCTGACCGGCGAGATAGAGGATGAATCCAGGCAGCTGATTCAAGCCCACCTGTCCGCCTGCCCGGCGTGCCGGGAAGAGATGGAGAGCCTTAGCGCGATCTGGACCAAGCTGGGTGTCCTGCCGAAAGAGCAGCCCGGCCCGGCCTTGCGCCAGCGCTTCTACGAAATGCTCGAAGCATACAAAGACGGACTGGATGAAGCGAGGACCGGACCTGGCCTCCGCCGGGCGATCTCGGGCTGGTTCGAGCGCTTGATGCCGCGCCGGCCCGTCTATCAGTTCGCCCTGTCCCTGGTTCTCCTCGTGGCGGGGCTTGGAACGGGATACCTGCTCAACGGCAGCCGCTCCGGCGCCCGGAATAAAATCGCCGCCCTCCATTCGGAAGTCACCGACATGCGCCGGGCCGTGGCCGTGTCGATGCTGAAGCAGCCTTCGCCCAGCGAGCGTCTCATCGGCGTGAGCTGGAGCTCCCGGCTGGAAAGCCCGGATGAGAAAACCCTGCAGGCGCTCCTCGAGATCGTGAACCATGATCCGAACGTCAGCCTCCGCCTGGCGGCCATCGACGCCCTCTATCTTTTTTATGACCATCCCCGGGTCAAGGACGGTCTGATCGAATCTCTGGCCGGTCAGACGTCGCCGCTTGTCCAGATCTCTCTCATCAACCTGCTCGTCGAGATCAGGGAGAGGCGCGCCGT
>CAZYWP010000174.1:1316-3277 GCA_964651495.1 uncultured Eubacteriales bacterium | reverse complement strand
TCCAGGTGGAGAGCACCGGGCTGACCGTGGAAGAAGAGGAGAATGTCGTCCGGGTGGAGGTCGAATCCGGAAAGAGGGCCGTGGATTTGATCATCCAGGTTCCTTTTTCCACTTCGCTCCGGTTGGACAGCGGGGATGGCGACGTGACCGTGGAAAGGGTGGACGGCGAGATCGAAGTGAACAGCAGCGACGGTTCCATCACCCTGAACAATGTCTCGGGTCCTGTGGTCGCCGATTCCTCGGACGGCGGGATCAAAGCCGTCTTCGGCAAAGTCGCCCCGGGAAAGCCCATGTCCTTCAGCACCATGGAGGGGGATATCGACATCACGCTGCCGTTCGACGTCAAAGCCGGCCTGAAGCTGAAATCGGAGGAGGGCAAGATTTTCACCGATTTCGACATCCGCCTGACGCCCAGCCAGCAAAAAAAAGAGCAGGACGAGCGCAAGGAAGGCGGCGGTTATCGGGTCTCCTTTGAAAAGGTGACCCTGGGGCTGATCAACGGCGGCGGTGTCGAGATCCAGCTCACCACCTACGAAGGCGACATCTACATTCGCAAGGCGAAATAAGCTCAGGCAGAGACGAACCGGGGACGATCCTTTTTAATTAGGACCGTCCCCATTTTTTTTATGCTTTCCGAAATAAGGCTGGCTATTCCGGCTGCAGGGTCCTCTTGATCAGGGAAACGTCATAGCCTCTGTTCGCAATGCGCTGCAATAGATCTTGATAAAGCGTCTCGTCCATCTGCGGGGTCCGGCTCAGAATCCAGAGATATTTGCGCTCCGGGTGGCCGACAACGGCATACTGGTAGTCTGCGTCAAGCTCGATGATCCAATAGTCGCCCTTGAAGGGCCAGAAGAACTGGACCCTGAGCTTGGCGTTGCTCGTTTTGTCCACCACCCAGGCCTTACCCTTGGCCTCTTTGAGCTCGCCGTCGAGTATCTTCTTGCGGCATCTGTTCAGCACGGCGATGTTTCCGTCCTCACGCAGAGTGTATGTCGCCGTCACCGCCACGCAGTCTTTCTGGAAACGCTGCGGGATGGTCGCGATCTCATACCACGTCCCCACATAGCGATTCAGGTCGACGTAAGGGACGACCTCGAGCGGCTTCGTTTCCGCTCGGCCCCAGGCGGTGCCGGCGCCGAGAAGTAAGGCAAAAATAATAATGTTTTTCATCGCTCTCCTTTCCGCCTACAGATATCCCAGCGACTTCAGCCGCTCCTCGGTCCTTTTGTCGATGGCCTTTTTCCCGGGCTGAAAGAGGGGCCTCACATCCATGAGCCCGGTGATCTTTTTCATCAACCGGGCCAGGTCTCTGTCCTTCTCGAAGCGGAGGTTGCTTTTTTCGGAGCGGTCCCGCTCCAGGTCGTAGAATTCGATTTTGTCCGGGCTGTAAGGACCGATCAGGCGGCGTTTTTTCTCCCGCTCGCCGGTGTTGATGATGATTTTCTGCCGACCCCGGATGAGGCCGTATTTTTCGTCGCCGTGGATCGTGCCGCTGGCAAAAACCGGGAGCTGTCCCCTGTCGCGCTTAAAGTATCTCCAGACGCTCATCCCGGCGATTCCGTCATTCTTGAACCCGGGGTCGACGGCCTCCATGACCGTCGGCAGGAGGTCCACGTGTCTGACTCGGCTTTTCATCTCCGCCCGCGGCACGCCGGGTCCGGCTATGACCAGGGGGACGCGGAGAAGTTCGTCATACAGGCTGTGGCCGTGCTCATAATTCCCGTGCTCCCAGAACTCTTCGCCATGGTCGCTCGTCAAGAGGACGAGAGAGCCGCCGAGCAGGCCCCGTGATTCCAGGGCGGATATCATTTCCCCGATCCTCGCATCCGCATACCGGATCTGCTCATCATAAAGGGAAATCAGGTAGTCCCTGTCTTGGCCGCTCAATTTCCCGCCGGCGGTCAGCTCCCTGATGCTGTCCCGGTCCAGCTGACCCGGCCAGAATTCCTGGCGCCTGG
>CAZYWP010000174.1:0-1216 GCA_964651495.1 uncultured Eubacteriales bacterium | reverse complement strand
TCGGCCTTCAGCCTCTCCGCCAGGGTCAGGGCTTTCTCGGAGAGGACATCAAACCGGTTGATCGTCTGGTGGACGTTCGGGTAAAGAGAGGTGAAGATGGAGGCGACAGAGGGTTTCGTCCAGGGAGCGTTGCTGTAGGCGTTCTCGAACCGGGCGCCCCGGCCGGCCAGCCGGTCGATGTTGGGTGAGGTCGGCCTGCCGTATCCGTAGCAGCCCAGATGATCGGGCCGCAGGGCGTCAACGACGATGAGGATGATGTGGTCCGGCCTGGGGACGATGGTCTTCTTGGCGCAGCCGGAAAACGCGCTTAGGGCAAGAATCAGGGCAAGCAAAATGATGACTCTGCCGTCTTTTTCTTTCATTTACGCAGATATCTATTATAAATGAATTGACCCGGGAGCAATAGATTGCCGCGCCTCATGAATCACCGCGGCTGACACCGCCGCCGAATTGGAGACAATCGGTCTTAGAAGCTGGAGGCAAAAGGCCTTCAGAGGCCCCTCTCCTTCAAGCGCGGCCGCGGAGATGGGCGATCATCCCTTCGAATACTTTCCACTGCCGGCTGACATCGGGGCTCGGGTCGGCGAACGTCCTGCCCAGAGATTCGCAAGCGAACGCCGCCAGGTCGCGGACCTCGATCGGGGTGTTCTTTTTTTCCTTGGTCACCCGGAGCTGGAATTCGCAGCACGGGCAGAGCGCGAGCACGGTCTCGGCCTTGACGGCCGTGGCTTCCTCCAGGCGGATCTCGCCGACGTCATGGGCGACGAGCGGATCCTTGATCAGTGTCAGGACGCTGCCGCAGCAGTGGGCCTCCTCATGGTGATGTGTCATCTCGACGAACTCGACCCCGGGGATGGCCTTGATGAGCTCCCGCGGCTCCTCGTAAACGCCCGACGCGCGTCCGATATGGCAGGAATCGTGCCAGGTGACGCGCTTACTGATCGGGTGGGTGAACTTGAACTCGCCCGCCTTGATCTTCTCCGATACGAGCTCGCTGTAATGCTTGGCCGTGATCCCGTATTCGAGGCCGAGTTTTTTGGCCCACTCCAGATAAGAGTGGCGCCACATCATGTTGCAGGCGGGACAGGAACTGATGACGGTGTCTGCCCCGGCCGCCTTGACGGCCGCGATATTCTTCTTCATGGTTTCGGCGAAGATTTCCCACTTGCCGCGCGGCGACTGGCTCTCCCAGCCGCGGCCGTAGAACTGGTCGCAC
>CAZYWP010000173.1:0-4793 GCA_964651495.1 uncultured Eubacteriales bacterium | reverse complement strand
CGTGGCAACAAAAAAAGAGCTAAAAAAAGTGCTTGACGAAGTGTCTGTACTTGGACAGGGCCGGGGCCATTTTATCCTCGATGACGATGTCGAAGAGGTACTTTCCGCGCCCGGCGGGGTGGTAGGGAATCATGAACTCCAGGTTCTTCTTTTTGCCGGCCACGAGACTTTCTTCGTTTTCCTGGACAGTTCTCGTTATCTGAACCTCATCCACCTTGGAATTGCCATGGTAGACGTTGACGCGGACGGCGAACTCGGCCCGGTAGTTTTCATCAAAGCTGACCCGGTTGACCGGGGCACTGACCTGGATCCCGCCCCCCTCGAATTTCGCCTTGAAACGGAAGCTCCTCCGGATATCCTCTTTGAACTCTGTCGAGATCCAATTGAGCTTAGCCCATTCGAGCACCTCGAACAGGCGCGTGTCGTGCGTCTGCATGTTCCAGCTTCCGCCCCCCGCCTTGGCGAAGACGACATAAACATTGTAGCGCTCATAGATCCATTGCTCCGCCGTCCACTGGTCCGCCCTGACCCGGTCGCGGGTCCCGTCGAAGCGGGGGTATTCATCCTGTTCATCAAAAAACCAGATCACGTCCGGCGGCCCGAGAATAATGTAGATGCGGCCCCGGTCTTCGCTCCAGCCCACCCGGCCCTCGAGATCTTCCCCAGAATCCCAGCCGCGGTGAGGGTTATAAGCCCCGAACCAGAGATTGGCAAAACGGACCCGTTCCGCGAACTCGATTTTGGCTTCGTTTTCCTCGGTGCCGGGGTCGGGGTCCCGGATCTCCCAGAATTCCTCGATGAACTCCGCCCTGGTCTTCTCATCGGGCAGGGACCTGTAAATCTTGATCTCCTCAGAGGTCATGATCAGCTGGGCCTTCTCGAAAAAGGATTTGTAAAAGGGATCCTGCCTGATCCTCGTTTCGAAGCACCCCGCCAGAGCCAGCACGAGAGGGACCAGGCCCAGGACCGAAATCCGGCACAATCGCTGCTTCTCCATCTGAGCGAGTCCCTCTTTGACCATCCTCAGGACAGTTTATCCGGAATGCCTAAAGTCGAGAACAAGTGCCTCGTCCCCGTTAAAAACAACCTTGATAAGGACAGTTTATATTACCTGCGCCTGTCTTGCAATACAGCGGAGAAAATGAAAGAATACAGGATCCTGAATTTCGTCTGAGGAGGAATCGATGAGCGGCCTTCAAGCGGGCTATGGAGAAAAAAAGATTACACCGCCTCTGGGAACCGACCTGACAGGGTTCGGGTTCTATCTCGACCGGCAAGCCCGGACCGTCCGTGACAACCTCAAGGCCCGGGTTCTCTACCTTAAAGACCAGAAGAAAACCCTTTTGTTCATCAGCCTCGACCTGCTCGGTCTGACGATCGCCTCCTCCGACCGGATCCGCCGGCAGGTGGCGAAGCAGCACAAAATCCCTGTCGAAAATATTCTGCTGGCCTGCACCCACACCCATTCGGGACCGGCGGCCCAGCCGCTGGCGGGACTGGGCAAGATCAATTATTCCTACGTTCGGCAGCTGCCGCAGGCTATCCTGGAGGCCGCGGCGCAGGCCTGCGCTGCGGCAGAGGAAGCGGCCTTCGGCTTCCATGCCGAGGCGGTGGAGCCGGTCGGTTACAACCGCCGGCGGGGTGATTTCAGCGAGATCGACCCCTGGCTCCGGGTGGGCATTTTCAGGCAAAAAAGGAGAGCGATCTATCTCCTCAATTACGCCTGCCACGCCGTCACCCTCGGCCCGACGAAAGAGATTTCCGCGGACTGGCCGGGGGCTCTGGCCCGGGAGATCGAGAGGACCGGGAATCGAGGCCTTGTCCTCCAAGGATTTTGCGGCGACATCGATCCCGTGACCTACCTGAACCGCCGCCTGGGCGCGACCAAGCGGGATTACGCTCTTTCCGGCCGGATCCTCGCGGACCGGGCGTTCAAGTCGGAGAAGTACGCCGCGTTCACCCGGAGCGCCCGGCTGGGCGCCGCGGAGGAGAGAATCCGGCTGCCTCTTCTCGTCTTTCCGAAAAAAGACCTGGCCAGAGAAACGGCGGCGGCCCATGAGGCGAACAAGGAATTTCCCCGGGCCTCGGAAATCATCCGGGCCTGGCGGAAGAGAGTCGAAAAACACCATGCCGCTTTTCTCCAGTCTCCCTGGATGGAGGACGTTCCGGTCCACGCTCTGAGCATCGGCGGGATGAAAATAATCGGACTCCCCGGTGAGGTATTCTGCGGGCTGGGGCTCAGGATGCGGGAAAAATGGCCGGCCCTGATGACGGCCGGCTACGCGGACGGCAATATCGGCTACCTGCCGACACGGGAGGCCTACCGGACGCCGAACGATTATGCCTGCTATTGCGCGCCCAAATTCTACGCCACCTTCGGGTTCGCACCCGCTATCGAAGCGGTCCTGCTCAAGGCCGCAGGCAGGCTTCTTTCGTCCCTTTAAGCCTGTCCAGGATAAGGCCGCACGGGCGATTCTTTATTTTTCCGATAGGGACAGTAAAATATAGTCCCGGGCGGGAATCTCCATTTCGATCGCGGCGAAATCTCTGCCGCTCCCGGTCCTGAGCGCCCTTCCCGTCCGGACGTCCGTTAGCTGATACCCGACCGCCGACTGGAGATGAAGAGGGAGAATGGCCAGCCGGAACGGCGCATCCCTGTGGTTGACGACGGCCACAACCCGACGGCCGCCGGACATCGTCATGGCCACGTCCAGGTCATCGCCGGCGCCGATGAGGTCGAAGGCTCTTTTCCTTCCCTGGCGTTCCAGGGCGAAATCCAGGACATCCCGGACAAAATCGGGGATGTTGCCGACGGCGTCGCCCAGGCTCAGCGGAATCGTCAGGCAGAACCCCAGCCCGAATTCGTTCAGCAGGGCCGCCGCGCTGCCGTCCTCGAACACGGCGACGGCTTTCCCTTTCTCGGGACTCCAGGAAGAAACGCTGGCGGGACGGAACCCGAACCGCGCTCCCTTCCCGGTCCTGGGTCCCAAAGCCTCTTTGACCGTAATCACGGAGTGCGGCCGGGCCTGGTTCTCCCGTCCTCCGCAAATCTGGTCGCGATCATACTGATCGCCGTAGGGGATCGACGGACCGAAAAGGATCGCCACTCCGCCCTTCTCGACGAAATTCCTCAGAAGCAGGCTGTCCGTGTCCTGCATCCCGGCGATATCGCTGAGGACGAGGACGTAGTTATTCCGGAGCAGGAAACCCAGTTGCTCCTCGTTCAGGTGATAGGGATAATAGGGCAGGACGTCCTCTCCCCCGGGCGGCAGAAAGGGGATAATGTCCGGGCTGAGGCCCAGCCGGCGGCAGGCGTCAAGGGAGGGCACGATCGTATTGGTCCACCGGTCCGTCCACCAGTCGCTGTACGGGATGTACAGGCCGATGCGGCTGGAGGCTGAAGCAGCGGCCGCGGCGATCAGAGCATAAGCGGCCATTCCTTCCCCTACCCCCCGCCTCGACTCGGCCACCTGGGGAATTTTTTTCCCCAGCTCGTGGATGTTGTAATGGTAGGTGAAAAAGACGATTCCGTCCGGCCCGTGGCAGGTGGCCGCGCTCAGGATCTGGCTGTAAATATCCTCCCGGCTGGCCAGGTAGGCACCGGCGAATTGCTTCTCCAGGTAGCCGAAGAGCTCGACATGGGACAGCGTGATCTTGTTCCTCTGCATCGTCGCTCCGGCGGAAAGCCCGGTGAAATCTTTTGTCCGGCGGAGGGGAAAACACTTCCGGTTGTCCTTTCTATACGACGCCATGACCGCGCCCTGATAGATGACCATGTCCAGGTCGTCGATGGCCGCTAAGTAGCCTGCCAGGAGCGGGTCGTCGATGTAGGGCGCGCAGCTGGTCAGGAGTCCCCGATTATGGGACTTCACGGCGGCGGCGAACTCCCTCATCTGGGAGGCCAGATAGGTGCCGCTCCCCTCCTGATAGCTGTAAAATCCGAGGAGGGACGGGTTCGCGCCGTAGAGGTCCCAGAGCTCGGCGATGATCTTTTTGCTGCTCTCCAGGCATTCCGAATAGGGCATCGGGCGCGTCATGTCCCAGCTCACGCTGAGAAACGCGGCCAGCCCGTATTCCCTGGCCAGACGCAGCGCGGCGCCGACTTTGTCATCGGCAGTCCCGGGCTCCGCCGCCCTGGCGCAGACGCGCGAGGGGTACCAGGCTTTCTCCGAAATGATGTTGTGAATGGTGACCATGTTTCCGCCAACGCTCTTGAAATCCTCAAAATAACGCCGGATTTCTTCTTCCAGGTTTTCGGCCGGAAACAGGCTGACCACCATGAAGTCGCCCACGACCTTGCCCAGCAAAAAGCTTCCTTTCCCGTACGCTTTGAGGGAGCCCCGAGCGGCTTCGACGGTGATGACATAAAGGCCTTCCGGGAAGTCTCGCCCGACTGTGACCTCGCCCCGAAAGACGGCCCGGCTTTTGTCTGCCGCTTCGGCGGCGCGGAGGGGCAGGTCCTGAACGCCCCGGGATGGGACAAGCAGGCTGGCCTTGACGCTCAGCCCACCGGACGCCTTGGCCGACCGGACGGCCGCTTCGACGCCGATTGTCTCTCCCGGGTTCGGCCGGGCCCGGTCAACCCGGATATCCACCTGGAGCGGCGGCAGAGCGTCCGGCTTTTCCATCCCCGCCTTCCGGCAAGACAAAAAAAACAGGGAAAGAGATGCCAGCAAAAGGACGATGCGACCAACAAATTTCTTTTTCATGATCATCTCCTTGAGGAGAGGCAAATTTTCCCCTCCGGAAGCAAATTCTATGTGGAAATCTCCTAATTAGGGGAATGGGTGGCA
>CAZYWP010000172.1:0-4815 GCA_964651495.1 uncultured Eubacteriales bacterium | reverse complement strand
AGGTGATCGAGGTCGCCCTGGACCACGATGTGCCCCTTCTTGATGATGATGAACTCATCCGCGACCTTCTCCATCTCGGAGATCAGGTGAGAGCTGAGGAAAAGGGTTTTCCCGTCTTTTTTCATTTCCAAAAATAAGTCGCGGACCATCCTGATCGAATAGGGGTCGAGGCTGGAAAATGGCTCGTCGACGATGAGAAGCTCGGGGTCGATGAGCAGGCTCTGGAGATAGGCGAATTTTTTCTGATTGCCTAACGAATACGTCGGCACCTTCCGCTCAAGAAGCTCGGCGTCAAAAGCGATCCGATCGGCCAGCCGTCCGGTGCTACGGCGCCGCTCCTCTATCTCAATCCCGGACTGACGGGCCGTCAGGACGATGATCTCTTCTCCCTTAAGCCAGGGAAAAAACACCGGGCGTTCGGGCACATAGCCAATCCGCCGCACCGCCAGCTCCACCCGGCCGGAGTCCGGACGCAGGAACCCCAGAATCAGCTTGACTGCCGTCGTCTTCCCAGCGCCGTTCTCTCCCAGGAAAGCCGTGATCGCGCCCCTCCGAAGGCCGAAATCAGCGCCCCGGAGCGCCCGGATGCGGCCGTACCGTTTGGACAGGCCCCGAACCCGGAGGATGAAGTCGCTCATCTCTTCAGGAGCTCCACGGACCTGACCTTGAGTCGCTGCAGACCGAACCAGAGGGCGGAAAGGGCGGCAAGGCCCAGGATGAAGGCGGCCGATCTCCTGACGATGATGACGTTGGGGAGGAATGCGGCCAGGAGGAAAAACTTGAGCTTCGCCGCCGAGTCCGGGAGCGCGTCCGCGGTCAGGAGGCCGATCAACCCGGTTCTCTGAGTGGCCGAGAGAAAAAGCCCGATCACAAGGAAAACCTGGCCCAGGATGATGAGGAGGACGTTGGAACCCCCCTTGAGAAAAAAACTCAGCAGGCCGCCGGCCACAAGGTAATAGATGCCGACGAGGACGCCGATGACAAACTGGACGAGGGAGAGGGCGGAGAAGGCGCGGACGCTGATCCCGTAGACGGTTAGAAGCAGGAAGAGCGCCGCGCTGCCGGCCAGGGCGATCGCCGCCAGAACAAGATTCTTGTTCAACAGGTAGCTCCTAAAACGGCCGGCGAGAAAAAGTACGTTCTCGAGCGCGCCGCCGTCGACCTCGTCACGGAACATGTCCTGGGACAGAAAGAGGAAAATGTAGGGAAAGAGAAACAGGAAGAAGCGCAGGCAGGTGATGTACGAGTCCTTGACCCAGACATAGGCGAGAAGGGCCAGAAATCCAGCGAACAGAACGGCCAGGCTCCTGGAGGCGGCGGCCTTTTTCCAGGTGATCAGAAAGGCGATTTGGCGGCAATCTCGAGCAGGCACTTTCGGGCTTTTTCCCTCCGAGCAAAATAGTCCTCGACCGGGCCGTCCTGGTAGAGGATGCATCCGTTCTCGATGATGACCGTGGCCGGCTCGAGGCGGACCTGGAAGCGGCGGTAGAGCTCGCGCTGCCGGTCGGAGACCACGGGATGAAAGAACGAATACTTGCGCAGGAAGGGCTCGAGCTCCTCGCGTTTATCCATCGTCACTCCGATTAAATCGATCGGAATACTATGTTTTTGGACGAAATACCGCATCTCGAAAAGCTCCTCCCAGCAGACGTGGCAGTCCAGGGAAAAGAAGACGAGGACAATCGGTCTTAGCGGGTCGGGCGCGGCCTCCGCGAGGGAAGAGACGATCCGCGGGTCCTCGGCGCCGCCGGCGGGGCCGGCCGCGGCCGGGCCGGATGGAATGATGATCACAAAAGCAAGGACGATCAGGACGGCGTTTTTTCTCACTTTGTCTCCAGCGCGAACAGGCGCAGGCGGAAGTCGAGGTCGATGCCGTAGATTCGGTTTCCTTCGACGGCGATCCGACTCACCCTGTCCGGGAGGTCGATAAAGGCTTCAACCAGGCCGGCCGGGCTGACCACTGCGACCCGCCTGCCCGGCCCGAGGTCTTTGTCTTCCGTGTATTCAGGCACAATGAGGTAGAGCGTCTCGCCGTCCACAGCGTAATTCCAGCACAGCCCCCGCAGCGTCTTTTTCTGGCCCCTGAACCCCGGAACGGCGATTTCCTTGAACGGATAGTCGGCCGCGATTTCGGCCTCCGCAGTCACCGCGCCGGAAGCGTCCAGCCGGCGGATGAGGCTGTCGTTGATCAGGCGGAGGGCAAAGAAGTCTCCTCCCCTCCCCTTCCGGATGAAGATCTGGTTTTCCATGGCCTCGAGCGCGGAATCTCCGGAGGAGCGGGAGTCGAGGGCCGTCCAGAGCGGGTCGCCCCGCGAATTGAAGCAATGGAGGACCTTATCCCCGCCGGACCGGCCCGAGGGAAGGGGGACCACGATAACGCGCTCCTCCTCGAGCGCCAGGATTCGCCAGGGGAAAAACCCGGTGTTGAACCCGGAGAGATATTCGCCTTTCTTGTTCACGACCTGGACCCGCCTGTTTGCCCCGTCGGCGATGTAAATTTTGTCCCCCAGTATGTCCATGTCGCAGGGGCCGTTGAACTCGCCCGGACCCTGCCCTTTCGTGCCGAAGGAGAAGCGGAACTGCCCATCCTTGGAAAACGCCTTGACCTCGTTGTCCCTTGCATCCAGGACAAAAATATGAGCCTGGTCAAAAGTGAGAGCCACGGGCCGGGAGAAATAGACGGCGGAGGCGGCCGCGGCCTCCGGCTTGATCTCTCGAGCGGAAAGAACGGATTTTGGGGCCTGGGACGAGAAGGCGTCGGCGCCTCCCCAGGCCGCGAGCGCCACAGCGGGGATTATCCATATGTTTTTCATTTTCCTTCACTCCACCTGAGCCGAAAGGTGAGAGCGGGGCCCTCACTTCTCCGTGCGGAGAGAATGAAGGCCCCGCTGCAGCGGCATGATCTTCACTAATTCCAGAGAAGACACTTGCCCAGCGCCAGGTCACAGACGGTCAGCATGATCGCTACCCTAAACCAGCCTTCATCGCTGTCCAGGGAGCGACTGCGGCAGGCCTCCCAGCTGTCATGGCAGTCGTCGGCCGGAGTGTTGGCCGCGGCGGGCCCGGGAAGCGATAAAAAAGCGGACAAGAAAAACACGGCAGCCAGCGTCAGGACGATGGCTTTTTTCATTGGAACCTCCTTTCGCCCACATTAAAGCAATCTGCGTGCCAGGATAGCGCCGGCGCGTGAGCGTTTAATTTCCCCCCTGATTTTCTGTCGAGAATGGAGAAATGAAATCGAATTCAGCGGCGCATCGAGACAACAGCGGTGGTCATTTCGGGGGCAGCGGCTGCCAACTCCAGTTGGAAAAAAATCGGCCTGGTTGATTAAAGCATCGGGATCTTGATTCCCCTGGCCCGGGCGAACGCGGCGGCGTCCTCGTAGCCGGCGTCGGCGTGGCGGACGACTCCCAGTCCGGGGTCGACCGTCAACACCCGTTCCAGTCTCTTCGCCGTTGAATCGCTGCCGTCGGCCACGATGACCATCCCGGCGTGAATGGAGAGCCCGATCCCCACTCCCCCGCCGTGGTGGACGGAGACCCAGGAAGCGCCGCAGACGGCGTTGAGCAGGGCGTTGAGGACCGGCCAGTCGGCGATGGCGTCCGAACCGTCCTTCATGCCCTCGGTCTCGCGGTTGGGCGAGGCGACCGACCCCGTATCCAGGTGGTCGCGCCCGATGACGATCGGCGCGCTGATCTTCCCCGTCTTCACCAGGCGGTTGATGAGGGCGCCGAAGCGCGCCCGGTCTCCGTAGCCGAGCCAGCAGATGCGCGCCGGAAGCCCCTGGAATCTGACCTGCTTTTGGGCCTTGCGGATCCATCGCTCCAGGGCCTTGTCCTCCGGGAATTCCTTGAGCACGGCCTCGTCGGTGGTATAGATATCTTCAGGCCGGCCGGAGAGCGCGGCCCAGCGGAACGGCCCCTTGCCCAGGCAGAAAAGCGGCCGAATATACTCCGGAACAAACCCGGGGATGTCGAAGGCCGCAGCCACTCCCGCCTTCTGGGCCTGGCCGCGGATGTTGTTGCCGTAGTCGAAGGTCCGTGCCCCCCGCTTCCGGAGCTCGAGCATGGCCTCGACATGGACGGCCATCGACTCGTAGGCCCGCCGGATGTAATCCTCGGGATTATCGCGGCGCAAGCGGAGGGCGTCCGCGTACGGAATGCCGCGGGGAACATAGCCGTTGAGCTCGTCGTGGGCGGAGGTCTGATCGGTCAGGACATCGGGCGTAATGCCGCGCCTGACGAATTCGGGAATGATGTCGGCCGCATTCCCGAGGAGCGCGATAGAGAGCGGCTCGCCTTTCTTTTGAGCTTCGCCCGCGAGGCGGAGCGCCTCGTCCAGGCTTTCGACCATCGTGTCGACATACTGCGTCCGCAGGCGCTTTTCGATGCGCTCGCGGTCCACCTCGACGACGATGGCCACCCCATCATTCATCGTCACGGCCAGGGGCTGGGCGCCGCCCATGCCGCCGAGACCGGCGGAGAGGACGAGCCGGCCCTTGAGGGAGCCGCCGAAATGAGTGTTGGCCACCGCGGCGAGCGTTTCGAAGGTCCCCTGCAGGATCCCCTGGGTGCCGATGTAGATCCAGCTCCCGGCCGTCATCTGGCCGTACATGGTCAGGCCCCTGGCCTCCAGGCGGCGGAATTCGTCCCAGGTCGCCCATTTCGGGACGATCAGGGCGTTGGCGATCAGGACGCGCGGGGCTTCTTCGTGGGTTCGGAACACGGCCACGGGCTTTCCCGACTGGACGATCAGGGTCTCGTCGTTTTCGAGCGTCCTCAAGCTTTCCACGATCGCCCGGAAACAGTCCCAGTT
>CAZYWP010000171.1:0-4979 GCA_964651495.1 uncultured Eubacteriales bacterium | reverse complement strand
GCTTCTTTCAGAAGCCTCGTGACGACCCTCTGGGTCGGATTGCTTCGCTCCCAAAGTCGCTCGCAATGACAACGTAACATAAATAGTTGCGTTTATAATAATATAAAACTCAGTGGGGGCGACGGCATATCGGACGGCCCGCCTCAACTTGACTTTGACCGCCCATAAATATATTATTTTTTATTCACTTAGCTTGGCTATTTTACCCTCGCATCATACCGGCATCGCCTGACCCGATGCCCAGGAGGTTATTATGAGTCTCGTCTCCACATTGATCTTAATCGGCGTCATCGCAGCGGTCATCGCCCTCATCCTGATCGTCATGGCCAAGCAGTACCGCAAGGTCGGGCCGAATGAGGTCCTGATCATCTCCGGAGGAAGAAAGAGGACGGTCAGCGAGCCGGACGGGACCAAAATCAAGGTCGGCTACCGCTACCGCCTGGGCGGCGGGACATTCGTCCTCCCCTTCGTCGAAACCGCCTATACGCTGCCGATGGACGTGATCACCCTGAACATCAAGACTCCGGAAGTCCTGACCCACAGCGGCGTCCCGATCATGGCCGAGGCCACGGCCCAGGTCAAGGTCGACTCTTCCGACTCCGCCATCCGCCTGGCCGCCGAGCAGTTCCTCGGCCTGGGAAAGGAGGGCATCCGGGACGTCTCAATGAACGTCCTCGAAGGTCATATGAGAGAGGTGATCGGCACTATGACGGTGGAGCAGATTTACCGGGGCCGTCACGAATTCTCGGCCCGGGTGGTTGAGGCCATCCGTCCCGATTTCACCCGGATGGGCCTGCTGATGCTCTCGTTCGCCCTCAAGGACATCAGCGACATGCAGGGCTACCTCGAATCGCTGAGCAAGCCGCAGATCGTAGCCGCCAAGCGAGATGCCATGATCGCCGAGGCCGAGACGGAGAAAGAGGCCATCATCAAATCCTCCCAGGCCCGTAAGGAGGGAGAGGTCGCCCGCCTGACGGCCGAAGCCCTGATTGCCAAGGCACAGTGGGATAACGAAGCCAAGAAGTCCGAGTCCCAGGTCATCGTCAATGCGAAAAAAGCCCAGGCCGATTTCTCCTATGAGCTCGAGCGCTACCGGCTGAGCCAGCAGATCAAGAAGGAAGAGGCCAAGATGAAGGCCATCGAGAAGGAGGAGGCCATCAAGATCGAGGGGCTCGAGATCGCCCGGCGCGAGAAAGAGCTCGAATCGAGCGTCATCAAGCCGGCCGACGCCCGCAAGTATCAGATCAAGGCCGAGGCGGAAGCCGAGGAATTCAGGATCCAGGCCGAAGCCAGGGGAAAATCCGAAGCCCTGCGTCTGGAGGGCGAGGCCGAGGCCGAGCTCGTGAAGAAGAAGGGGTTCGCTGAGGCCGAAGCCATGCTGAAGAAGGCCCAGGCCTGGGACAAGTACAACCAGGCCGCCGTGCTAGAGATGTATCTCCGGGTGCTGCCGGAACTGGCCAGGGCCGTCGCCGAGCCTCTGTCGAAGGTGGACAAGATCATCGTCATCGGCAGCGGCGACAAAAGCCTGGGGACGACCCGGGTCACGGCCCAGGTCGCCGAGGTGCTCTCCCAGATGCCCGATGTCGTCAAGTCCCTGACGGGGGTGGACCTCAAGAAGTTCCTCAAGGACAAGCTTTCACCGGAAGACAAAGACGAAAAATAGCCGCTCTTTGAAGACGGGGCCATCATGATCTCAGAAAAAGTCAACCGAATCGGCGCTTCGCCCACCCTCAAGATCGCCGCCAAGGCCAAGGCCATGCGGGCCGAGGGGATCGATATCATCGACCTCAGCGTGGGCGAGCCGGACTTTCCCACGCCGGAAAACGTCAAAGCGGCCGGCATCCGGGCCATCCAGCAGAATTTCACCAAATACACGGAAAACGAGGGGACGCCGGCCCTGAGGAGGGCGATCATCGCCCGGATGAAGGAGGATTACGGGCTCGACTACGCCCCCGCCGAAGTCATCGTCTCGAGCGGCGCTAAGAGCTCGCTCTTCCACCTCATCCAGGCCCTGGTGGACGAGGGCGAGGAGGTGATCATCCCGTCGCCCTACTGGGTCACTTACCCCCAGGCAGTGGCCCTGGCCAAAGGGAAGCCGGTCATCGTCCCGGCCAGGGAAGAAAATGGCTTTCTCCTGACTCCGGAAGACCTCAAGGCCGCCATCAACCCGTCCACCAAGGCGGTGATCCTCAATAACCCGTCGAACCCGACGGGAGCAGCCTACACCAGGGCCCAGCTCGAGGCGCTGGCCGAGGTCGTCCGGGGCGAGGACGTCTATGTCATCGCCGACGAAATCTACGCCAAGCTGATCTACGACGATTTCCAGTTCTCGAGCTTCGCCTCCCTGGGCGAGGATATCAAAAAGAAGACCATCATCATCTCCGGCGTGTCCAAGTCCTACTCCATGACCGGCTGGCGCATCGGCTACGCCCTGGGCCCGGCCGAAGTGATCGGCGGCATGGCCAAGATCCAGAGCCATTCCACTTCCAATGCCTCTTCCATCTCGCAGCAGGCCAGCCTCGAGGCGCTCGGCGGCCCGCAGTACGAGGTGACCCGGATGGCGGCCGAGTTCCAGCGCCGCCGCAACTATTGCCTGATGCGGCTGCAGGCCATCCCGAATATCTCCTGTTTCAAGCCCTTGGGCGCCTTTTACCTCTTCCCCAACTTCTCCTGGTACTACGACAAGGAGGCCGGCGGCATCCAGATCCGCAATTCCTACGGGCTGGCCTATTATCTGCTCAAGGAGGCGCGGGTGGCGATCGTGCCCGGCGATTCTTTCGGGGCGGACGACCACATCCGCTTTTCTTACGCCACCTCCATGGAAAACCTGGAAAAGGGGATGGACCGGATCATCGAGGCGGCGGCCAGGCTCAAAACTCCGAAGAAGGTCCGGCGTGTGGCCCTGCAAAACGCCGTCACCCGGGTCAAGAAATCCGTCCCCGTGGATTCCGCCGTCCCGCTCAAGATGCGCGACGGGCTGGTCGCCGAGATGGAGAGCCACCTCACCCCGGAAAACTATTTCGAGTGGAACGCCAACATCTCCGGCGTCGTCATCCAGCTGCGGACCAACGTCTCCCATCTCTATGATTTCTGGGTGGAAAACTGGTACCCCGCCCAGCTCGAGGCCGACCTGGAGCCGCACGGGATCATCTACGCTGTGGACGGGATCGCCGGGAGGGAACCGCGGGCCTTCTACAACTCCGAGACCAAGACGGGCGTCCTGGTCAACACCGACAACTACGGCCCGCTCCGCAGCCTGGCGCTCGGGCTGGTCACGGATGTCGGCGAACGGCTGTTCGGCGTTCTCGGGGTCCGCGGAATGTCGGCCGATAGCGGGGGAAAGGGCCTCATCCTGGTCGGGCCGCCCGGGACCAGGAAAACCGAGCTCTTTTTCGAGTTGCTCGGGGACGGCCGCTTCAGGCTCCACTCCAATGACATCGTCTTCGTCCGCCCGGCCGGCGGGCTGGCGCCCGCGGACTGCGTCGAGAGAAAGCTCTATCTCCCGACGAACACGGTCGAGTCCTTTCCCCGGCTAGCCCCGCTCTTCGATTCGAGCCGGTGCGAAAACGTCATCACCCACAAAGAGGACTGCAAGGATGCGGAATGTCTGAGGCTCGACGACTGCCGTCTCGACCGGGGATCGCCCTTTTGCTACAAAGCCTCCAAGGAGGCTCACGCTATGCTCGACCCCTACTGGGTCGGAGGGAAAGCCGCCCACACCAAGCGGACGGCGCTGAACTGGGTTTTTATCCTCCGTTCGGACAGCCTCTCGCCGGCGGCCGTGCGACTCCAAAAAGACGAAGCCCTGCGCATCCTCGAGGCCGGGGAGAGCGCCGGGGCGAAAAGGAGCCTGAGCCCGGCCCGTCCGCAGCCCTACTACAACCCTCATCTTCTGTTCACGACTGAAGACAGGCTGGAGCTGCAGAAGATGTTTTTCGGCCGGCTGCTGGATGCCGCGGCCTGCTATCTCTTCAACAGCGGCGTCGCCGGCGCGGCCGAGATCAAGGCCATCGTGCTGGGCGAGGCCCAGGTTTAAGGTTCATCAGCCCGCTCAGTCCCCCGGCGACGATTGTTGTCATTGCGAGCTTAAGCGAAGCAATCTCATGGAGATCGTTATATCGTTTCGCTCCTCGCAGCGCTCTATCACCCCTCCCCGCTATCCGTCAAAACCTTTTCCACGATACCGCGGACGCGGTCGATCAGCAAGTGGATGTTTTCCCGGGAGTACCCGTCCACGGGAACCGACGGATGGAAAGTCACTTTGACCCGGCCTTTGGCGGCGAACAGCGTGCCGCGGGGCATGAGCTCGTAGGTTCCCTCGATGCTGATCGGGACGATGCTCGCCCCGCTGGCCAGGGCCAGAAAAAACCCGCCCCTTTTAAACGCCTGCATCCGGCCGTCCCGGCTCCGCGTCCCCTCGGGAAAGATGAGATAAGAATAGCCCCGCGCCTGCATCAGGCCGGCGGCTATGTCGATGCTCTTTTTCCCGCCCCGGACGCCCTTGCGGTCAACGGGGACAAACCCGACGTAGCGCATGCCCTGGCCGATGACCGGGAGCCGAAAGACCTGTTTTTTGAGAATGACCCGGACGCGCTGCGGGATCAGTCCGAAGAGCAGCGGACCGTCGAGAAAGCTGAGGTGGTTGGCCATGTAAATGTGGGGCGCCTTCCGGTCGACCCTCTCCCGTCCGGAGACCTCGACCCTGATACCCAGGACCCGGGAGCCGCAGTTCATGGCCCACTTCGCCAGCCCGAGCAGGGGCTCCCGAATCCCAAACGGCAGGGAGAGCAGGAGGAGGACGGCGAGAACAAGCGTCAGGATAAAATAGAACAAGACGAGAAAAATTGTCCTCATCTTCGCTGGCAGCGATTATATCACAAGCGGAGAGGAGGAGGGGTTTTCGTCTCGGTGAAGCTAATATGAACGCAATTTATTGTGTGACATTGTCGTTGCGAGCGACCTTTGGGAGCGAAGCAATC
>CAZYWP010000170.1:0-4991 GCA_964651495.1 uncultured Eubacteriales bacterium | reverse complement strand
GGGCTGTCAAACAGGACGGTCAGTATGGTTGCGCAGTCGCCCGCCGGGTCGTTCAGGGTCCGGAATTTGAGGCCGGGGGCGGCCGAGATCAGGCCTTTAAATTTTTTCTTTTTTTCCCGCAGGACAGCGATGATCCGGTCGAGCTTCCGGATCTGGGCGAGGGCGACGGCGCCGGTCAGCTCGTTCATTCGATAGTTCATCCCCAGCACACTGCGTTCGCCGACTTCTACCCCAGCGCGGAGCGGAGAGTGGCCTTGGTCGTGAAAACCGAAGGCCAGCCGATAGAGGTTTTCGTCATCGGTGACGACGACGCCGCCGTCCCCGGCGGTCACCGTCTTGAATATGTTCAGCGAAAAGACCCCGACCTCGGCGATCGTCCCCAGGCTCCGGCCCCGGTATGAACCGCCGTTCGCCTGGCAGGCGTCCTCGATCACGCGGAGGCCGTTCTCTTTGGCCAGGGCCATGACCTCGTCCATGGCGCAGGGATTCCCCAGCATGTGGACCGGCATGATCGCCGTGGTCTTTTTCGTGATCCGGCGTTTAATGTCGTCCGGGTCGAGGGTCAGGCTCTCGTCGATTTCGGCCAGCACGGGAGTTCCGCCGGCCTGGATTATGGAGCTGTAACTGGCGATAAACGTGTAAGCCGGAACGATGACCTCGTCTCCCGGCTCGATGCCGACCGCTTTCAGGGCGACGGTCAGCCCGCCGCTGCCCGAACTGGTGGCCAGGGCGAAGCGGACGCCGCAGCGGGCGGCGAATTCCCTCTCCAGGCTGTACACCTTGTGCTTGAAACCGGGGTCGTCCAGGTTCCCGTAGCGAAAGACTTGGCCCGATTCCAGGACCTCCAGGACTTCCCTGATTTCTTCCTGTCCGATCCATTGACTTCCCGGTCCTGCCATATCATCTCCTTGTTCCTCCCTTACCCCAAGCCCTTCCGGCGAGGGGAGGGGAGGCCGGGCATTTCCCGCCCGCAAAATCTTACCAGAAGACGGCGTAGATGACGATGAATAAAACGACCACCACTGCGAACCACAAGCTTACCCGTCTCCACCAGGGGTATCCGTCCCTCACTTCCTCGTCCGGGAGGCGGACGACGCCGCGGCGCCAGAGCGTCGCTTCGAGGCCCTCCTCAGACGGCGGTGGGGTCCATAAACTGACTATTCCGATCAATACGATCGAAATAATAAAAATTAATCCGGAGAGGTTGAATATGTTGACCCCCGCGAGGAGGCCGGAGAACTGCCTGAGGTAGACGAGGACCAGCATGGGGACGGCCAGGGACAGGGCGGCGAGCGCCGCGGGCCTGGTCATCCGTTTCCAGAAGATCGCCAGGAAGAAAACGGCCATGACCGGGGCCAGCATGAGCGCCCAGCTGTCCTGGGCATAGGAAAAAATCGACCCGAACCGTCCGACCATCGGCGACCAGAGGGCGCCGAAGACGAGAAACAGCGAGCCCGTCCACTGGGCGAACCGGACCAGGCGCCTTTCTGAAGCGTCCTTGTTGATGAGTCCTTTGTAGACGTCAAGAGTCAGAAGTGACGAGGCGGAGTTGACCAGGGCATCGACGGTGCTGACGATGGCCCCGAACAGCACGGCGAACATGACGCCCCGCAGCCCGACCGGCACCACCCTTCCGATCAGGAAAGGATAGGCCATGTCGGAGTGTTCCAGCCCGGGGTTCAGAGCGTGGGCGATCATGCCAGGCCAGGTGACGGCGAGCCCGAGAGGGAGGGCCAGGAAGGCGGCCAGGACGACGCCCATCTTACCGTTCCACTGCGATTTTGCTCCCAGGCAGCGCTGGGTGATGTACTGGTTGGTGGAATAATAATAGCCGCTCATGACGATGGCCACGGCGAGGATGCCTGTCCAGGGCAGGTCCGGATGGGAGGCGGGGAGGACGAGGTGGGCCCGGTCGCCGGTACCGATGACTTCCTTGAGCCCGCCGGGGACCGCGTTGATGCCCAGCGCGAAAACCAGCAGCCCCCCGCCGATGAGAAGGGCCCCGTTGAGGAAATCCACCCAGGCGACCGAGCTGAGCCCGCCGAAAATCGTGTAGGAGCCGGTGACGATAGCGAGCAGCCAGATGGCCAGGTAGAGATCCAGGCCGAAAATCCGGTTGATCAGGAATCCTCCCGAGTAGAGAACCAGCGGCAGGTTGATCACCAGATACTGGATCATGCAGACGAAGGAGAAGGCGGTCCCGGCGAGACGGCCGAATCGCTTGGTCAAGTATTCAGGGATAGTGAATATTTTGTTTTTCAAGTAGATCGGCAGAAAAAACAGCAGCAGAATTCCTTGGGCCGGCCAGACCAGCCATTCCCAGTTGCAGACGGCCATCCCGTACTTATACCCCCAGCCGACCTCGCCGATGAACTGCTCCGAGCTGATGCTGGCGGCAATCAGGGAAAACCCGATGACATACCACGGAAGCTCCCGCCCGGCGAGGAAAAAATGCGTTGTGTTCTGCTGGCCCTTCCGGCCGGTGACGAACCCGATGGTGATGATTCCGGCGAGATAGAGGAGGAAGGTGCCGATCTCAAGCGCCGTCAGGCTCGTCCCGGTCACCCTCCCTCCTCCGCGTCCTGAGTCAGCGCGCCCGCACGGTGAATTCGCCGCTGAGCCGGAAGTCCTCGAACGAGCTTCCGATGAAGAGGTTGAATTTGCCCGGTTCGACGACTGGCCTGAGCCCCCTGTCGAGAAGAGCCAGGTCTTCGGGACGAAGCTCGAACCGGACGGTTTTTTTCTCGCCGGGCTCGAGCCCGACCTTGGCAAACCCTTTGAGCTGGACGACCGGCGTGGAAACGGAGCTGAAAATATCCTGCACGTAGAGCTGGACGATCTCCCGCCCGAAGCGGTTTCCCGTGTTCTGGATGTCGGCGCTGATGGCGATTGAACCGGAGGGCGCGATTTCCCCGGCGCTCAACACGAGGTTACCGTACTCGAATGTCGTGTAGCTCAGGCCGTGTCCGAAAGGATAAAGCGGCGTCGGGTCGAGGTCGACATAAGGGTTTCCCCAGCCCTCCGCCAGCCAGTACACTTTCGATTTCTTGGCGTTGTAATAAACCGGGAGCTGGCCGGCGTGCCGGGGAACCGTCACCGGCAGCTTCCCGCAAGGGTTATAATCTCCGAAGAGAATCTCCGCCACGGCCTGGCCGCCTTTCTCGCCGCAGACCCAGGCTTCGATGACGGCTGGCACGTGTTCGGCGATGTCACGGACCGCCAGGGGACGCCCGTTGACGAGGACGACGACCGTCGGGGTGCCCGTCCCCACGACCGCCCGCACAAGATCTTCCTGCAGCCCGGTCAACTCCAGCGTGGCCGCGTCAAAACCCTCTCCGCTTGTGCCTTTTTTGCCCTCCTTCTTCCATTCGTTCTCGCCCACCACAACGATCGCTGCTTCCGCTTCGGCTGCCGCCCGGCGGGCCTTTTCGATTTCCTTGAACTCCGAGCCGACGACCTCGCAGCCCTTGACAAAGGTGACTCTAGTCTGAGGGGAGACAGCTGTCCGGACGCCTTCGAGGATGGTCGTGATATCCTGGATCACCTCGTCGGCCACGTAATCGCCGAGCTGGTTGAGCGCGTCATCCGCGTTCGGGCCGATGACGGCGACGGACTTGAGGTCTTTCCCCAACGGCAGGAGGCCGCCGTCATTTTTTAGGAGCACGATCCCTTCGCGGGCGGCCTCAAGGGCGAGGTCCTGATGATCTGCGCTGTGGACGACCTGCTCTGCCCGGGCCGGGTCGGCGAAGGAATTCTCGAAGAGCCCGAGACGGAATTTCTGGCGCAGGATGCGCTTCACCGCCCTGTCGATATCGGCCATGGAGACCCGGCCCTCTTTGACCGATTCGATCAGGTCATGCATGTAGCCGGACTCAAACGAAATGCCCACATCCACTCCGGCCCGGATCGCCATCTGCCCGGCTTCTTTTTGGGTCGGGGCCAGCCCCTCATAGACCAGCGTCCCGATGCCCCCTCCCTCGGACAGGACAAGGCCTTGGAACCCGAGTTCCCCGCGCAGGATGCCCGTGAGGATTTTCTCGGAGGCATGAACAGGAAGCGCGTCGATGACCGGATAAGTCGCCATCACTCCGAGGCCGCCGGCGTCCTTGATCCCGGCCACCCAGGGCGGGAGGAAGATCTCCCGCAACGTGCGCTCCGAAATCTCCATGGCGCCGCGCTCGAGCCCGCTGGCGGGCTGGCTCTGGCCGGGATAATGGCACAGGCCGGCGACGACCTTGTCGGGCGCTGAGACATCGTCCCCCTGGACGGCTCTGACGATGGTCTCGGCGAAGCGGGCGCAGAGATACGGGTCTTCGCTGTAGGCCTCTTCATTCCGGCCGAGGCGCGGGTCGCGGATGGGCTCGACGACGAGAGTAAAGATCTGGTGGACCCCGATAGCCCTGGCTTCCTCGGCCGCAGCGGCGTAGATTCTGGATATCAGGTCAGGGTTCCAGGTGCTGCCGAGGGCCGGGCCCTCCGGAAAGATAGTCGCTCCGGAACACATCAGCCCGTGCGTGCCCTCCTCGGTCTCGAGGAGGGGGATGCCCAGGCGCGTCTCTTTCAGCGCGATCTGCTGGAGGTCATTCAGGAATTCGGCCTGCTGGCGGGCGCCCTGGTGAAGGATGGTATTGGGGAGCGTAAAAAAACCGCCGCCCGGCCCGAAATCCGGGAGATAGGTTCCCGCCGCGAATTTCCGGCAGGCGGACATTTTTTCCGGGATCGTCTGCCCGAGCTCGTTTTCATACACGCAGGGCATGTTCATCTGCCCGACCTTCTCCTCCAGGGTCATGCGCCCGAGGAGGTCGGCGACGCGCTTCTCGAGGGGTTGGGTGGAATCAAGGTAGAGCGGCTTTCCAGTCTTGGCGCTCTTAGCACAGGAGGTGATGAGACATAAGGCAACAATCAACCCGACGGCAATGCCCGTAGCGATAAAATGATTTGTCTTGACTTCTGTCTTCATGGCCATCACCTCGGCATTTTTCATCAAACAA
>CAZYWP010000169.1:0-5000 GCA_964651495.1 uncultured Eubacteriales bacterium | reverse complement strand
ATGATCAGGACCGCATTTCTCCCCTGGAACGGAGTGCCCTTCTCGAGCAGCGCGGCCAGGGAAAGCGCGCCCGCGCCCTCGACCATCCGGTGGTGCTCGGCGAAGAGAAACGACATGGCCTTCTTGATCTGTGCCTCCTCGACCAGGACGATGTCATCGACGAGTTCCCGGCAGAGAGGAAACGTCACCGACCCGGGCTCGATCCCGCCGGCGACGGCCTCGGCGATGGTCTCTTTCTCTTCGATTTCGACGATCCGGCCGGCCTCAAGAGAGGCGGCCATAAAGGCGGAATGCGCCGGCTCGACCCCGACGACCCGGACGCGGGGGCTGACCGCCTTGATGTAGCCGGCGATCCCGGCGATCAGGCCGCCCCCGCCGATGGGCACGATGACCGCGTCGACGCGGCTGAGCTCCCCGATCACCTCCCGGCCGATCGTCCCCTGCCCGGCGATGATGTCGAAGTCGTTATAGGGAGAGACGTAAAGCCGGCCCGTCTCCTCGGCCAGCCGTCTCGCCCGCAGCTCGGCTTTTTCGCAGCTAGCGCCGCAGCGGATGATCTCGACCGGATACTCTTCCAGACGGCGCCTCTTCTCCGCCGCGACCGTTTCAGGCAGGACCAGAGTTAAACAGACTCTCTCCATGCTTGCCGCCAGGCTGAGGCCCAGCCCGTGATTCCCCGTCGACGCCGAGACCACACCCCGTCTTTTTTCATCGGCCGACAGGGAGCGGAGCTTGTTGAGAGCGCCCCGGAATTTGAAGGAACCGGTTTTCTGCTCGCTCTCCCACTTGAGATAAACCTCGGCGCCGGTCAGGCGGCTGAGAGAGGAAGAGCGTTCGAGAGGCGTACGGACGATATCGGCCCCGATGCGGGACCAGGCCCGGTCGATTTTCTCGCTGAGGCCGGCGGGCACGGAAGGCTCTTTCATCTGCCGTACTTCGCTATTCTAGCCCTTTTTATTACCGTTGTCATCGTAATCGGCGAAGGCAGGAGCCGGGACCGCTTTCTCTCGGGCTGGCAATGCAATATAATAGGAAAATCATGAGCCGCTTCTTTTTCGGGACCGCCGGCTGGAGCTACGAAGACTGGGCCGGCATCGTCTATCCGGAGAAAAGGGAGACCGGATTCCATCCGCTGACCTTCCTGGCGGCCTATATCGAAATCGTGGAAATCAACAGCACTTTCTACCGGCCTCCGGCCGTGACAATGTCCGTGCACTGGGTCAAGAGGGTCGCCGAGTTTCCCGATTTTCTCTTCGCCGTCAAAGTGCATCAGGTCTTCACCCATGAAAGGAAGGGCTGGACCCAGAAAGACGCGGACGATTTCAAGCTGGGGATCGAGCCGCTGAGGGCAGGGGGAAGGCTGGCCTCTCTCCTCTTCCAGTTTCCCTGGTCTTTCATCAATTCGCCGGACCATCAGGAATATTTAGTCCATCTCTTCGGGGTTTTTGCCGGCTACCCCATGACGGTCGAAGTGAGGCACTCGTCCTGGGAAGTTCCGGAATTCTTCGAACTCCTCGCCGCTCATCGCGTCTGCTACTGCAACATCGACCAGCCCGTCCTGCGCAACTCCATCGAACCCTCGGCAAAGGTGACCCGGCCCGACTTTTCCTATGTCCGCCTCCACGGACGCAATTACAAAGACTGGTTCCGCGAAGGCGCCGGCCGCGACGACCGCTACAACTATCTTTATGCGAGGGACGAGCTGGATGAATGGGTCGAGAGGATCCGCCAGCTCGGTCAGAATACAGAAAAGGTCTTCATCATTACGAACAACCATTACCGGGGCCAGGCCATGGCCAACGCGCTTCAGATCAAAAATATGATTACGGGAGAGAAATTGGACATCCCGCGCTCGCTTCTTAAGACCTATCCGGTTCTGGAGGAGATCGTTAAAAAAATCGCCAAGGGACAGCTCGATCTTTTCGACGAAAAAAAATGATCAGGACGGGAAGATGACCATGTGGTGGGAAAACGACTTTGTTCATACGAAGAACCGCCGGCTTTATCTCGGCCGCCGCTCGGCAGAGGCAATCGCCGGGCAGGCCGGCACGCCGGTTCTGGTTTACAGCCGGTCGCGGATTCTGGCCAACTATGACCGGCTGCACCGGTCATTCTCCAAGGCCACCGGTCTTGAAACCAGAATCTGTTATGCCATGAAGGCCAATCCCCACCGCGGAATCCTCGAGCTTCTCAAGCAGAGGGGGGGATGGGTCGACGCCGTGTCGCCCGGTGAGGTCGAGGAAGCGCGCCGGGCCGGGTTTCCCGCTGGGCGAATATTATTCACCGGGACCTCGGTGAGCACCGGAGACCTGCGCCGGGCTTTCCGCCACCGGGGGGTGACGGTTAACATCGACGCTCTCGAGCAGCTCGAGCTGATGAAAGACCTCAGAGCCAGCGAATTTCCCGGCCATCGAATCCGGGTCTCAGTGCGCCTCAACCCGGGAGTCGGCCGCGGGTTCAACCCGCGCGTGGTCACGGCAGGAGCGCGGTCCGCGGACGGGACGCCGATCAAGTTCGGCCTGGAGGAAAATAAGATACTCTCCGCATTCGAAAGGGCGGCCTCCTCTGGTTTTATCCCCGTCGCTCTGCACCAGCATCTCGGCTCCGGCTGGGTCGCTGAGGATTACGGCGCCGTCAGGACCGCCGTAGATAAAATGCTGGAGGTCGCCCGCAAGCTCGAAAGGAGCGGATTCCGGCTGGAATTCCTCGATTTCGGCGGGGGCTTCGGCCCCAGATACGCGAAAACCCAGAGTCTTTTTCCGGTAGAAAAATACGCCTCCTATATCGGCCGGCGGATTGCCGGTTCAGGGCTGGCGCTCGCGGCCGTGGCCGTCGAGCCGGGGAAATACCTGGTGGCGGACGCCGGCGTCCTGCTTCTCGGCGTCGAGTACCTTAAAGAAAGCTACGGTCACCTGTTCGCTTGTGTTAATTCCGGGACGTTCAACAGCCTCCCCCGTCCGGCCATTTATCCCCAGGCTTTTCACCAGATCGTCAATTGCCGCGTCGTCCGGACGCGGGAGATGCGGCCGATAACGGTGGCCGGGAATCTATGTGAGACCGGCGACGTCTTCGGCCGGGAAATCCTCATGCCCGTCCCTAGGCGGGGAGATGTTCTGGCGGTCCTGTGTGCAGGCGCTTATGGCCGGAGCATGGCCTCCAGGTTCAACCTGAGGGAGATCCCGGGGGAAATTATCGTTTGAGGATGGCCCGCAGGGCCGGGTCGACGCCCTCTTTTTTCTTCTTGAGATAGTAGATGTACGGCTCCAGGTTCTCGTTGGGATTGTGGATGCCGTCATAGAAAAGGTGGATCACCGGAACGCCGAACTCCCGCTCCACCCAGCCCAGGAGCGCCCGGCTGACCACGCCGGGGCAGCAGTAGAGCGGGTTGAGGTGGACAAAACCGTCCGGCCGCAGATGGCGGAGATAATAAAAAATCTTCAGCACGTTCTGAGCGCTCTCCCCGCCAAGGTCGGGCGGGATTCCGATGCTCCGAACGCTTTTCAAGAGATCTCCCTCCATGAGGGGGTGGATTCCGCCCAGGACAGGAGCCGCCGCCCTGCGGAACTGAAGGTCATGAAAACGGACAAAGGCGTTCATGGCTTTGGCCTCGGCCAGGCCCGCGATATCCCTGTCTTTCAGGCTCTTTTCCATCCTATTCAGGTAACTGAAATAACTGATGTCGATAAAAGAAGTCGGGAGCGCCTGGCCGCCCGCCGCCTCAATGACCTTCTCGACATCCCGGTTGAAAGCGCTGTTGCTGGTCACGTAGAGGTCGCCGAGGATGACCAACAGTGGGCGCGCTCCGTCCATGGGCGCTTGCCCGACAGAGGCGAAGTCCTTTATGACGCCGCGAAAAGCCTCCAAGAGGTCGCCTTTTTCGACGATCGCGCAACCGATTTTCTCCACGGCATCGGCCTTAAGCCTGTCTGTCTCCCCCCGGCGGACCTCGTCGGGCCGGACCTTGGCCGCCATCTGGTTGATTAGGCCTCCCATGATATAACTCTTCAAGAGCGTCAGGCTCATGGGCAAGTCGAATTTCCGGCCGGCGAGATCGGTGGTAAAAATCCTCACGGCCTCGAGGCCCGCCTTTTTCAGCCCCGCCTGAACCGCCAGCGGAATCTGAGGAAAATTGCAGCCCAGGATCGAAGTGGGGATGATGGCCGCGGTCCGGCTGCCATCCAGGCCGAGCTTTTTTACGGTCGCGATCAGGCCGCCCAGAATAGCCGCCACCGGAACGCATTCCCCTCCCCCGACTAGCTTCAGACCCTGAACGAGCGACTCGGGCGTCTCTTCAGAAACCACGGCCTCATATCCAAACCGCTCCAGCACTGCCCTGGCGAGAACTGCGGCCGAGTCATCGATATGCGGCACGATCCAGGTCCTGTCCTTCCGCAGGGGGAGAAAGGTGAACGGCTTGACCCGCCGGGGATACTGACTCTTCCAGTTCCGGAAGCTCTCCAGGCCGGCCTCGATGCGGGTCTGATAGCCCACCTCCGAGCTGAGCTCATCGAGCTGGAGGATGAGGTAGGGACGGCCCTGCCTCTCCATCAGCTCCTTGAAATAGCTCATCAGGAAGGCGTCCGGGCTGCAGCGGAAATTGGTGATAAAAACCGGGAAAAGGCGCGGGTTCTGGATGATCGCTTCCGTGGCATGGATGATCTTTTTGCCGTAATTCCAGTGGACTTTGTGCAGGTAATCGCCGGTATAGCGGGGCAGGAGAGAATCGAGCCTGAGCATGTCCTGGGTAAGGACACGGACGCCGGATTGCTGGATGATCTCCGGGATGCCGTGGTTCAGCGAGCGGTCGAGCAGGTTGTAAGGTCGACCCAGGAGGACGACCGCCGTTTCATCCTTGCTCTCGATCTCCGCCAGCACTCTGTCCCCGTGCGCCCGCAGCGCTTCCTTCAGGCGAAGGAAGCCTGCCCAGCTCTCTTCCAGGGCGCGGCGAATGCCCTTTTTTTCGACCCGCAGCGGCCGCCCCAGCGTCCGGTGAAGCACCC
>CAZYWP010000168.1:0-5056 GCA_964651495.1 uncultured Eubacteriales bacterium | reverse complement strand
AGGCGACGGTGTTGGATGAGGAAGTCCGTCGAAGCCTGAGCGGGCACGGTTTCTCGACTGAAAGGAGAGAAGAGCGAAGGCTGAGTTCGAAGCGAGTTTCCTCGCTGGGGAAACGAGCGGGCTGACGAATCCAATACCGGAGCCTCGACGGGGGGAACCGACCGGACTGGTTCCCTAAATTCCGGCGAATCCTCTATAATAGATGGTTCATAGCGGTGAATCATGGACGAAAAAATCATCCTCCGCGGCGTCCGCGTCCACAACCTGAAGAACATCGACCTCGACGTCCCCCTCTATAAGCTGATCGTGGTCACGGGCGTCAGCGGCTCGGGCAAATCATCGCTCGCCTTCGACACCCTTTACGCCGAAGGGCAGCGCCGGTATATCGAATCCCTATCGGCCTACGCCCGCCAGTTCCTCGAGCGAATGGACAAACCCGACGCCGACCTGATCGAGGGCATCACTCCGGCCATCGCCATCCAGCAGAAAGCCGCCACCAAGAATCCACGCTCGACCGTGGCCACGGCCACCGAGATCCATGATTTCCTGCGCGTCCTTTTCGCCCGGATCGGCACCGTCCATTGCCTGAATTGCGGCCGGCCGGTCCGCCGCGACACCATCGACTCGGTCGTCGAAACGCTGTTCCAGCTTCCTCCTCGATCGCCAATCCTCATCTCGTTCTCCTGGCCGCTCGAAAGAGGCCCGGCCCTCCTCAAGAAAGAGGGGTTCTTCCGAATCATCCAGGACAACCGGGTGCTCGAGCTCGAAAAAACGCGCCTCCCAAAGAAGGGCACGGTCGATGTTTTTGTCGACGAGCTCGCCCTCGACCCGGAAGAACGGGAGAGGCTGGCCGACTCCCTCGAGATCGCCTTTAAAAAAGGAGAGGGCCGGGCCAAAGTCCGCGTCCGGGACGGCGACGAATTCCGGTTCTCGGACAAGCTCGAATGCAAGACCGACCGGATGATTTACGAGGATCCCTTCCCCAACCTCTTCTCTTTCAACAGCCCTCAGGGAGCCTGTCCGGAATGCCACGGGTTCGGCGACCTGGCCGTCCTGGACGAGGACAAAATCATCCCCGATAAGAACCTGACCCTTGAAAAGGGCGCCATCGAGCCCTGGACCAAGCCGGTCTCGCGCTGGTGGATGAAGGAGCTTCTGCGCGAAGCGCGCCGGAAAGGAATCCCGACGAACATCCCCTATCAATCGCTCGGGCCCGAGCAGAAGCGTTTCGTCATGGAGGGGGGGGGCGCCTATGAGGGCGTCAAGGGTTTTTTCAACTGGCTGCAGACGAAAAAATACAAGATTCAGGTCCGCGTCTTCCTGAGCCGCTATCGCAAATATGTTCCCTGTCCCTCCTGCCTCGGCACCCGTCTCAACCCGCGTGCCCTCAGCGTCAGAATCAACGAGCGCTCCATTGGGGAAGTCACGCGGATGACGGTCAGGGAGGCTGCGGCCTTCTTCCGGAGCCTGGAAATGACACCCTACGAGACGCAGGTCGCCGAGAAACTGGTTGCCGAAATCCAGAACCGGCTGAAATTTCTGCTCGAGGTGGGGCTCGATTACATCACCCTGGACCGCATGACGTTTACGCTGAGCGGGGGCGAAGCCCAGCGGATCAACCTAGCCGCGGCCCTGAGCGTCTCTCTCGTCGGCACGCTCTTCGTCCTGGACGAACCCTCGATCGGCCTCCACGCCCGCGATAACCATCGTCTCATCGAGATCCTGCGCTCCCTCAAAGACCTCGGCAACACTGTCCTGGTCGTCGAGCACGACCCGGAGATCATGAGGGCGGCGGAGCATCTCATCGACCTGGGGCCAAAGGCGGGCGAGGCCGGCGGCGAAGTCCTCTATTCCGGCCCGATGGACGAATTCCTCCGCCAGCCCGACTCGCTGACCGCGCAGTATCTGAGAAAGGAAAAGCGGATCGCCGTGCCGGAGCGCCGACGGCGCGGCGCCGGCCACCTTGAAATCAAGGATGCTCACAAGCACAACCTGAAGCATCTCGATGTCAAAATTCCCCTCGGCACCCTCACCTGCATCACGGGCGTCTCGGGATCGGGCAAGAGCACCCTGCTCCACGATGTCCTCTATCTCGGCTGGACCGGAGCGACTGGCAACGGGTTCCGGGAGATCAGGGGAAGGGAACTTGTCGACAAGGTCATCATGGTGGACCAGTCTCCCCTGAGCACGTCGCCCCGCTCCATCCCGGCGACCTACACCAAGGCGATGGACGGGATTCGGGACCTCTTCAGCGGGACGCGCGAAGCCCGGGCGATGGGGTTCAGGCCGGGGTCTTTCTCCTTCAACACGGCGGGCGGACGCTGCGAAGAGTGCAAGGGCGCCGGCCAGCAGATCGTGGAGATGCAGTTCCTGTCCGACGTTGTCCTGACCTGCGACGTCTGCAAGGGCAAGCGCTTCCGCAGCGACATTCTCGAAGTCAAGTACAGGGGGAAAAATATCGACGACGTCCTGAACATGAGCGTCAGCCAGGCCTTCGACTTCTTTGCCGACCGGCCAGATATCCGGAAAAGACTGGCGCCCCTGGAGGAGGTCGGCCTTGGCTACCTCCGGCTGGGACAGCCCACGACGACGCTTTCGGGCGGAGAGCTGCAGCGCATCAAGCTGGCTTACCACCTCGTGCACGAGCGCGAGAAACGCATTCTCTATCTCTTCGACGAACCGACCATCGGCCTTCATCCCGAGGATATCGCGGTGCTGCTGGGTTGCTTCCAGAAGCTCGTCGAGGAGGGACATACCGTCGTCGTCATCGAGCATAACCTGGACGTGGCCAAGTGCGCCGACTACGTAATCGACCTCGGCCCGGAGGGCGGAGAGGCGGGCGGGGAGGTCGTGGCGGCGGGGACTCCGGAAGAGGTCGCGCGGTCCAGGAATTCCATCACCGCCCGCTACCTGAAACATTATCTGGGCGAATAGGCCTCCGACTGGCAAGAAACTTGACAGGGGGCGGCATAAAATTCCTTTCCGCTGGCCTTCGTATCCAGTCTGGCGCCCCAGAGGAAGAAAGGGAAACGTTGAATTCGGCTATCTTGGCACGCCGCTTGCACTATCCGAGAGGAAGGCTTATATTGTCAGAAGTCAGGGATTCCATCTTCGGCCGGCGGGAGCGCGGCAGACCGAAGAAAGAGGATTAAGGTTATGAAGACGATCCTTCCGCTGGTTGTTCTTCTTTTCTTTTCTCTTCCGTCCGAGGCCCAGCAGTCCTTCGTCGAGCAGTCGCTCGTCCTGAATGTCGAGGTCCCGGTCAGAGTCTTCAAAGGCTACCAGGTCTACCATCGCTCCGGGTATTTTCTCCGCTGATGGGGGGACGAAATTTCGAAAAACAAGACTCCTCCCGCCCGAAGTAACGTTTTTTGCCCGGCGGGCGTATTATCTAATGCTAACGCCATAGATAATTCGGCCGCAGCCCAAAGCTTCCCCTCCCCCCTTGGAGGATAAAAGTGGGGAGTGGAATAAAATGAGATAAAGGCAGTATCAGATAAAAGGAGGGGATGAATAATGAAAAAGTTATTCCTAATCCTGATCTTCGCCGTACTGGCGGCCGTTCTCTTCCTTTTTCCCCAGGAAAAGGTCGAAGTCACCGTCACCAACATCTCTGTTCCAGTCCGGGTGACGGACGGCGGCCAGTTCATCGACAACCTCGCCATCGAGGATTTCGAGCTCCTCGAGGACGGCAAGCCGCAAAAAATTCAGGCGCTCTACCTGGTCAGAAAATCCGGCCTGGAAAGGAGAGAGGGACCTCAGGAGTTCAACCCGGCGGTTGCCCGGCACTTTTATCTTCTTTTCCAGCTGACCGATTACACGCCGAAATTGAGCGAGCTGATTGATTTCCTCTTCCAGCAGGTCCTCCTTCCCACGGACAGCATGGTCATTCAGACGCCGCTGAAGAGCTACTCGCTCTCCCCCCAGGCGTTGGCGACCAAGCCGAAAGAGGTCCTGGCCCAGGAGATGAACAGCCTGTTGAAAAAAGACATCAAGACCGGAGGCTCGGAGTACAACGGCCTGCTCAACGACCTGAAGCGGTTCGTGCGCACGATCTCGGGGACGAGCGGCCGGGCGGATATCGAATCGGACTCCTCGACCGCCATGACGGGGATCGAGTTCCTGCTCAGCCGGTACAAGGACACGGCCGAGAAGATGGAGCAGCAGCGGCTGATCGACGAGCGGAAATTCGTCCGCTTCGCCTACGCTCTCAAGCGCGTTGAGGGGCAGAAGTATGTCTTCTTCATCTACCAGAGGGAATACCGGCCGGAGATCCCGTCTATGGCCCTGAACATTCTCCTGGATGCCTATCAGGACCAGCCCAACATCATGAGCGACCTGCAGGACCTCTTCCAGATGTACTCGCGCGACGTCTCCCTGAACACGGACCTGCTCAACAAGGCCTTCTCCGACTCGTCCATCAATTTCAACCTTGTCTTCATGAACAAGGAGCCGGAACACGTTACCGGGGTTACTATGCGGGAGCAGTCTGAAGATTTCTACCGGGCTTTCTCCCAGGTCGCCCAAGCCACCGGCGGGATCGTCGACAGCTCGCAGAACCCCGCCGCCGGCTTCCAGCATGCCATCGAGAGTTCCAGCGTGTACTATATTCTGTATTACTCACCGGAGAATTACGTCAAGGACAAGCAGTTCAAGAATATCACGGTGCGGGTGAAAAACCGGGCTTGCTCGGTCCTGCACCGGCTCGGCTATTTCGCCGAATGACCCCCGGTCCGAAATCCTGATCACGGGTTTTCGCGGCCTATTTGCCTATCTTTCTTTTGAGCTCCCTGAGGAAATCGGGATGGGGCGTTAGACCTAATTTCTCCGCTTTCTGCGCATGCTCCCAGGATTTCGCATACTCGCCTTTGTTAAAATAGATCACCGCCAGGTTATTGTGCAGCACGGCGTTGGCCGGGTCTACGGCTGAAGCCTTAAGATAGACTCCCAGCGCTCTGTCCAATTCCCCCAGCCCGAGATAAAGGCTTCCCAGGTTAGCCAGGGCATTCTTGTTCTGCGGGTCGAGCCGGAGGGACTGCTCAAATTCGGCCACGGC
>CAZYWP010000167.1:0-5269 GCA_964651495.1 uncultured Eubacteriales bacterium | reverse complement strand
TTTCGGTTTCGTCGAGATGCCGAACAAGGAAGAGGCCGAGAAGGCCATGGCCATGTTGAACGGCAAGGACCTCAAGGGCCGGACCCTCAAGGTCAACGAAGCCAAGGCCCGCACGGACCGGCCGCGCAGTGGCGGCGGTTTTGGCGGCGGCGGCCGGCGGTATTAAGCCCTTAATCGCTGGGGACCTGTTCCGAATTCTCCGGAATTCGGCACGTGTCCCCATGTCCTAGAATTCCCACACCTAGGGCGGATTTCAACGCCGTTGAAATCCGCCCTTTTTTTACGGAGGAGCTCTTTGCCAGGGAGGTTCTTGGGCTTTTAATAAATAGGGGATTGCTCAGCGGGCCTTCCTTTGGTCTGAGGATCGGCTTCCAGCTCTGCTGAGTTGACTCTCCGTCCCGCCTGCGATATATGAACCCCGTCGTGCCCGCGTACCACATGCCGGGCGCTCGAGGACGAACATGAAACAACACAAGATTGCCCTGCTGGCCGCCCTTCTGATCATCGCCATCGGCCTTGCCGCCGGGCCTTCCTTGACGCAGGCCCAAAACCGCACCGCAGCGGCGCCATCTCTGTCCATCACCGTATCCATGGAGCGGTCGACGAGCCATTACTACCACGTCGTTTTCCGCGCCGACGGCCTCAAAGGCGAGTTTCAGGACTTCAAGCTGCCGGTCTGGACGCCCGGCTATTATCGGATCATGGACTATGCCAAAAACGTCAAAGACTTCCGGGCCGAAGACGGCTCTGGTCGAACACTCCCTTTTGAAAAAACGGCCAAAAACACCTGGCGCGTCCGCTCCGGAAAGGCTGCTTCCATCGTCGTCACCTACGACGTCTACGGCTTCACCCGATTCGTCGCCGACAGCTACCTCGGCGATGACGGGGGCTTCATCACCCCGGCCGGCGTCTTCATGCACATTGCCGGCTGCTTCAAGGATCCCGTGATCGTCACCGTCGTTCCCTTTCCCGATTGGAAGCAGGTCTCGACTGGCCTCGATCCTGTCACCGGCCGGCCCAACACGTTCAGTGCGCCCGACCTGGACACGCTCTACGACTGCCCGATCCTCATCGGCAACCAGGAGATTCTCACATTCGAAGCCGCCGGCCTCCCTCACACCGTCGCCGCCACCGACCTCGGTTCCTTCGACAGGGCCAGGTTCACGGGCGACCTCAAGAGGATCGTCGAGGCTGCGGCCGAACTCATGGGCGAGCTTCCCTATCTCCACTACACCTTCCTCATCATCGGCCCCGGCGGCGGAGGGCTCGAGCACCTGAACTCGACGGCGGTGACCCTCAACCCCGGTTCGCTCTCGGATACGCACGGATACCAGCGGTGGCTGAGCTTCATCGCCCACGAGTACTTCCACCTCTTCAACGTTAAGGCCATCCGGCCCGTCGCCCTCGGCCCCTTCGACTACGACCGCGAAAACTACACGAACATGCTCTGGTTCTCGGAGGGCGTGACGGTCTACTACGAGTACCTCCTCCTCAGTCGGGCCGGTTTGATGACCCGCGATGAGGTCCTCGAGCGGCTCGGCTCGACCATCGCCGACTACGAGAATGCCCCCGGCCGCCGCCACCAGCCGGCGACTCTTTCGAGCTTCGACACCTGGACGGGATTTTTCGGGCGGAGCGAACACGCCGCCAACACGACCATCTCTTACTACGACATCGGCTGCGGCCTTGGTCTCCTCCTTGATCTCAAGATCCGCGAGGCTTCGAAAGGCCGTTCTTCTCTTGACGACGTCATGCGGACGCTCTATCGGACTTACTATAAAGAAAAAAAGCGGGGGTTCACGGACCGGGAATTCCGCGATGTTTGCGAGCGCGCGGCCGGCGTCCCGCTGGGTGAGATCTTCGACGTTTACGCCGCCACGGTCAAAGAATGGGATTATGCTAAATACCTTGGGTACGCGGGCCTGGCCATCGACCTCGAGCCCCGATCCATCCCGGGGCCCTGGTTTGGCGCCTCGACCCAGGACCAGAACGGGAGTGCGGTCATCTCGGCAGTCGAGCCCGATTCCCCGGCCGCTCTCGCCGGCCTGACCGTCCAGGACGAGATCCTGGCCATCGATGCCGCTCGTGTCACGCAGCATTCGCTCACCGGGACGATCAATTCCCGTAAGCCCGGCGATAAGCTCAAGGTCCTCTTCGCCAGGCGCGGGGCCGTGCGCGAGACCGAGGCGATCCTGGGCCAGAAAATGAAGCCGAGCTTCCGCATCTCCCCGATCACCGACCCGACTACCGGCCAGAAAGCCCTCCTTGACGGCTGGCTGAAGCGATAGGATCAGACCTTTCTCTTCGTCCGTCAAGATCGTGTGTGGAGATCACGGTAGCTTATAATAACGATAGGGGAATAGAATCATCACTCCGGCAGTAATAACATTGTCTGAGCATTCATCTATTCATATAGGAGGGATAAGGAGATGAGGAAAAAATCAATCTTTGTATTAATCCTTTTTGTGCTGTTCATGATCAACTGCAAAAGGGCCGAAAGGAGTCCTTCTGTCAAAACCGAAATCGTCGCTGGGATCCGACACATTTACAACACTGGAGAACCCGCCAGGGGGAGGATTTCTCTTGAGGTCGCCGAGATCTTGAGAATCGATCCCACCAAGATAGACCAAGAGAATCCTCCGCTTTTCGGGATGGCGGTGAAAGACGATTCGGGAAATTTATATCTGGCAGATGACCAAAACGTCAGAGTATACAAGTTCGATTCCGGCGGCAAACCTGTTGCTCAATTCCTCAGCAAAGGACAGGGCCCGGGCGAATTCCCCATGTTCAGCGACTTGCAGATCATTGATGATTACATATGGGTTATCGGGACCTGGCCGATGAAGATCGCCAAGTATACAGTGGACGGGCAGTATATCAACGAATGGATGTTCCGGACATTTCAGAATTTTTACCTCCGAACCCGGGTGATCAATGATGACCGGTTCCTGACTATAAGCTATCGCGGTGGGGGAGAGGGCCAAGAGCGAGTTCGAGTCTCCGCCCTGATCAATTCAAGGGAAGACTTTCTCACTCAATACTATGAAGATAAAAATGCCGGGATCTTTCGCATCCGGACTGGGCAGCAGGGGCCGGCCATCGCTTCCACCAGCCCCCTGGTGGCCGCCGACATCCATCATGTCTACGACCGCAATTCAGGGGCAGTGTTTGTCTGCAACAATAGAGAGTATCAAATCGATCAAAAAAATCCTGATGGGACGACCCGAATGATCATCCATAAAGCCCACGATAAAGTCGGCCTGGATGAAGCGACAAAGGAAAATATTCTTCAGCTGATTGCTCCCCGAATTCCGCCGGAGGCCAAGCAGCAGACCAAAGAACAACTGCCCGTTGCGCTGAATGTGATTTGGGGCATGGAGATCCTTCCGCACGGACATTTAGCCGTCTGGAGAATTACAGGCTTGGAATCAGTTGAGATCGATATTATTGATAGGGATGGCCGTCTCCTCTACACCATCCTCCCGTCGGCGGAAGTCCCGGATTTAAGGGATCTAACCTTCTACGAGAACACCATCGGGATCATCTCTGAATTGGAAGAAAAAAACGTATTCATAGAATACAGAGTGAAAAACTTGAAGGGGATATTTGATTGATTTAGTGAACTTTATTTTCTCCTCCTTTTTGCGGCCCACCCGGCGCCCGAAGAGGGACCTCATCAACGGTTCAGAATGTACAGAGATGTATTCAGCACTGTCGCGAAACTGACCCAAAGGATGTAGGGAATAAGAAGATAGGCTGCTGTCTTGGATATCCTGTAGAAGAGCAATATCGACGCCAGGATCATCCCCCAGAGAAGGAGGATGATGATGACGGCGACGAACATCATATGGGCGCCGAAGAAAACGATCGACCACAGAGTATTGAGGATAAGTTGTATGGCGAAAACGGCCAAAGCTTTCTTTACCTCATTCTTTCTTATGCCGTGTTCATATATGAGATACGCGGATATCCCCATCATGGCGAAAAGCGTTGTCCAGACCGGGGCGAATATCCAGTTAGGGGGATTGAACGGCGGTTTGGCCAGCCCTGCATACCAGCCGGGAATGGACGGCGTCGTAAAAACGGAACCGATGATCCCCGCGCATTCGCAGATAACGATGGAGACCAGAAATCCTATCGCCTTTTTCATTTTGTCCTCCTTTTTATCCGCTGAGTTATTCCCATCTCACGATCTTCACGGGACCGAGGAGGCCCGAGGGCAGCAAGGGGGAATCGGCGCGGTAAAATTCGACCGCCGTGTAAGTGTATGTCTTGGCGACGCCGGGCTGCTTGTCTCCGATCAGGCGGTTGACCCAGAGGTTGGCCACCTTGATCTCCAGAGTGTTGGGGCCGGCTTTGAGCGCCGAGGTCGCCTCCACTCGGAAAGGCCTCTTCCAGAGGACACCCAGCGGCCTGCCGTTGACCGAGACTTCAGCCAGGTTCTTGACGTCGCCCAGATCGAGCCAAAGCCTGGCGCCGGGCCTAAACCAGTCCGCCGGCGTCTGGAAGGCCTTGGTGTAGGTGCCAATGCCGGAGAAGTACTTCACCCCCGGATCAGAGCTGTCGCTCCACGAGCTCAGCGCGCCGAGGTTGATCTTGGGCGGGGCGCCGCGGTCAGCCTGGAAGGCGAGGTCCCAAGCGCCGTCTATTGTCGCAAGGTCCGTTTCGGCCGGCTCGGGCAGGGCGCGTGCCGGTTCCGCGGCCGCCTTGCGGAAGACCACAAACACCGCGTCATCGGGCTCGAGGCGCAGAGGCACGATCGTGCGCCCGTTGGCGATGAGGTAAGAGGCCAGCTCGACGGCGCCGGTTTCGGCGCGCCAGAGCTCGGGGGCCTTGCCCTTGACACGGAAGCTGGCTTCCAGCGTTTCCACACGGGTATTGCCGTTGACGACCCAGTAGAGGTCGCCGTCGGCGAGCGCACGGTGCACGAACATGAGGCTGGTGTCTTGCTGCGGCCTGGTGTACTCGAAATCCGGTGATAACTGGAGGGCCGCGAGCGCCTGGGCGATCGTCTGGCCGCCGAAAACCTTTCCCTTTCCGACGCCGGGGCCCCAGAGCTCATCCGCGATAGAACGGAATTCCGTTTGGTCGTCGGCTAGGTTGGGGCTGTCGATAGGCTTGGGGCCGACCACGGCGGCCCCGGCGCTCACCATGTCGCGGATCCTCCGCAGAACGGTGAGCGACATATGCCGGCTGTTGGGATCAAGCGCCAGCAGGCGATAGCTCATCCCCGTGGCCGTGGTGATCCGTCCGTCGGCGACCGCCAGGC
>CAZYWP010000166.1:0-5318 GCA_964651495.1 uncultured Eubacteriales bacterium | reverse complement strand
TACATCGCCCGGCCGAAACAGGCCGCAGTGCGATAACGGCTCCCCCTTTTTCTTGTTTTTTATTGCTTCTTGTTGCTGATGTTCGGCAGGAAGTTCTCCATCACCCAGAGTTCCGCCTGCTTAAGTGACGGACCGTTCGAGCTGAAGGCGAGCCGGGTTCCGTCGGGATGGACAGTCAGGTTGTAGAAACCCCACATTTCGATGTTGAGCTTTTCGAGCTCTCCTCCCTGAACCGGAATTCGCCAGAGCTGGCTCTTTCCCTCCTCCTTGGGGTCGTACTTAGGAAACAGCACGTACTTCCCATCCGGCGTCCACGTCGTCCAGGCGGGACCATTATAGGTATCTTCAAAAGTTGTCAGGTCGCGCATCTCCTTGCCGTCGGCCGAAATGATCCGCAAGGTCCTTCTTTTTTCCTCCATTCCCCTGTAGTTCATCAGGGCCAGCCACCGCCCGTCCGGGGACCGCGAAATATTGAACCGCTCGGCCCAGGTCGGGGCGCGGTAAAGTTCCTTTTCGCTCCCGCTTTCAAGGTCCCGGACCAAGAGTTGACTGAGCTTTTTCGATTTTGTGTTCAGCACATAGAACGCCGCACGCCCGTCCTTTGACCAATTAAACTCCATGATTGTCTGATCAAGACGCGCCGCCTCACATTTTTTGATCACGTGGACTTCGCTCGTTTCCGCATCGATCGAGGCCAGGAGACTGTGCGCGCTCCGGTCGCTGCCGTCGAAAGCCCGGGCGAGCAGCGTCCGGCCGTCCGGCGACCATTTGAGGGACATGAAATTGTACTCCGGCAAGATTTCCCTCTCTCTTCCGGAATCCAGGGAGCGGATACAGATGACGAAGCGACCGGCTAGCCCACGCCCTCCTCGATTGGAAACGTAAGCCAGCAGCCGGCCGTCAGGCGAGTAAGTCGGGGAATGGGATTCATTCCCAAGATGTGGGATCGGTTCCTGAGGGACCTTGACCACTTGTCCCGTTTTTGGATCGAATTCGGCAATGTAGAGATTTTCCTCCGGTCTCCCCGTAGCATAGTAGAAGGTTCCCTCAGCGGTGAAGCCTAGAGGCTCGATGTCACCGGTTCCCTCAGCCAGCATCACGGCGGCGCCGGCGGCTCGTCCGTTCGATACAGGAATCATCCATGCATCCGTGCTTCCCCGGCGGTTGCTGGTGAACAACACGTGAGCGCCATCCGGCGTGAAACCAAGCAGACCGTCGTTGGCCGGGTGTTCGACGAGCGCAATCTCCCGCAGATCTTCAACGGAGAGCAGAATGATGTCCTTGTTGAAGGCGTTTCTGCCGACGGGAATGCTGTAGGCGATGAAGCGCCCATCCGGTGACAGGTCCATGTTGATAACCTGGTTGTAGGCGACGCGGCTGAGGTCCAGGGTTTTGAGGAACTGGGCTGAGCCGTCTTCCACTCGAACCAGGGCAATCCGTCCCGTCTTTTTCTCCGTAGGGCCTTGGCTTTGAAGAACAAGTATCTTCTCTCCGTCTGATGACCAGGCGTAGGTTTGCGTCAGCTGGTTATCAGGCACCTCGTAGATCGTCCGGGGCGCCTGTCCGTCCAAACCGACAACCCGGATTCCGACGAACCCAGGCTCTTTGTCCCAGTCCCACCAGTCATAGACGATCTTCTGCCCGTCGGGCGACCAGCGGGAATCAAATACCTGGGCTTCGGATTGAGTCCAGGGGCCTTTATTTGTAAGCCTTTTTTCTTGGCCCGTGGCCACTTCACGCACGGCCAGGTCCCCCGTGTTCCAATCCACAAAGGAAACGTATTTTCCGTCCGGGGAGACCGCCCCCAGCAGTTGACCTTGGACCTGCCCAAGTTTCTTGAGGGTGAATTTGTTGTTCGCTTTTCCACCTGCGGCGCCTTCCTGCATGGCGCTTCCCATGGGCAGCACGGCCGCGGTCATGACCAGCGCCACGAGGGCAACGGCCGCCGTCATGAGCTTCCTGGTTCGCCAGGTCTTTTTCTCCAGCCATCTTAGGCGAGCCACCAGACGGAAGGGGTCCTCGAAAACGCCCAGAAGACCCATCCCGGGCTCGGCCGTCTGGGTCAGGAGTTCTCTGGCCGTGTTGAGAAGGGTTTGGCGGTATTTCATGGTTTTCTCCTTTAAAACATAGGCGATCGTCAGGTCGCAGCAGATCTCACGGACGTGCCTCATCTGCCTCCGCGTCCAGATCAGGAGCGGGTTGAACCAGTAGACGATCTGGAGGAGGAGACAGAGGCCGTGAATCCAGAGGTCGCCGCGCTTGAGATGGGCCAGCTCGTGAAGGAGGACGTGTTCGGCGTCTTCCCTGGAGAGGGAGTCTAAGTAGCTGGCCGGGAGAAGAAGCACCGGCCTGAACATTCCGTACACGGCCGGGGCTTTCGCGTCTTTGGAAAAGACGATGCCCGGCAGCCGCCCCAGTTTGAGGCGTTTTGTGGTCTCGACAAGAAGCTCGTAGTACCAGACAGGGATAATCTTTTTTTCAACCTGCTTCTTGTGCCAACGGCGGAGTCTGGCGATCCGGTGCGCCAGGAGTGCGACAAAAAGCCCCATTCCGAGAATCCAGGCCAGCATGACAATCGCTTTCCACCCAAGCGTGCGGCTTGGGGGCAGCAAAGAGGACTCGGCCGGCTGCGTCTGGCCGGATTGAGCAGCGGGCTCACCGGCGTGAACTGCGGCTGTCTTGGAGGCGGAGACGGAAGGGGACATCCGGAGTGGTTCGCCGGCGGCCGGCGCCCGCAGATTCACGCCGAAGCGCTCCTCGATCCCGGCCTGGACCAGGGGCTGCCACTTAGAGATTAGACTGCTCGGCAGAGTCCACGTCGGAGGGATGACGAGCTTGACGAGGATAAGAACCCAGAGAGTGTAGCGGACCTGGGGCCAAGCCCAACGGCGGAGAACAAAGTCGAGCGCCGTGACGATCAGGATCAACAGGCTGACCTGCCAGAACATAGAACCCATCCAACCCCACCAGGATTGGGCGATTTGATTGACCGCGGCGATCATGGCTTCCCCCCTTTCTTGGCTTCCTCGTTTTGCAGGATCTTGGCCAGCTCCCCGCGCTGCTTATCCGTGAGCTTGCGTTCCTCAGCCAGAAAATTGAGGAGGGGCTCGACGGCCCCGTCAAAGGCCTGGTTGAGAAAGGTGCGCAGGGCGGTCCGCCGCGCTTTCTTCAAGCTGACCAGGGGTTCGTAGACGCTCGTGTTCCCCCGTTTTTGCTCGCTCACGGCGTTTTTCGCCTCGAGCCTGGCCAAAAGCGTCTTGATGGTCGTGTAAGCCCAGTGGGTCTCGCCGGGAAGGTTTTCGGCGATTTCCCGGGCCGTGGCCGGATACTGTTTCCAGAGGGCGTTCATGATTTGCCATTCCGCGGCGGAGAGTTTCATCGGGCCTCCTTACTTCTACATCTGTAGTAAATATACGACGCTTGTAGAAGTTTGTCAAGTAAAATTTTTAATTTTTTTTCCTGCCCGGCGGTATATAATAGCGGGGAGGAAAAAATGGCGAACTTATTCCTGATTTTATTACTCGTGTCGGCGGGCTTGGGTGTGGTCTTTTCTATGATGATCGTCCACGAGGTCTCCAAGCGGGGAGTCAAAGTCAGCTTCGTCTGGCTCAGGTTATACATCATCAAGTATATTCATCAGTATCAACAGTTAACTCAAAAAGAGACAGGAAAGGCCGGCCCCCTGTATTATGCCTGCATCGTATCCTATATCATGGCCTTGGTCTTCCTTATCGTTTATCTGATCGTCCGGTAGAATCCCTCTCCCGCCCGGCAACAGTGAGAAAAATGGGGACGGTTCTATTTTTTCTGAGATAGGGAGAAAAGACGAGAAAAAAGAGAAAATAGGAGCGTCCCCATTTTTTGCGGCTTGACAAAAGCTTGACACACTCTTGACCTAATCTCGATTGTAAAATTGTCCCGTTAAAGATAAAGTAAAGACGGGTTGGGATTAAAATGACCTTGCTCCGGTTCCGGGGGCATCCTTCTCGAAACACGGCGATTCTTTTCTTAAGCGTCGCGGCGGTGTCGGTCGTCGCGCTGGTCTGGATGGGTGTGCGTCTCGTCGAGCAGGATCGCGCGCTCGAAGCGCAGCAGCTGGAGGAGCGGCGGGAGGCCGTGGCAGATCGCCTCATCGCTTCATTGGAACAAGTCCTCTCGGTAGAGGAACGCAAGCTGGCCGACCTCCCAAATGTGGATTTCCGTCCGTCGGAAGAAGACGTTGTTTGGATAGTCGCCGGCGACTCGGAAGTCCAAGTCTGGCCGGATAACGCTCTCCTGTATTATCCGGTGATTCCCCCAGGTCGAGAAGCGTCAGCCGGTCTTTTTACCGAAGCCGAAAAATCGGAATTCCTTGATCATAACTACAGCCGCGCGATCATTGAACTCCGCCCCTTCTCCAAAGCCGAAGATCCCGCCGTTAGGATCAGCGCGCAGCTCCGGCTGGCGCGGAATCTCAGAAAGGCTGGCGACCTCGACTCCGCCCTCGAAATCTATGCCGGGCTGGCCAAGTCCTCCGATCACGGAGTCTCGCTCTCGGGGGCACCAGCTGACCTCGCGGCACGCCGCGCCCGCTGTGTCCTGCTGGAGGAACTCGGCCGCCGGTCGGAGCTACAACAGCAAGCCCAAAATCTTTACGAGGACTTAAAAAGCAGGCGCTGGCGTCTTGACCGGGCATCATACCTTTATTACCGCGATCAGGTGGCGCGGTGGCTCAGCCAAGAGCCGGAATCCGACTCTGAGCAGCAGGCCCTGGCGGAGGCTGTTGCCTGGCTCTGGCAGAACCGCGAAGCGATCGCCAATGTCGAGAGGGGTTCCGCCGGGCGCAGGTCGTTTCGCCTTCAAGGCACGTCCGTCACCGTCCTCTGGCGACAGTCGAACGATCGATTGGCGGCTGTTGTCGCCGGCCTCGGCTACCAGCGGAGCCGATGGTTTGATCCACTCATCGGAGCTCGTGATTTCAGCGGCGTTCGCATCGCTATTCGCGACTCAGACAACGCGCTGGTCTACGGAAACGAACCTGCGACCGGGAGTCCCATGACATCTCGTCTCGCTACCGTCACCGGCCTGCCTTGGGACATCGCCATCGTCAACGCCGACCCGAAAGCAGACATCACCCAGTTCGCCCAACGCCGCCGGCTGATGATGATGGGCCTGGCGATGCTGGCTCTTCTCGTCGTCGCGGCAAGCTACTTCATCGGCCGTGCCGTCTCCCGGGAACTGGCAGCTGCGCGGCTCCAGTCGGACTTCGTCTCCGCCGTCTCTCATGAGTTCCGGACTCCCCTCACCTCGATGCGGCAGTTCACCGAGATGCTGGTCGA
>CAZYWP010000165.1:2919-5327 GCA_964651495.1 uncultured Eubacteriales bacterium | reverse complement strand
CTGGAAGACCTCACCCGGGAGGCCACGGCGACAACGCACGGGCTCAAACGAGTCCTGGGGCCCTGGGACCTCATCTTCCTCGGTATCGGCGCCATCGTCGGAGCCGGCATTTTTGTCATCACCGGGCATGCTTCTGCGCAATATGCCGGACCCGCCGTGACCATTTCCTTCGTCCTTGCCGCCCTGCCTTGCGCTTTTGCCGGGCTCTGCTATGCCGAGTTCGCTTCGCTCATCCCGATCGCCGGAAGCGCCTATACATACACGTACGCCACGCTGGGTGAATTCTTCGCCTGGATCATCGGCTGGGACCTGATCCTCGAGTATTCCCTGAGCGCCACCACCGTCTCGATTGGCTGGTCCGGCTACATGGTCAGTTTTCTTAAAGACCTGGGCCTCACGTTTCCGGCCCGCCTTTCGGCCGCGCCTTTTGCCTTCGACTCCCAGCATCAGACCTGGACGGCCACGGGCGCGCTCTTCAACCTTCCGGCATTTTTTATTGTCGCTCTCATCACGATCCTGCTTGTCATCGGCATCAAGGAATCGGCGAGGGTCAACGTCGTCATCGTCTTCCTTAAGATCACGGCCATCCTCATTTTCATCGGCGCCGGCCTGTTTTTCATCAAGCCGGAGCTGTGGAAGCCTTTTGTCCCCGCCAACCAGGGCGGGTTCGGGTTCTTCGGCCTCAGCGGAATCCTGCGGGGCGCTGGAGTCATATTCTTCGCCTACCTGGGTTTTGACGCTGTTTCCACCGTCGCCCAGGAAGCCAAGAATCCGCAAAAAGATGTGCCCAGGGGTATCCTCGGTAGCCTTTTTATCTGCACGGTCATCTACATCGCTTTTTCACTCGTGCTGACAGGCGTCGTCCATTACTCCAACCTGAACGTGGCGGCTCCCGTGGCCGTCGCCATCGATGCGATGCGACTCTTTTGGCTCTCTCCGTTGATTAAGATTGCGGCAATCGTGGGGTTGATCTCGGTGATGATCGTCCAGCTGATGGCACAGTCGCGCATTTTCTTTTCCATGGCCACGGACGGGCTCATCCCGCAGGCCGCCTCCAAGGTCCATCCCAGGTTCGGGACGCCCTACCTAACGACGATCGTGACCGGACTTGCCGTGGGCGTCGTCGCCTCTCTACTTCCCATCGGGATTGTCGGCGAGCTGGCCAGCATCGGGACGCTTTTGGCCTTCATCATCGTCTGCGCCGGCGTCCTCGTCCTCCGCTACACCCATCCCGAGCTCCCCAGGCCGTTTAGGACGCCGGGCGTGCCGTTCATCCCCGTCCTGGGCATCCTGAGCTGTTTCTACCTCATGGCCGGTCTTCCCAAGGACACCTGGATCCGGCTGCTGGGCTGGATGGCCCTGGGGCTCGTCATCTACTTCGCCTACGGGATTCGGAAGAGCAAGCTGCGGCGAAAACAGCTGCCGGGATGAAATCATGATGTCCGGGGCCTCCCGGCCCGCCGGGAGTAGCGGCGCGCTCGAACGCCTGCGACGGCGCGAGCGATGGAATCTCAAGGAGAGGGAGTGGAGCAGATGATTCAAAAGGGGATTTTACTGGGGTTTGTCCTCGTTTTAGTTCCTTACCTTGGGCTGAATGCCGGCCCGACCGGGCAGTCGGGCTTGGCGCCGGCTGTCAAGTTTGATGTTGTCGCCACCCCGTTCTTTCTCGAAGAGGGCGGGGTGACAAAGCAGGTATTGCGGATATCACTTGATAGTGCCAGCGAGGTGCTGAACGGACAGCTCAAAGCGAGCCTGGACGCGTCTGAGCTCTCCCTCAACTTGGGCCTCATTCCCAAGGGAAAGAGCGAGCACACCCTTTCCGTCCCGGAGATCAAGGCTCCGATCAAAGCGTCATTTGCCCTGACCGCCGGGGGAGAGGTTTTCAAGGCGGAAAAAGAGCTGCGGCCGCAGCGGAAATGGACGGTCTACCTCTTTCACCACTCCCACACGGATATCGGCTACACCGACCTCCAATCCCGAATCTTCAAAAAACATGCCGAATACTTGGATGATGTCATCCGCTACTGCCGCGAGACCGAGGATTACCCCGACGAGGCTAAGTTCCGCTGGAACGCCGAAGTCGCCTGGACGATCGAGAATTTCATCAAGCAGAGGCCCGAGGAGAAGGTCGGGGAGCTCATGGACCTCATCCGGAAGGGGAGGGTGGAGGTCGGCGCCTGGTACCTCCAGCTCTCGGATTGCTTTGGCCACGAAGAGCTCGTCCGGGCGCTCTATCCGGCCCGCGAGCTGAGCCGGAAATACGGAATCCCCGTGACTTGCGCCATGAACAACGACGTGACGGGGTGGAGCTGGGCATCCCCCCAGATCCTGAGCAAGTCCGGCGTCCGATATTTCGCCACGGGCATCAACGAAACGCGCTCGCTTGCCGCCCTGGGCCGTCCGTGCGC
>CAZYWP010000165.1:0-2819 GCA_964651495.1 uncultured Eubacteriales bacterium | reverse complement strand
TCGCCACGGGCATCAACGAAACGCGCTCGCTTGCCGCCCTGGGCCGTCCGTGCGCCTTCTACTGGGAGTCCCCGGACGGGAGCCGAATCCTTCACTGGAACGGAGAGCACTACCTGTTTTCGAACTACGAGCTCCGTATCCACGAAGGGGAGGAGAAGAGCCGGCCGGCGGTTGAAAAGTACCTGATCGGCCTGGAAGCCCGGGGCGATTATCCGTTCGACCTCATCGCTTTTAACGTCAGCGCCTGGGTGACCGACAACTGCCCTCCGGGGCGAGCTCTCTCCGACATCGTCCGCGATTGGAACAAACGGTGGGCGTATCCCAAGCTCCGGCTGGCGACCATGCGGGAGTTCTTTGCAGCTCTAGAGGGCAAGTTCCGGGCGCAGATCCCCACCTACAAACTGGGCTGGCCGGATTATTGGACGGACGGCGTCGCTTCAACGGCCTATGAAACGGGCGTCAACCGGATAGCCCACAGTGAGCTTCTAAATGCCGAGAAACTGGCCGCGATTGCGGCTTCGATCACACCGGATTTCGCCTATCCCGGTTCCGAGATCAACGAGGGCTACCGCATGACCATGTTCTATGACGAACATACCTGGGGCGCCCATAACAGCATCGACGAGCCCGATGCCGAGTTTGTCCGGGGCCAGTGGGCGCTCAAATCGGGCTTTGCCTACAAGGCCAGCGAGATCGGCCGGACTCTGACTAGGAAAGGCCTGGATGCCCTTGCCGGACGGATCAAGCCGCAGGACGGCCTTACTCTGATGGTCTTCAACCCGCTTTCCTGGGAGAGGACTGACGTCGTAAAAATCGCCCTGCCCCAGCCGCTCATCGAGCGGAAAGGCCAATTTCGGCTGATCGACCGGAGGACTGGCCGCGAAGAGCCCTTTCAGCTCCTGGACGAGAGGACCGCACAATTATTGGCCCGTGACATCCCCTCTTTGGGATACGCCGTTTATTCCGTTTCTTCCGATCAGTCGGCAGCCCCGGCGGCGTCCAAACCTTCTCCTTCCAACAACAGCCTTGAAAACGATTTCTATAAGGTCGTTCTCGACTCGAACACGGGCGGTCTTAAGAGTGTCTATGACAAGGCATCGAAGCAGGAATTGGTGGATGGCTCGGCTCCCTACTCGCTCAACCAATACGTCTATGAGAATCCGGAGGGAGGCCGCAAAGCGGTCGATGACATGAGCAAGCGGGCGGTCTTTCTACGCGTTAGCCCGACCGCCGCCAAGATCACACCTGGTCTGAGCGGACCTGTGGCCTGGAGCCTAAAGCTCAAGCCCAAGGCTCCGGGCTGCCGGGAGCTCGAGAGCGAGATCGTCCTTTATGACGGCCTGAGGCGCATTGATATCGTCAACCGCCTCCAGAAGGAGGATACGCGCCTGCCGGAAGCCGTCTATTTCGCGTTCCCCTTCAAGATGGACGGCGGGAAGTTTGTCTTTGAGATCGCGGACGGGATGATGCGACCGGAGGTCGATCAACTCCCCCGCACCGTCCGCGACTGGCACACTGTCCAGCATTGGGTCGAGCTATCGGGACCGGACTGCACGCTCGTCTGGTCGCCCGTCGAAGCGCCGCTCGTCCAGTTCGGCGACATCAACACCGGCAGATGGCTGAAGAAGCTCGATATCCTCAATCCCTGGCTTTTCTCTTATGCTATGAACAATTATTGGATGACCAATTTCAAAGCCAGCCAGGGAGGGCCGGCCACTTTCCGCTATGCGCTGACGTCGCGGGCCGGTGGGGCGGATGCCGTCCAGAGCACCCGGTTCGGTTGGGAAGTCCACACGCCTCTCCTGGCATCCTGGATACCTGAAGATTCCAAAGGAACCCTGGAGGTAGGCGGCGGCTCGTTTTTCCAGGTTGACCGGGCCAATGTCATCATCCAGGCCGTGAAAATGGCGGAGGACGGCGAAGGCCTGGTCATTCGGCTGCGGGAGATCGCCGGCGCAGACTCTGAGGTTCTCCTGAGCAGCTCTTTGTTCCTGGGGCAAAGCCTCTCGGCATGGCTAACTGACATGGGAGAGAAGAACGAAGCCTCAGTCCAAATTTCGGATGCGAGTATCGCGGTCCCCATGAAAGCCTATGGCATCCAGGCGGTCCGGGTCGCGAAGACGCGCTAGGGCCGGTCCCTGTTCGGGGATTTTAGAGCCTGGCGGGCGGCGTCCCGGATGATATTCCGAAAAGAAGGGATTTTTTCCGCCTCTTTTAGGAAGGCCTCTGCCGCGGGATCACCGGTCTTTCCCAATGCCTTGAGGGCCTCGGCCTGGGCCACGTAGCTTCGCTCCTGCCGGAAGTGCTTGATGAAAAAGGCCGCCATCCCGGGCTGCCGGAATTCCCCAAGGGCGGCGAGGGCGGCCGTCCGTACCCGCGAATGGGGATCGCCGCATCTTCCTTTGAAAAAAGGGACGAGAGCTTGATCGCCGACCTGTCTCAGCGCGCGCAGCGCGCTCTCTCTGACCGCCCAGAAGGGGTCTTTCTCGGCCGCCGCCTTAAGCGCCACCAGCGTCCCATTTTCTTTGGCCAAACGGGCGAGCGCGGAGGCCGCTTCGATCCGGCCGATGACATCATCCCTCTGGAGCTGGAACAGAAGTTCCTCGCGGGATTTGGAGAAAATCAGCTCTTTGAGCAGGAAGTGGCCTTCATCGAAGCGGACGAGAAGCGGCCGGGCGGCTTCCTGGAATTCAAAGACCTCGTCTTCGTCCTCGATCCAGACCTGATGGACCTTGGTCCCATTCTCGGTGATGACCCCGATCCTGACTGGCATCCTGTAGACAGGGATCCCTCTGGACCTGTCCTGGACCTGCCGCACC
>CAZYWP010000164.1:4456-5516 GCA_964651495.1 uncultured Eubacteriales bacterium | reverse complement strand
TGGAGGGGTATGAGGATTTCTCGTGGGATGCGATCTGGGCCTCGGCCGGAAAGATCACCGAATGGGGCTATGCCATCGAGATGGTCATTCCCTTCAACCAGCTCCGCTTTCCCCGCACCGCGGAGAAGCAGACCTGGGGCTTTTCGGCCGAACGGTCCTGGCCGCGAAGCGTCCGGCACCGGATGGAATCTCATCCCCGTGACCGGAACCGAGCCTGCCTTCTCTGCCAGTTCAACAAGCTCAGCGGGTTCGAGGGCATCTCCCCCGGCCGCAACCTGGAGTTTGATCCGACCCTGACGGCCGGCCGGACCGATGCCCTGGATATGGCCGGTTTCCCTTCAGGAGGGCTCGAGCCGGGCAGTATCAAGGCGGAACCCGGGATTACGGCCAAGTGGGGAGTGACTCCCAATATGATCCTCAACGCCACGGCCAACCCGGATTTCTCCCAGGTGGAGGCCGATGTCGCCCAGCTCGATGTGAACACGCGTTTTGCCCTCTACTATCCGGAGAAGCGGCCCTTCTTCCTTGAAGGGGGCGATTTCTTCCTGACGCCTCTCCAGGCTGTATTCACCCGGACGGTTGCCGATCCCATGTGGGGGACAAAGCTCACCGGGAAATCCGGCCGCAGCGCCATCGGCTTCTTTGCCGCCGGGGACCGGATCAATAACCTGATTTTCCCCTCCAACCAGGGCTCCAGCTCGACCTCTCTCGATCAGGACGTGACCGGAGCTGTCCTCCGCTACCGCCACGATGTCGGCAAAGGCTCCACCCTCGGCCTCCTTTACACCGGCCGGGCCGGCGGGGGCTACGCCAACCATGTCGGCGGCGCTGACGGATTTTTCCGGCTCAGCCAGAGCACCAACCTTCGGTTCCAGTATCTTCATTCCGAAACCGAATACCCGGGCGCGGTCGCCCTTGAATTCGGCCAAAAACCGGACTTCTTCGGCGGCGACGGAGTTCAGGTCGACTTTTCCCATCTGACCCGCAACTGGCAGGCCTTTGCGAGCTACCTTGATGTTGGTTCGGGCTTCCGGGCGGATTACGGGTTCATGCCCCGGGT
>CAZYWP010000164.1:0-4356 GCA_964651495.1 uncultured Eubacteriales bacterium | reverse complement strand
GAGGCGCTGAGACTTGGGCCGTACATGGAGTTGGGGCTGGGAACACATCTCAACCTCAACGTCTATCACAGCCTGGAGCGGCTGGAGAGCTCGGGCCTGCGCACCTACACGGCCAACCTCTCCCAGGTCCGGCTGATCTATAATTTCAACGTCCGCTCCTTTATTCGGGCCATCGTGCAGTACCGCGATGTCGACCGCGTACCCGAGCGGTACACCTTTCCGGTTGAGCCCCGCAGCAAAGGGGTTTTCACCCAGTTCCTCTTTTCTTACAAAATCAACCCCCAAACTGTCCTGTTTCTCGGCTACTCGGACAACTCTCTCGGGCTCCAGGGGATCGACATCACCCGGACCGACCGCACTTTCTTTTTCAAGATCGGCTACGCCCTAGTGCTTTAGCTCTGATTCCGGGCCTGGAGAAAGTCGATGCGGTCGTCTCTCACCAGGTAAACGACCCGGTGCTCGAGGCTGAGACGCCGTGACCAGATGTTCGACCCGAGATAAAGGACGCGGGGGAAAGCAGCGGTTTCTCAATTCGCCTCGGCCTCCGCTTATGGACCTGTCCGAGCCGAGCTGGAAAAAGCCGCGACACCGATCGGCCCGCTGGATACACAGATCGGCGCTCACGCGCTGAGTCTCGACATCATCCTCGTAACCAACAACACGGAGGAGTTCCGGCGGATCAAACGGCTCAGAGTCGAGAACTGGCTGGGATAGGACAGGTTTTTTGCAGGACGCCATCATTCGCGAAAATGAGTTCCTACTCTTTGAATTCGAGTTTTTCCAGGAATTCGTGCGCCGAGGTCATCTCCACGCCCTGGGAGCTTTTCCTCCTCCGGAGGCCGAGGACGACCTGGACAGCCCGGGCACCAGAGAGATGACGGCGAAAGCGGAACAGGGATTTGTCGAATCTGTCTTCCCCCGCCTTGACTTCGACCATAAGGACGGGATGGCCGTCGATCACAACCAGGAAATCCACCTCGCGCTTCTCCTTGTCCCTAAGGTAGTGGAGCGCCGTTTTCCTCCCGGTTGTGTCTTCGAGCAGATGGGTCTCGCGGAGAAGAGCCGTAGCAACGAGATTTTCCAGACGGGCTCCGAGGTCGTCCTTGACGTCGCCGACGTCATAAAAATAGAATTTGGGTTCCTTCAAAAGGCTCCTCGCGATATTTCGGTGGTAGGGCCGGACCGGGAACACGATGCAGAGCTGTTCCAGCACCTGGAGCCAGTGCTGGACCGTGTGCGGCGATACCTGAAGGTCCTCGGCCAGGGAGGAGAATGACGTGGGAGATCCGACCCGCATCCTGAGGAGGTCGATCAGAATCTCGACGGACTTCAGATCCCTGATCTTCTCGAGATCCAGAAGGTCCTGACGGATGATGGTGTCGATGTGTGTTCTTCTCCATCGTCGGGCCGCTCCTTCTTCTTTGCCGAGATACGGTTCCGGAAAACCTCCGAGCCGCAGCAAATGATGAATGGCGTCCTCCGACTTCTCGGGAAGAGAGTTACATATCTCGCGAACCGTCAGAGGATGCAGCCGATAGGAAAAGAACCGGCCGGCCAGGGAATCCCCGCCTTTGCGGTAAAGATCCAGCCTTGCCGAACCGGTGACGAGGATCGCCGGCGGGATGCCCTCCGTGTCGTAAACGCCCTTGAGCCAGGACTTCCAGTTTTTCATTTTATGGAGCTCGTCGAATATGACGAGCCGGGCTCTTCGGTCCCATTCGAGTTTACGGATCATCTCCCGGTCGGGGCTGGAGTCGAAATTCAGGTAGACGTAAGGGTCGATAAGTTGGCGGGACAGGGTGGTTTTCCCCACCTGCCGGGGGCCCGAAACGAGGACGATTTTTTTCCCGAGGTCCCGTTTGATGTGTTCTTCCAGGTATCTCTGCATATGGCTATTATGTATCAATGTGCAAAAAAGTCAAGACTTTTTCGCAGTGAATTACAAATTAGCCATTTTTAAAGGCCACGCCTCTTTTTTCCGAGCATTTGCCTTATCGCCCGGACGATATCTTCGACCTGAGGAACGAACGCTTTCTCCAGGACGGGGCCGGCATTGCCGCCTTGAACCCTGGCGCGGCGAAAAGGGGAATTCTCGGGCTCAGGCGCCGAGACGTTCGAGGAAAACCCCGCGGACACGCTCGATGAGCTCCCCGACATTCTCTTTGGTATAACCGGCCGTTGGCACCCCGGGCTCGATGGCTACGTCGACCCGGCCGGGCCGGATGAGCAGGCTTCCCTTGCGGGCGATGCGAAAGGCTCCTGTCTGGACGACGGGCAGGATGTCCAAGCCCGTCTCAATGGCCAGGAGAAACCCGCCGCGCTTGAACGGGCCGAGAGCTCCGTCCCGGGTCCGCGTTCCCTCGGGCAGGACGGCGAAGGAGAAGTCCGGCCGGAAACGGACCCAGGCCGCGGCCCGGCGCAGGCTCTCCACCGCCCGCTGAGTGTCCGTCCGGCTGATGGGGAACATGCCGATGCGACGGATCGTCTCCCCATAGACCGGCCAGCGGAAGTGGCTTTCCTCCTCGACGCCGCGGGCCAGCCCCGGGAAGGCCGCGTAGAAGACGAGCGGGTCGAAGAAATTGACGTGGTTCATCATCACCACATACTGGCGGCCGGGGACCAGGTTTTTGCGGCCGCCCGTCCGGACGCGGATGTCGCAGACGAACAGAACGGCCCGGCACCCGGCCTTGATCAGGCCCTCGAGGGCCCTGCCGCGGAGGATGAAGGAGCCGAGCCAGACGAGGCCGCAGGCGAAAAGAAAGAAGGGCAGGGCGACCGTCCAGATGAGGACGGAGCGTAGGCGTTCGCCGAGCTTTCTCATGCCAGGATGGTCAGCTCCGCCGGCAGGACCCTGACCCGGAGCGGCGTGTGCCCCAGGAGCTCACCGTCGGCCATCAGGCGAAGGGGAGGGGTGGCTTCCACGGAGATCGAGGCGGCCTGGAGAGTCTCGACCTTCGGGTGGGCCATATGCCGGCCGGAGAATACGCCGCCGAAAATGGAGACGATCTCGCGGCGGTTGACGCCGTTGAAGAGGACAAGGTCGGCCCTTCCGTCGGATACGTCTGCGGACGGCGCGATCTTCATCTTCCCGCCCGTGTATTTCGAGTTGGAGACGACCAGGGCGCTGTCGGCGACCTCAAGCCTGCGGCCGTCGGCCTCGATGGTGATGCGATTGTCCATGCCGCGCGCGAGGCGGATGAGGACGGCCAGGCTGTATCCGGCCGCGCCGAGGAACTTGAGGCGCTCGTTGGTCAGCCGGAGGATGTCGGCGATGAGACCGACGCCGAGGATGTTGAGCGAGTAGCGGCGGAGGGTGTCCGTTCCCTCTCGATAGTGGAACTCAACGAGGTCGACGCGGCGGCGGCGCCCGGCCAGGATCCTTTCGAGGGCCTCGTCGGGCGTGAGGATATCGAAGTCGCGGAGGAAGGAATTTCCGGTGCCGGCCGGGATCTGACCGATTTCGGGGAGACGGGCGGGACGGCCTGCGGAATAGAGGCCGTTGATGACTTCATAAGGTGTGCCGTCGCCGCCCAGGCAAATCAAGCGGTCGAAACCTTCGCCGGCAGCCCGCTTCCCGATTTCGACGGCGTGGCCTGCCTGCTCCGAGAAGCGGACCTCGAGACCGGGGATGGCGGAGCGGAGGCGGGGCTCGAGGCGCCGGAAGCACTTCTCCCCCCGGCCGTGCCCGGCGGCCGGGTTGACGACGAGCAGGGTTTTCATGGCGTGCTTGACAGGACTTATAGCACAGGGCGGAGAAAATAAAAACCATGATTTTCCTGGCTTCTCCAGGCGGCTTGTATTTGCTGCAGGCCTTTCTTAAAATGAAAGCCAGCATTAAATATTGAAAATGAACGCCCCCACCAAAAAGCGCCAGAAGATCATCTTCCTCTTCCTGCTGGGCATTGTCTTGCCCAGCTTGCTTCTGGGATATCTGGCCTTTCGAGGCATCCAGAATGACCGCGCCCTGCTCGAGAAAGGGCGGCTCGATGAGCACCGGAGAATCTCAGAGCGGGTTGTCGGTCTGATTGAGGAAAAGATCATGGCCGTCGAAAAGGCATTTTCAGGCGTCATTTCAGACCCTCTGAAGGCGCCGTCCGGGGAGCAGATCAGTCGCCTGAAAAACCTGATTGATGAACATCCTCTGGTAGAACAGGTGTTCCTTCTCCAGGACTTCGAGACCATTCGCTTTCCCGCAGCCAAGCTTCTGTATGTCCCAAATGGTCATCGGTCCCCCATCTCTTCCCCGGCGCGACCATCGTCCGCGGTGGCCAGGATTCAATCGGCCGAGCGATTGGAGTTTCAGCAGCGCAATTACCCCCAAGCCCTGACCGCCTATCAACAGGCAATAGAACAAGC
>CAZYWP010000163.1:0-5615 GCA_964651495.1 uncultured Eubacteriales bacterium | reverse complement strand
TCACCGAGGCGGCCGAGTTTGTCTTTAAGACCGTCAGGGACAACATCCACCACTACATCAAGCTCCTGCCCATCCAGGACGAACGCCCGGAGAGCTACGCCATCCTGACCTCCCCTGACGGAAAAGAAAAAACCCGGGTCTTCCGGGCCGCGGCCGAGGAGGATTTCGACTGGCTGGAGCGGAAGGTCATCGAAAACGGCTACTACGAACGGCCGGGAGTGTGGAGCTTCCTCATCGATGAAGACAAGCGGATGATGGCCGACATCGCGGCCGAGTTCGAGCCCGGCTCGGTCCTTGACTTCGGCTGCGCCAACGGCGCCGTCCTGAAATGTCTCCAGGACAAAGGAATTTTCGGGGAAGGAGTGGAGATCAGCCGAATGGCTCTGGACAAAACGTTTCCCGAGATCAGCGGCCGGATTCACTGCGGCGACCTCCTTGACCTCGCGTTGGACCGGCGGTACGACCTCATCCTCGGGCTGGACATCTTCGAGCACCTCAACCCGAACAAGCTGGACGAATATATCTCCGAGCTCCACGGCCTGCTCAAAGACGGCGGTTATCTCTATGCCAATATTCCCGCCTACGGCAAGGACAAGGCGTTCGGAGAGATCTTCCGGGTCGACTTCGCGGAGTGGGAACAGGATGCGGCCGCTGGGAGAATTTTCCGGGCCGTTCCCGTCGATGACTACGGCTATCCCAAAAACGGGCACATCATCTGCGCCGTGAGTGACTGGTGGGTCGGGCGGTTCGAAAACCTGGGATTCCGTCGGGAGGTCGAGATCGAAACCGGCCTTCACGAAAAATATGACCCGGCCATGGAGAAAATATTCCCGGCCCGAAGGGCTTACTACGTTTTCTCGAAGAACGCCGATCCCCCCAAAAAACAGGCTGTCGCCGCAAGACTGAAGTCCTCGCCGCTGAGTCCGGGAGGAAGGTCGGATGGGTAAGATAGGCGAGAAGGCGAACGCGGTTATTGTTTTGGCCATGCATGGGGCTCCGCCCCTCGATTTCCCCCAGCCGGAGCTTGCCGAGTTCTTCGGTCTCCACGCCAGAATCGGCCACGGGGAAGAAGGAGCTGCCCAGGACGCGCCCAGGCTTCGCTATAAAGAACTGGAGGCTAAGGTACGGGCTTGGCCGCGCACGCCCCAGAACGACCCATTCTATGCCGGCTCGCTCGACCTGGCCGAGCATCTCCGCCGAACCTCCGGACTCGAAGTTGTCCTCGGGTTCAACGAATTCTGCGCCCCGAAGTTAGATGATGCTTTTGACCGGGCCGCCGGGATCGCCGGCGAGAAGATCATCGTCGTCACGCCGATGATGACGCCAGGCGGTGAACATTCCGCGGTGGACATCCCCGAAACGATCCGCCGGGCGCGGGATAAACATCCGACGAAACAATTCATCTATGCCTGGCCCTTTGCCACAGAGGATATCGCCCGCTTCCTGGCCTCCCAGGTCTCCCGCTTCCTTTAGTTGACAGAGGCGAGGGGCGTGGGCGGAGAAGGCCATCCGGAGGCGAAGCGGGCAGGGTTCCTCGAAGAGGAGAGCGAGCCGAGGACTAAGCAAATTTCCCTCGCCGGGGGAAATTTGCGGGCCTTCGAGCCCACACCCCGAGCCTCACTCACCAACGCTTGGCTTTCTCGGGCTCCATCTTCCGCAGGTCCAGCCCCTGTTCGTGGGCGCCGATGCGGTAAAGGCAGATCTCGCGCAGCGATGAAGGATGGTGCAGGACCTCCGACAGGGACTGTCCCCCGACGGCCCAGACCCCGCCGCCCCTGACGATCGCCATCTTGTAGTCGTGGAGCAGGCGGACGAGCTCACCCGGCTCAGTTTGGACGGGGACCACCGGAATAACCAGGTAAAGAAACCCGCCCTCGGCGTCGATCGGGACGACACGGTCACGCGGCTCGCTCTCCCCGGGGTAGATAAAGCGGGCCATCGCCTCGGCCTCGGGAACATAACAGTGCATGACCGTCTGGAAATCGCTCGCCGCGTAAATCTGCTTGTGGAGGCGGAGCTCCGGCGGGTCGTCGCTCCCCGTCTCCAGCGGGACTTTCCTCAACGGGCCGCCGATTTCGCGGGGCATCGAGGCCTTGGGCGCGTAGAGCATGTGCTCCACGCCGCGCACCGACATCGAACCGGTGTGAAAAGGAGACAGCCGGGATTCAAAAATGCGCGCCCCGGCTTTGCGGAATTCCTGGAGGATCTCTTTCTCCTCCGGAAACTCGCAGATCTCGTCATCGTCGATGGAATATTCGGAAGGCCGAAAGGAGGCTTCTGGAGCGGCCTGGACGGATTCCCTCAGGGCTGCGATGTCCACACCCAGCTTCCCGGCCAGGCGCACGATATAGCCGGCATGATTGGCGATACAGACCAGGAAGAACGCTTCTTTAAGGGTCCGGCCGCGGGCGAAGGTGCCATGAGTCTGAATGACCGTGGCCGGGTGGTCGGCCAGACGCTGGGGGATGATCCTGGCCATCTCGGACGAGCCGCTGGGGACTTCCACCCAGTCCACCGGTACGAACCCCCCGAGATGATAGCGGCCAAGCGGGTCAACCGGGATGAACGGCGCCGGCTGGTTGGGCTTGGGCGCGTCGTCGAGGGTGACGATCATCAGCTCTTTGGTGTGGGCGTGGATGGACGCGCCGACGCCGGGCAGGGCGAGAATACGGGCATGGATGTCGGTCTCGGAGGAGGCTTTATAATAACCGAAATCGGTCTCCGTCGGCGAAAGAAAACATATCTGACTCGGGTCGAGGTCGCCTTTTTGCGATCCGGTCGCCGTGATGACGATCCACTCGTTCCCCCTCTCGTCGGCGTGGCGGATGGCCATGTTTCCGCTGTGGCTGTCCTGGATGTCGTAGAGGAGCGAAGCCCGCCCGACATTCTGGAACAGCCGCATGACGTCTTCGCTCGCTTTCCAGGTCTTTTTGGTCATGGCCGCTGCGGTCCTTTCACTCCGAGCTCTCGAAGAAGTCCGGGGGTGGGCATCCCCCCTTCATCCCAGCTCCGGGCCCGGTAATAATCCCGTCTCATCCTCACGATTGCCTGGCGCGTGAGGGCCCGCTCCTCGCCGGCCACGACAATCGGCTCACGGCTGAAGCGTTCCGGGAGCGTATCATCTTCCTCGGTCAGGCCGGCCGCGAGGTTGAACAGTCTTTCCACGGCCGCGATCCGGTTGGCGATTTCCTCCAGCCGGGCGGTCGAAAAATCGAGCCCGGTGACTCCGCTCATCATGCGGGCCCAGGGGTCGTAGGAAAAGGCGAACCCGGTGAACCGGCAGACGCCCAGGCTGTCCTGGATGATGCCGAGGTTGTGCATGTTCCGGATTCCGATCGGCGACTGGAGCAGGCTGAAGCGCGGGATCTCCTTGCTGCCGCCGAAAAAGGCCAGCGAGACCGCGTATCCGCCCTTGAGGTGGCAGGCGCCGGTTGGCGAAGTCATGTAGCCGAGAGCCTGAGTGAAGGAAGCCCGCGGGTCATACCCGGGGATCTCCTGTTTTTTCACCGTCATCGCGAACTCCGGGTGGCCGAAGGCTCCGGCCAGCCGGGATGATCCCTCGGCCAGCAGGTCCCCGATTCCCTGCCGATGGGCGACTCGGCGGACGAGGTCCTCCAGGATGCCGCTGTTCCCGAAGCGCAGGTCAAGTTGATCGGTGTCCCTGGCTGTGAGAATGCCGCGTTCAAAGAGCTCCATGGCGCAGGCCACCGTGCCGCCGAATGAGATCGTATCCAGGCCCAGCTCGTTGCAGAGATAATTGGCCCGGGTGACCGCCTCGATGTCGTAAACATCGCAGTCCGGGCCCATCATGACCATTGTTTCGTACTCCGGCCCCTCCCCTTTCTTATCCCCCACCCGGGTGTGGCGCTGGCAGCCGATGGGACAGATATAACAGCCGGCCGCCCTCTGGAGAAGCTTCTTGGCCAGCGTTTCGCCGGAAATTTTTTCCACGTCCTCTTCGCGGTGGTCGATATCATGGAAATTGCGGTGCGGCAACATGTTGATCAAGTTGATCAGCTCGATCAGGCCGGCCGTTCCGAGCTCCCTGAGAAGGCGCTTGGTGGCCGGGGCCTGTTTCAAGAGATAAAAACTCTGCTCATACCCCGCCCGGTATTTATCCGCGTCCTGGATCTGGATCTTCTTTTGGCCGAGGGCGCGAATGGCCTTGAGGTTTTTGCTCCCCCAGACCGCGCCGGGGCCTCCCCGGCCGTAAGCCCGGTTCTTGTCATTCATCACCGCGGCGAAACGGACCCTGTTCTCTCCGGCCGGACCGATGCACAGCACGCGCGAGCGGCGGTCGGTATCGCCGGCCAGCAGGGCTTCTGTAGTCTTGGGGACATCCAGACCCCAGAGATGGCCGGCCGGCCGGATTTCGACCATATCCGGACGGATGTCGATCATGACGGGAGACGGCGCCTTCCCCGTAATGATCAGAGCGTCAAATCCAGCGGACTTGAAGGCCGGCATCCAGGTCCCGCCGCAATTAGAGCTGCCGACCGAACCGCCCAGCGCGGACTTGAAGACCATGTGGCCCCGGCCGGCGGTGGGCGCGTTCGTACCGACGAGGGGCGAAGCGGCGATGACGATGATATTGTCGGGGCTCAGGGGATCGCAGAGCGGGTCGACCCGGTCATAGAGGATCCGGGCTCCGAGCCCCCGTCCGCCGATATAATCGGCGACCAGGCCCGTATCCAGAGGGGTCTGTTCCACCCGGCAGCTCGAGAGGTCGACCTCCAGGATCTTGCCATGGATTCCAAAGGGAACACCGCTCATCACCCTAACCTCCGCCAAGGAAAGGGAAAACGGCCACCGTATCGCCGTCGGCAAGCGGAGCCTTCATTCCGCCCGCCGACTGTGCCGGCGCTCCGTTCTTCATGACCACCACTTGAGAATGGATCTCACCCTTCTCCGTCAGGATTGCCTTGCGGCGCTCGGGCAAATCGCCGAGCCGCTCCAGGAGATCGCGGAGCAGGGCGCCCGGAGGCAGGTCGACGGAGATCTCTTTGGCCCCGAACAAGTCGCGGAAATAGGCCAGAAACTTCACCCTGATCTTCATTATGCCCGTCTCCCTTCAAGTTCCGGAGCTGGTCTGGACGGCCCCCGCGAGCTCCAAGGAGAAGCCGCTCTCCTCAATCGTAAACACTCTCTCCGGCCGGACCGGTGCAACCCGCCGGAAGCGGTCGAGGATCTCCTCGCGGACCACGAGCAGGCAGCGAAGCGGAGGCCCGGATAGAGCCCCAGCCAAGGCCGGCCACACTCCCCCGCCCCGGATTTCGAGCGGGCCGATTTCATCCACGATGAGTAAATTCCGGCGATCATGAGTCCTGATTTTTCGCTTCGCTTTCTCCAGGGTCGGGGGAATAAAAAAGTACGGGCCGACCCTCTCCCAGACCGCTTCTCCCCGGCGGCGCAGGAAGGGCGCACAGCGGTCCGTTCCCAGGTCGAGCCAATCATATCCGACGCGCCTTCCCGACTCGAAAACCGCCGGGCTCAAGAACCCGTCCAGGGCGATTCCCCGGGCTCGCCATTCGGAAACGAGCTCGTGTAGCCGGGTGGTCTTCCCGGAATGGATGTGGCCCGTCAGGATCAGCAGCATGCCCTAAAGATAGAATAGA
>CAZYWP010000162.1:4468-5633 GCA_964651495.1 uncultured Eubacteriales bacterium | reverse complement strand
AAGGCTATGCTGATCCTTCATAAATTCGAAGGCCACTCGTATAAAGAGATCGCGGAGATTCTGGATGTATCTCTGCCTTCAGTGGAATCCTGCCTTCACCGCGCTAAAATCAACCTTCAGAAGAAGCTGGCTCCCCAGTTCCTAAAAGGCTGCCGCGACCGCAAGTTTTGACGGCGATCCCGTGTCCATAATAAAGAAATGAAAAAAAGCGCGTCAGGCAGGATAAAGGCGTGTGCCTTCGTCCAGAGCAATTTGATCTCTATCGCTGAAAAAGAAATCGAGGGGGCAACGCCTCTGGAAATCCAGAATCATCTTGATTCCTGTCCGGAGTGTGCCTTTCTTGTTCAACGATTTGTCCGGGCCTGGAAAAACTTGGTTCCCCAAGAAGAAGTCCGGCCGACCCCCGCATTCTTCCCCAATCTCATAAAAAGAATCGAGGCCTATGAGGATCTCAGATCTGGACGGAAAGGCATTCTTATGGCAGCCTGGAGGATCCTCCGGCCGGTGGCGGTGGCGGCGGTCTTTTTGGGAGGAATATTTGCCGGAAACGAGATGGGCAAAACAGGAAAAATCCCCCCCATGCCTGAAGAATCATTCACCGGCCGATTTCTCGACAGCTTTGAAAATATCCCGCGAGGCTCGGTGGCCGATTTTTACGTCAGCCATCAGAATTTAAAGAAAGAAGACCTCGAATGAAAAAAAGATTGCTGGCTTTGGGGCTAATCCTGCTTGTTGTCATCAACGTTTCGGCGCTGTTGACATTCGCTTACAATCGCTGGCTTCGAGCGCCGGGAAAGCATCCGGCCGCGAACTCGGCCGGGGCGACCTCCTTAGAAAGACACTTGTGTCTAAGCGGAGAGCAGGAACAATGCATTAAGGACATCCGTTTTTCCTTTGATTCCGAAACCGGAGGAATTCAGGCGCAGATGCGGGAAAAAAGAAGGGCGATGGTCGAGGAGATGAAAAAAGAATCGCCTGACAGCGTTTCGATCGATAAGCTCATCGAAGAAATCAGCCGGCTCCAGGCGGAGATTCAGAAAAAGGCTGTCCTCAATCTTCTAAAAGAAAAAGAAGTCCTGACTCCCGAGCAGAAGGCGACATTCTTGCGGATGTTTGAGGACCATGTCTGTCCCCGCGAAAAAGGGGCCGGCCACGGCCCAGCGGG
>CAZYWP010000162.1:0-4368 GCA_964651495.1 uncultured Eubacteriales bacterium | reverse complement strand
CAACCCGGCCAAAACCGTATTTCTTAAGTCCTCGTGAGATCGATCAGAGAAGCGGCCCGGTAGCAGCGACGGTGGGAGCCGGCAGCTATTTTTGCCTCTTTTAATTAAAGGCTTACGATTGCACAGTGGGCTATGAGGTCTATTTTAAAAAGGAGGAGGCAGGTCTACTTCGAGAACGACGCCCAGTATCTTTACGTCTGCATGCGGTGGATGACGTAAGGAGCGAAGCCGGTGGAATATCTTTGAGGCCCGAGATAAAATAGAAACACCTCGCGAAAGGAGGTTGTCTTGCCCAGAGTCATCCATTTTGAAATCGCGGTCCATAATCCGGTTTCGGTTCATCTTCTGACGATGGCAGCGGGTCTTGACACGGCTTGGCCGGGTTTTTATCTTGTATAGGAAGGCACGATGACCACCCTTGTTTCAGCGGGATTCCTCCTGTACGGGGCAGGGGGGATTGTTTTTCGATTCCGGAGGAGCCTGCCCTTCCGGACTCTCGCCGTAATCGCGATCTCGGTGTTTCTCGTCTCCTGCGCGGTCGGCCCTCGGGTCCCGAAGGCGCTTCCCGCCCCGCCAACCCCGGCCGCACGCCAGGGCCCTTGGGACACGACATACGCCCTCTACGATCCGACACTCTTCGGGCCGGAGCGCCCGCTCGCCGAGCTGGCTCAGGTTTACGGACTGCGTCTGCGGGACGGAAAGCTGAAGGACGCCCGGCTCCTGCTGAACAAATCGCAGCGGCGGCTCGAGCTATGGGTCGGCCGGAGAATGATTAAGGCTTACCGGGTTCAGCTCGGACAGAATCCTGTCGGCCGCAAGATCAGGACGGGTGATTCGCGCACGCCGGAGGGCGAGTACTTCATCTGTGCCCACCGTCCCTCGACCTACTACCTGGGGCTGTGGATCTCATACCCAAACTTTGCTGACGCGCGTGCGGGTCTCGAAACGGGCCGGATCAACCTGAGGCAGTTCGACGAGATCGCCTCGGCGCTCAAGAAAGGCGAGTGCCCGCCGCAGAACACGGGTCTCGGAGGCAACCTGTTGCTGCACGGCCAGCTCCCAGAGTACACGGCGGAGGTGGCGCAAGACAAGCGCGCGCGGCTGGACACCCTTCCACCCGGACTCGAAGTCGGCGATGCCGACCCAGCGAAGGTTCGCGAGTTCTATGACTGGACGGACGGCTGCGCCGCACTGTTCAACCCGGATATCCGCGAGCTCTACGAACTCATCCCTGACGGCACTCCACTCACCATTGTGGCAAACGGCCCGGTTACCCCGCCGCCAACGCGATAAACAGTTCAGTAGAAAGCCGCTTTCATTTCCCTTCCAGGGCGCGGGCGAAGGCCGGCCAGAAGGGATCAACGCGCGGGTGCTCGAGCGGCCGCTCCCTCCCCTTCTCGACCAGGATGATTCCTTTGCTCTGCGGGATGACCTCGCCGACGACCGAGGCGGTAATCTTTTTCCGGGCAAGTTTATTCAACAACAGATCCACTTTCTTTTCCTTGCAGGTGATGATCAGAGTGCCCTCCGAGATGGACGAATACGGGTCCATCCCGAATTTGGCGCAGATTTTTTCCACTTCATCCAGGACGATGATTTTCTCCTTCTCGATCCTCATGCCGACGCGCGAAGCCTTGGCCACTTCATATAGGCCGCCCCAGACGCCGCACTCGGTGGCGTCGTGCATGGCCGTGACGCCGTTCTCCCGCGTCCCCACCGATGCGGCCGTCAACGCGTCCTCGACCACCGACATCTGATAGAAAATGCCCTCGGCCCGCCGGCTGAATTCCTCGCCGAAATATCCGGCGATCCGGTCCTTGAAGGCCAGGGCAAAAATCCCGGTCGCCTCGATCGCCGCCCCCTTGGTAATGACCACGATATCTCCCCGCTTGGCCATCTGGGGCGTAACATAGCGCGATTTCTCGCCGACGCTGATGACCGTCGCCCCCCCGACCATCGGATAATCGCAGCCGGCGTAGCGGGCCGTGTGGCCGCAGACGATGGCCACGCCCAGTCTATTGCACTCCGCATCGATCTTCCTCCAGACGACCTCGAGTTGTTCTCTGGTCATGCGGAGCGGCAGGTTGAGGTCGATGGACAGATAGGTCGGCCGGAGCGCCGAGGTCACTGCGTCCGAACAGAGGATGTGGACGGCGAACCAGGCCGCCCTCTCAAACCCGTACTCGGGCACGATGAACACCGGGTCGGTGGTCAGGGCCATGACTTTCCCTCCGCCGATATCGACGATCCCGATGTCCACGCCGTGCTTCGGCCCGACCAGGACCGTTTTCCGGCGCCGGCCCAGATGCGGGTAGATCAACTCGTCAAAAACGTCCGAGGAAATTTTTCCCATTTCCGGAAGCTCACTCGGCATCTCGGCCTCCCTCTCAAATTCTCCGGGTTCTCTATTTGGCCAATAGATTATATAATAATTCCAGAGGAAAAAAAGTGATCATCGCCGAATTATCGATTTTCCCGACCAGCGAGGGCCCCTCTGTCAGCCGGTTCGTCAAAGAGGCCATCCGAGCGATCGAAGCCTCGGGCCTGCGCAGCGAGACGGGCGGCATGTCGACGACCATCGAAGCGCCCGACCTGGCGACGCTCTTCCGGGTTGTTCAGGGCGCCCACCGGGCCATCCTGAAGATGGGGGCAAAGCGCATCCACATCGACCTCCGGGTGGACCACCGCCTGGACAAAGAGGCCACCATCGTCTCGAAGCTTCGCGCCGTCGGCAAAAAGTAGCCAAAGTCGTAGCTGTGACTCCCATTGATAGGGGGACCGGTCTTGATATATACTATCGGTAGTTGTTTTACTGAATTTATAGATTCTATAAATTAACTAGGAGAGGCCCCATGCCGGAACACAAGCCCTTCAGCGAGAACGCCCTCAAGATCCTCAAAGCCCGTTATTTCATGCGTAATGAAGAGGGTGAGTTTCTGGACAAAGAGCCGGCCGATGTCTTCTGGCGGGTAGCCCGCTATATCGCCATCGCCGAGAAAGCGAAAAAAGACCAGGAGCGCTGGGCGAAAAAGTTTTTTGACCTGATGATCGCCCGCGACTTCCTGCCCAACAGCCCCACCCTGACCGGCGCCGGGAGGGATATGTGCCTCAGCGCCTGTTTCGTCCTGCCGATCGAGGACTCCCTTGATTCTATCTTCGAAACGGTCAAGAACGCCGCCCTCGTCCATAAGGAGGGGGGCGGGACGGGGTTTGATTTCAGCCTGCTCCGGCCGAAGGGCAGCTTCGTCAAGAAAACTCAGGGGATCGCCTCGGGTCCCGTCTCCTTCCTCCGGGTCATCGACTCCGCCACCGAGGCGGTCAAACAGGGCGGCACCCGCCGCGGCGCCAACATGGGCATCCTGCGGGCCGACCACCCCGACATCGAAGAGTTCATCCGGATGAAGATCGACGGCCGGAGCGTGAACAATTTCAACATCTCGGTGGCGGCCACCGAAGCCTTCATGGCGGCGGTCAAAAACGACGGCGCCTACGACATCTCCGACCCTTATCACAAGAAAGTCGTCGGCCAGAAAAAGGCGCGGCAGATTTTCGACCAGATCGTCGAGTCGGCCTGGGCGGTGGGTGATCCGGGCCTCATCTTTATCGACCGGATCAACGAGCACAACTCGACCCGGCCGCTCGGCCCGATCCGGGCGACCAATCCCTGCGGGGAGCAGCCGCTCCATGAATACGAATCCTGCAACCTGGGTTCGATCAACCTGGCCAACTATTTCAGCCAGCAGAAAAAAGACCAATTCGACTGGGAACGGTTCAGCCAGACGACCTCGCTGGCCGTGCGTTTCCTCGACGATGTCATCGACGTCAACAAATATCCCCTGCCGCAGATCGAGAAGATGACCAGGGCCAACCGCCGCATCGGGCTCGGAGTCATGGGCTGGGCCGACCTGCTCCTCAAGATGAAGATCAAGTACGATTCCACCCCGGCGGTGAAGTTGGCCGAAAAAATCATGGCCTTCATGCGCCGAGAAGCAAGCACGGCATCGGTGGCGCTGGCTGAAGAACGCGGGAGTTTCCCCAATATCGCCAAGTCAGTCTTCAAAGGAAAGAAGATGCGCAACGCCACGATCCTGACCATCGCGCCGACCGGAACGATCTCTCGCATCGCCGGCTGTTCATCCTCCATCGAGCCCGTCTTCGCCTTCGAGTTCACCTCCAAGATCATCGACGGCGAAATCAAGGATGTCCATCCGATTTACGAGGAGTGGAAAAGCGCCCATCCGAAAGACCCCCTCCCCGATTATTTCCGCACCGCCCACGAGATCTTGCCCGAATGGCACATCCGGATGCAGGCGGCCTTCCAGAAGCACGTGGACAACTCGGTCTCCAAGACAATCAATTTCCCCAACA
>CAZYWP010000161.1:0-5726 GCA_964651495.1 uncultured Eubacteriales bacterium | reverse complement strand
GAGAAACCGTGCCCGCTCAGGCTTCGACGGACTTCCTCATCCAACACCGTCGCCTCTTCCTCCGGAGGTCCCCCCTCCGCTACGGGGTCTGAGGGTGGCTCCGTGCGCCCATCCAACTATTCGTATATTTGGGAATTCTTCCCCTTTCGCACCACAGAACGTTGAGAATGGGACGGGTTTCCACTAAAATGGCAGGCCGGTCGTTGGAGGCCGAGTAGGAATGAGCTTTCCGGTGATCCTGGGGATCGCTCTGGCGCTGGCCATGGATGCCTTTGCTGTGTCCATCGGGCTCGGGCTGAGCCTGAACCCGGCCACGGGCGGGCAGACATTGCGTCCGGCCCTCAGCTTCGGCCTCTTCCAGTTCATCATGCCCATCCTCGGTTGGACGGCCGGAGAGAGGGTCATCGGATACATCGAGCACTACGACCACTGGGTAGCGTTTGTTCTTCTTATCGGGGTGGCCGGACGAATGATTTTCGGATCATTCCACTCCGAAAAAGAAGCCGGTCCGCAAAAAAACGACCCGACGCGAGGGCCCTCGCTTCTCGTCCTCTCCGTCGCCACCAGCCTGGACGCCCTGGCCGTCGGGTTGAGCTTGGCCGCTCTGCATGTCGCCATCGTCTTCCCCGCGGCCGTCATCGGCCTTGTCGCTTTTGGGCTGACCATCGCCGGAATGAGGCTCGGGCCGCTTTTCGGCCGAGTGGTCGGAAAACGGGCGGAACTGGCCGGCGGCGTCGTCCTCGTCCTGATCGGGATCAAGATCCTTGTCGACCATCTGTAATCATGGCAGTTGACAAATGCGCGCCGTCAAAGTAAATCTACTTATGGTGATTAAGCGGACCGCTCACCGCCATAAAGTCTAATCGTTCGGACGCTTCGAGAATGTTGCCGTCGTTGGGCGGCATCTCCGGGAACGTCCCTTAGGAGGCATAGTGAAAAAAATAACTCGACGGGAATTCATGGGCCGCTCGGCCGCGGCTGCGGCCGGGTTGATGATCGTTCCCAGGCACGTCCTGGGGGGGCGGGGCTTTCAGACCCCGAGTGATACCCTCAACATCGGCTGCGTCGGCGCCTGGGGTCAGGGCGCGAGCGATATCAAGGGAGTCAGCACGGAGAACATCGTCGCCATCTGCGATATCGACGATGAGATGATCGTCCGCCTGCTGAAAAACGAAAAGAACCAGCCGGAGCATCAGGCTAAATACGAGAAGGCCAATAAGTACCGCGACTTCCGGGTCATGCTGGACAAGGAGAAGAGCCTGGATGCGGTCGTAGTGACGACTCCTGACCATACCCACGCGGTCATCGCCATGGCGGCCATCAAGCGGGGCAAACACGTCTACGTCGAAAAACCGCTGACTCATACGGTCAAGGAAGCGAGGCTTCTGGCGATCGCGGCCAAGAAGGCCAACATTGTCTCGCAGATGGGCAACCAGGGGCATGCCAAGGAAGGCGCCCGCCTTCTCAACGAATGGATCTGGGATGGCGCCATCGGGCCCATCAGCGAAGTCCATGTCTGGACCAACCGGCCGACCTGGCCCCAGGGCATCGACGCCCCGAAGGAAATCCCGTCCTGCCCGTCGAGCCTCGACTGGGACCTCTGGCTGGGGCCGTCGCCGTGGCGTCCCTACCACCCGGCCTTTCATCCTTTTGCCTGGCGGGGCTGGTGGGATTTCGGGACCGGAGCGGTGGGCGATATGGGGGCACACCTGATCGACCAGCCGTTCTGGGCGCTCAACCTGGGCGCGCCGAAGACCATTCAGGCCAGCTCGACGAAGTATACCAAGGATTCCTTCCCGGTCGCCGAAATCATCACCTATGAATTTCCGGCCCGCGGCACGCTGCCGCCGGCGAAGCTCGTCTGGTACGACGGCGGGCTGCTCCCGGCCAGGCCCGAGGTGCTGGAGACCGGACGGATGATGGGCGACGACGGCGGCGGCTGCCTGTTTGTCGGGAAGGCCGGGATGGTGCTCTGCGGGACGTACGGCGAGAATCCGCGCCTCCTGCCGGAAAAGCTGATGAAGGAGTACAAGCGGCCGGATAAGACCATCCCCCGGTCTCCCGGCATCTATGAAGAGTGGATCGCGGCCATCAAGCAGGGCAAGAAATCGACCACCGATTTCTCCTACGCCGGACCTCTGACCGAAATGATGCTGCTCGGCAACATCGCGCTCAAGATGCAGGAACAGAGGGCGGTGCTCCAGTGGGACGCGGAAAAGATGGAATTTCCCAACTTCCCCGAGGCCAACAAGTTCCTGCATATGGAATACCGTCCGGGCTGGGAGCTGTAGCGGCTGAAGGGCGCTCCGATGAGAGAGGCGATCGGGCTCCTGATTGTCCTTTTATTGCTGCCGGGGCTGCTGGCCGCTGCGGCGGCGAGAGGCGGAGGCCGGGAGGACGCCCAAAAAACAGCCCTCGAAAAATGGGCCGTTCATGATTCGAACCGGCCGCTTCCGCCCGTGGTCGACCCCGGACCCTCCGGACCACCGGTGCCTCCGGCGTCCGATGCGCTCGTCCTGTTCGACGGAAAGGACCTGGCGAAGTGGGAGGACGGCAAGGGCGGCCCGGCCAAATGGAAAGTGGAAAGCGGATACATGGAGGTTGTGGCCAAGACGGGGTCGATTCGGACGAAGACGGGGTTCGGAGACTGCCAGCTCCATGTCGAATGGGCCGCCCCGACGCTAGTCAGCGGCGAAGGGCAGGGGAGGGGCAACAGCGGCGTTTTCTTGATGGATACCTACGAGGTCCAGGTGCTCGACTCATACAATAATGTGACCTACGCCGACGGAATGGCGGCATCTGTATACGGGCAGTATCCGCCGCTGGTCAACGCCTGCCGGAAGCCGGGCGAATGGCAGACCTACGACATCATCTTTCACCGGCCGCGGTTCGACGCCGAGGGAAATTTGCTCGCGCCGGCGCGGCTGACGGTTCTTCACAACGGCGTTCTGGTCCACGACAATGTCGAGCTGACGGGCCCGACGGCGCACAAAGCGCGTCCCCCCTACAAGGTGCATCCGGACAAGCTCCCGCTCTCGCTCCAGGACCACGGCAATCCCGTCCGCTACCGCAACATCTGGCTCCGCCCGCTCGAATGAATTCCGGGACCGATAATCGGCTGCTCCCGCTATGGAGGAACATTAAGGAGATCTCCATGAAACGGAAGAAAGCTTTGCCCAGGGGCTCGCAGGCGATGGTATTCATTGTTCTTCTCATCCTGCTGACCTTTTTGTCTGGCGCGACGGCGTCGGGAGACGGGGCGCAGGCCAAGAAGAAGAAAGCGCTTTTCGTCTGGGGCGGTTGGGAGGGACATGAGCCCAAGCAGTGCGTGGACATCTTCGCTCCCTGGCTCCAGGAGCAGGGGTTTGACGTCGAAATCTCGAATTCGCTCGACACCTATGCGGATGCGGCGAAGATGAAATCCCTCGACCTAATCGTCCAGGTTTTCACCATGTCCGCGATCAAGCCCGAGCAGGAGAGGGGACTGCTTGACGCCGTCAAGGGCGGGGTCGGCCTGGCGGGCTGGCACGGCGGCCTGGCCGATGCCTTTCGCAACAACACGGAATACCAGTTCATGGTCGGAGGACAATGGGTGGCCCATCCGGGAGGCGTCATTCCTTACGAAGTTAACATTGTCGATACCAAGGATCCGATCACGGCCGGTCTGGCCCGCGTTTTCCAGATGAACTCCGAGCAGTATTACATGCACGTCGACCCGATCAACGAGGTCCTGGCCACGACGACGTTCACAGGTCAACATGCGCCCTGGCTCAACGGCGTCGTCATGCCGGTCGTGTGGAAGAAAATGTACGGCAACGGGCGGGTCTTCTACACCTCTCTGGGCCACGTGGCCAAGGATTTCGCCGTGCCCGAGGCGCGGGAGATTGTCAAGCGGGGGATGCTCTGGGCCGCCCGGGTCAGCGGCGAAGACGCCAAACCGCAGGTCGGCCGGAAATAGTGAGTTCCTGGTATTTCTGATCGGCCTCCGGCCGTCTCCCTCAGGCCCGGTGTTAGCCGCGCCTTCATTATGGGGACACAACACTTAATTCCAGAGAGATCGGTCGGCGGGATTCGAATTAAGTATTGTGTCCCCTTTATTTTCGAGGCGAATTATTCTTTGATGAGCTTCAGGTACTCGTTGATCTTGACCTTCAGCACCGGATCTTCTACTTTGGGAAGAATTTTTTCGAAGGTCTCGCGGGCCCGGGCGAATTCCTTGTTATTGATGTAGGCGATTCCCAGGTTGACGCTCAGGCTGATGTCATTCGGAGCGACCTGGACGGCGTTCTGAAAGCTGGCCAGGGCTTCGGCATATTTTCCCATCTGGTTGAGAATGACTCCTTGAAGGTTGAGGGCGGGAACCGAGCGGCTGTTCTTGGCCAGCGACTTGGCGACGTATTCGAGCGCCGGCTCCAGCTTGTTCTGCCCAAAATAGAGCTTGGCCAGGCTGAACCCGGCGTCCGGGTTGCCGTCAATCGCATCGGCTTTTTTATATTCTTCTTCAGCCAGGTCCACTTTCCCCAGTTCCTCATAGACGACGCCGAGGCTGACCCGAGCTTTGGAGTCGTTGGGCGCGAGCTCCAGGAATTTTTGATAGGCCGCCGCCGAATCGCCGAAGTTTTTCTGCTGGAAGTGGGCGAACCCGAGGAGGTTGTAGGCTTGAGCGTAGCTGGAGTCCAGGGCCAGCGCTTGGTTCAAATATTCGATCGCTTGGTCCGGCAGATTATATCTCAGGGCGACGACCGCTTTTTCGTACTGATATTGGGGGCTTTTTTCACTATCCGCAGCCAGCTTTTTATGCGTCGAAGCGCAAAAAGTCAGGGGCAGGGTGAGGAGCACGACTAAGAACGCGTTTCTGACGGCCATCAATGTCCTTTGAGGACGGTTTTAAAAGATAAGCATTTCGTTTTCTGGCGTGCCGGCTGAATTAGCGTTCGTACACCGATTTTGCCCCATCCCGTAGTTGGGGATGATAAATCGCGGCGTGATCGGATGTCAAGTTGAGCTGAAAATAGCGGAAGGCGGGGGAGGCTTCGAAGCTTCAAAGGCCAGCTTCAAATTTGGTCCACGGACGGGAATCGAGATCCCGCAGGTGCTTCTTTTGCCAGTTGAACTGGGGGTGGAGGCGCAGGTGCGGCGTTGCTTTGAAATTGATGCCGCATGGATGCCCCATGGCTGCCATGAGCGACATCTGCTCGGCCATCGAAGCATCCGCGACCTTCGCCTGCGCCGTTCCTGCTGTGCCGTAAGGCTCCTGCCATCCCTTCATGCCTCGCGGGGAAAGGTCGACGTGGCCGCACAAAGTCCTCTCGCTCGGAGCCTCCTTCTTTTCGTAAGCGTCCCAGTGGTCCGAAAGAAACTTCTGGCCGGCGGCAACGTCGATTTTGCCTTTGTACTCGGCCATCAGTTCTTCCCAGCGCACGCGCCGCGCGTTGGCGCTCGATCCCAAATCGGTGGGGTCGAAATCCGTCTCCTCCCTGATCAATTTCTCGTTGACCGGAAAATTGGCGCCGCAAAAATATCCATCCTTGGTCCGCAACAAAGTGACGTTTTTCAACCCCAGTTCTAGGCTGGCAATCTCGTTATTGTTTCGATCAGCGACCAGCCAGTTATTGGCGTAACCGCCATTGTTCCCCGTCTTCATGATCTGCGCGAAATCATCAATCGAGGTTGAGTATTGCATGGCCTTGCGCGCGCGGACGAACTCGGGGATGCCGTCCGAATTC
>CAZYWP010000160.1:3464-5885 GCA_964651495.1 uncultured Eubacteriales bacterium | reverse complement strand
CCCATGTTCTCGCTGAAGACGCCGTAGAGCTTCTCGGTCTCAAGGTTGCAGATGTCGGCCAGCTCGGGCACCGAGCCGTAAAGTTCGCCCGGCGTGAAGGCCGGGATGACCGCTCCCGTCCGATAATCCAGACGGCTGGCGATCGTCCCCCCCGTCCCGAGGAGCTTCACCCGCGGCTTCTTCGGGTCATAGGGAAATTCCTTCTCCGGGATCTTGTAGTGGGCTTCTTTGTAGCCGATCTCCCTGATCTCGGTGACCGTCTGCACCGTGATGCCGACGTTATAACCGTTGCGCAGCTTGAGGACGATGTGCTGGTCGTCAGCCGTCTCGGAGCGCGGCAGGATGATCCCGGTGAAGGCGCCGCGCCTGGTCGTTACATCGGCGTCGCTCCAGACCCTGACGCCGTGCGCTTTGAGGAGGGCCAGGGCGTCCCCCCGGTAGCCTTTATAGATATCGCTCATGTCCGCGCTCATCTCTCCTTCCCGGTCCGGTCAAGCGTCCGCTTCGAGCGCCTCCCCGAGGAGAGCCGCCGCTTTCGCGCCGTCCACCTTCCCCCTCAGCTCGGCCATCAAGACCCCCATCAGGTAGCGAAATTTCTTGGCCGGATCGTGAGGGTCGAGGGTTCTCTCGATCCGGGCGACGATCTGGACGATCTCGCGAACATCCTCGTCCCCCAGCCGGAAAATTCTCAGTTTGGCGATGGCGCCAGCCGGCGGCATGTCCTCGGCGGCCATCATCTTCAAGACATCCGGGAAAGCCTCGCGGCCGAATTCGCCGGCGACAAACCTTCCGAACAGATCTATAAGCGAGGGCTCCTCCAGGGCGGCTACGGCAAATCCCTTTCGTCCGAGCGACTTCAGCATCTGCCCCAAGATCACCGCCGCCAGAGTCGGGTTGACCGAGAACCTCTCGACAACTTTTTGGAAAAGGGGGGCCCGGGCGTCGGAAACCAGGCTCTCGACGACCTCGGCGGAGAGCCCCAGCTTACGGTAGCTATCGCGCCGCTCCCAGGGCGTGAGGGGGAGCCGGCCCCTGGCCCGCTCGATTCGCTCCTCGGCCAGCGGCACGGGCGGCATGTCGGTATCGGGATACATGCGGTCCGGGCCGGGAAGGATTCTCTCGAACCCGTTGATCCCGGAGGGGAAGGCCTGGCGTGTCTCGTTGGGAATGCCCTCGGCCGCTTCTCTGGCCCGGATGACGATTTCGCCGACAGCCGTCTCGGCATCCTTGGCGTCACCCCAGACGAGGACGACGGCATCGTCTTTTTTGGCCTTCAGGGCCGAGCCGACCTTCTTCCACTCGGCCGGGGTGAGCGGGTTGTCCATCATATCGGAATGGATGATATTGGGAAGCTCGTCCAGGCAGGCGATGACTCGGACCCGGTCGGAAACCTCGGCGGCGAAATCGCGCCCGGGCTGGAGAGGGAACCTCAGCAGCCCCCTGAATTCGGAGAGCCGGACGGCCCTCACTTGCCAACGCCTTTCCAGGGCGCGGAGGATGGAAGAGAAGGGCGTATTTTTTAAAAGTCCGGAGACTTCGGCCGTCTCCGTCTTCAGGGTCACCGGGGTGACCCCTCTCTTCCGCAGCTCCTCCCTGAGCTCGAGCAGGTTGGCCTGTCTCAAAGCCTCGAAATGGGTCAGACGCGGGATGTAGGGGATGCGGTCCACCCCCTTGATCTCGACCCGCGTGCCGCCCTCGACGCTGACGTTGACGTCCTGGCGGGCTCGGCCGATCCCGGTCCTGACCTTAGCGGTGCACCGGGCCAGCTGGCGCAGCAGTTCGGCCACCTCCGCCACTTCCCAGGGGGCCCGCATGTCCGGGTAGGTTACAGTCTCGATCAAAGGGATACTTAATCGATCGGTTTTGTAGACTCTGCTGTGTCCCCGGTCGCTGACCTCCCGGCAGGCATCTTCCTCCAGCCCGAGCTGGCGGATTCGGATGCGCCTGTCCCGGTACGGGACCCAGCCGTCCGTCCCGAGGATGGTGGTGCGCTGGAAACCGGCCGGGATGCTGCCGTCGAGATACTGCTTGCGGGCGATGTGGAGCTCGCCGACGATGTTGCAGTTGAGGAGCAGCGTCATCTCCAGGGCGATGTCGAGGGCTTCCTGGTTGAGCTCGAAAGGAGGGGTATCGTCCATCTCGTAAGTGCAGACATTGCGCGCGTTGAGTTGGTAGATGATCTCTTTGCGGGTCTTAAACTCCATCAGAGCGGTGCCGTCGTACTCCCCCAGCTCGGAGAGGGTGGGCCGCATATGGCGGAGCACTTCGGCATCGTAGTTTTCGTAGTACTCCCCGGCCGGGCAGCGGCAGAAGAGCTTTTTCTTGGTCTTGAGCTGCTGGTGGATCTCGAGGCCGGACTTGAACCCGATCTCGTGATAGTCCCGCTCCTTGAGCTCACCGTAATCGAAGATCCTGGGCATG
>CAZYWP010000160.1:0-3364 GCA_964651495.1 uncultured Eubacteriales bacterium | reverse complement strand
ACCCGTGGGGATGAAACGGATGGGCGCCATCTTCGATATGGACGGGGTGATCTCCGATAACATGGGCTACCACACCCAGGCCTGGGAGCTGTTCATTCGGAAGCATGCGCCGCACCTGGAAATCGGGGATGTCACCCCGCACTACGGAAAAACAAACGCCGACCTAATGGGCTTTGTTTTCGGCCGGGCTCTCACCCCGGAGGAAGTGGATCGTTATGGAGAAGAAAAGGAGGGGTTGTATCGAGAGCTGTATGCCGGGGACATGGCTCCCCTGCCCGGACTCCACGACCTGCTAAAAGGGCTGAGAAAAGCCGGGATCAGGACTGCCGTCGCCACCTCCGCCCCGAAGAGCAACGTGGATTTCCTTCTGGATGGTCTGGGTTTCCGGGACTGTTTTGACCTGGTGATTGATGCAGCGGGAGTCAGAAAGGGCAAACCGGACCCGGAAATTTACCTCAAATCCGCCCGCGAACTCGGCTGTGAGCCGGCGGCCTGCGTGGTCTTCGAAGATGCCCTGGCCGGGATCGAGGCCGGACGCCGCGCCGGGATGAAGGTCGTCGGCGTCGCCACGACGCTCCCGCCCGACCGTCTCGTTGAGACCGATCTCGTCGTTAAGGACTTCACCGAGATCACGGTCCTTCATATCATCCGGCTAGTGAATCCTTCTCCAAGATAACACCTGGTTTCATCGGTCCTTCCCCCGTAGGGATTTCGACCCGATCTTCGACTAAATATAAGAGAGAGAGTAAGGGACTATGTCTTTCATGGAGGAGAGCCAAAAGAAATCTGCCTAAAAGGAGGTAAAATCCAATGAGAAGCGGATCCCTGCTCCGTGGCAAAAACCGAGCGCGAGGAAAAAGGCTGAGAACAGCCCTTCTGATGGGTCTGCTCCTGCAGTCAGGCCTGCAGGCCCGCCTGAGGTTTATCGGCCCCAACCCCTATTACTCATTCCTGACCTACCCCCAAGATTCGAGGCAGTTTGCGCTGAATTCAAGTTTCTCCTTCTTCTATTTGAGGGCTCGCGGCTGGATGGGGCATCTCGACATTCCCGAGCTTTCGCCGAGCCCGACTTATGTCAACACGGAAGAGTCGGTTGAGGAAAACATCCCCTCCGGGCAAACTGCTCAGGCCGGATTCAAAGGAAACTGGATATCACCGGAGATTATGATGGCGACCTACGTCTTCGAGTTCAAATCCGTCCGGATCATTCCGCTCGTCTCCGGCAAGCTGGATAGCTTCAGCCTCCGCTCGTCTGGTCTGGCCGTCCCCTACGAGAATCCCGGTGCGGTCATCCCTTTCTCATCCGATCTATCCCAGAGGAATGAAGAATTTTCCCTTGGACTGCTTACGGCCGCATCCATCAGGCGGGTTCCGGTCGGGATCCTGCTCAACTACAGGCGCTACAGAGAAGGATCTCCCGAAGGCACTCTCAGCTTTTCTAAGGACGGCCAGGACGTGCGCTTGAATAGGTTCAACTGGGGCTGGTCCACGGTTCAAGGATGCAACCATATTTTCGGCAGCAAGACGAACATCGACGCCTTCTGGGAAGACTCCTACACCAGCACCAAGGGTTCGCAGTTTGACGTCGTCCTGGGAGCCGACATCGGAGAGAACAAGCTCGGCTTCCGCTTCCGCCAGCTCATGGAATACGGCGACGAGTACGGTTTTTCCTCAGCCGAGAACCGGTATCTCAAGGACCCTTACCGCCTCAAGGCGGCCAAGACCTTCCTGCGCACGTCCGAGCTCTTCAAGATCACGGACATCCAGGAGGCCAAGCTTTTTCTCTGCGCCGTGGCGGAGGCCGATTTCCTGCGGCAGAATTATCTCGTCGGCGGGACGGATCTCCTGGATTCCTACAAGGAGAACGCCTACGCCCTGGAACTTCTGCCGATTCTCCACTTCGACCTCGACCGAGGCGGGTTTTTCCGGATCGCCACCTCGGCCAGCTTCTTCTGGAAAGATTACGGTTACAGAGATGTCTGGGGGGATCAGGAAGTTTATTCACCAGGCTGGGCCCACATCGGCTGGGAAACTTCCTGGGAGCGGTCGAGCTATGGCCATACATTCACCTTCATCAATTTCACTGAAGCCGACCTGGAGCTGCCGCTCGTCGAAAGATGGGGTTTCCTGATGAGCCTGGACGTCTGGAGCCACCAGGTCTTCGCCTGGACAAAAAGATATTACGGCGACAACGTTAAAAACGCGGAGTCCTATGATTTCGCGAAAGAAGCGGAACGAAAAAACGCCCTCCGGGAATCGTGGTTCGGCGGGACCTTCGGCCTGATGGCGGGAAAGAGGATTTCCCTGGGGCTTTTTCTTGATCTTCCGGTCTACTATGACAAGAATATCTCAACGGAAATCGCCGGCATGGGAGAGATGTTCAAGGGAAGGTCAGATGCCCAGCCAGCCATCCGCAAGCCAGTGAGCTTGTGGGCGCTTCTGGTCTGGCGCTGGTAGGCGGAGAGGCACCCGGCGCCATCTATTCCGCGGAAAGCGAATACCTTTTGATCACCCGGAAGCCGTCTTCCGTTTCCTCGATCCCGTAGGCCTTGCCTTCCTTGATCAGCCTGAGGTCGGACTTGGTGACGAGCAGGGCGATGAATTTGCCCTCGGCGTCGAAGACATCCACCTCCCACTCGTCTTTTGCTTTTCCCTTGGTGAAGGTGCGCACGTACAGCCGTTCCTGATCGTCGAGGAAAATGCTCTGAAAAGGGGGGAATTTCTCGGGAAAGGTGAGGAGGTCTTTCAAATTTGTACCCGTCTGGACACTCGCTATCCTTTCCAGCATTTCGTCGATATCCTCCTGGGTGACTTTCTCGGGAGTGAATTCCTTCTCGATCGTCCGGATGTGCTTGCCCTGCGGGTCATACATCTTGATCTCATAGGCCGCGCTGTGGCCGTAATAGACGTTTCCCGCCGGGTCGAACTGGTAAACGGAGATCATTTCCAGGGCATTGATCTTGGTGTTGGAACCCGGGAGGGGAATGGCAAATTCAATTTTGTCGAGGGTGAACAACGGCTTGAGGTCCGGAGCGAATTTCTTGATCTCATAGAACATCTTAGCGTTCCCGGGAGCGATGGCTAACTCCTGCCCCAAAAAGTTGCCCTGGGCATCGATGGACAGACTGACGAATCCTAGTCTCCCGGCGGTGGAGACATCCTTGATGTGCTCGCCCGAAAGCTTGAAAAAAGAGAGCTTTTGGTTGGTGGCGTCACTGATCACCAGGTTATTGTCGACCGTGAGCTGAATGCCGGCCGGAATTCCCAGCTCACCCGGGCCCTGGCCGGGTTTGCCGATCAGGCGCAGAAATTTTCCCGTCTTATCGAACACCTTGATCTTGCGGTCCTTGACATCCAGGGCATA
>CAZYWP010000159.1:0-5983 GCA_964651495.1 uncultured Eubacteriales bacterium | reverse complement strand
ACCTCCAAGAACAGCGATTTATGTTTAGTTATACGGAAACAGCGGCATTCTGGTTCTCGAACCCGAAATTATCCTCCTGCTCAAAGAGATGTCAAGGGCATCCAGAGATGTGTTCCCTTTTTCCTTGACGCCGATCATCGGGCGGAGATATCATTTTAAGGCGACCGACGGCATGTTCTTAACGCTCCAAGGCGAGCCATGGCCTGCGGCCGCGATAAGTCAAAATACCCATCCTTAAGGAGGCAAGATGTTGAACAGACGTGATTTCCTCCGGAGCTGTGCGGCCGGGGCCGGCGTGCTGGCCGGCAGGCCCGACAACGTTCTCGAACGGATCCTTGCAGCGGGGCACGACACGGCCGACCTGAGTCCCGAAGAGGTCGCGGCCGACGAGGATTTCTGGTTCGAAGTCCAGCAGGCCTTCACTGAAGACCGCAACTTCATCAACCTAAACAACGGCACCGTCCAGAACGGCCTTCGGATCGTCCAGGAGGCCGTCCGCCGGCACAGCGAATTTACGGGAAACGCCGCCTGGCACTCGATGGCCATCCTGGGGAAGGAAATCGAGAGCTGCCGCCGTCGGCTGGCGTCCCACCTTGGCTGCGATCCGGAAGAGCTCGTCATTTGCCGCGGCGGAACGGAGGCGGGCCAGATCCCGATCCTGGGCCTCGATTTGAAACGCGGAGACGAGGTGGTCATCACCAACCAGGACTACCCGAGGCTACTCAGTGCCTGGAAGCAGCGCGAGAAGCGCGAAGGCATCGTGCTCAAGATCGTCCCGCTTCCCGCCCCGCCCGTGCCGCTCGACCAGTTCTACCGCCTGGTGGAGCAGCAGGTGACATTGCGGACGAAGGTGATCCATGTCTGTCATTTCACTCACTGGACGGGCCAGCTGGCGCCCCTTCGCCGGATCTCGGACCTGGCCCACTCGAAAGGCATCGAAGTGCTCGTCGACGGCGCCCATGGCTTCATGCACGTGCCTTTCCAGCTCGCGGACTTTGGCTGCGATTATTACACAGCGAGCTTGCACAAGTGGCTGATGGCGCCGCCCGGGAATGGGTTCGTGCGGATTCCGAAGGACCGCATCTCCAAGGTTTGGCCGCTGACGCCGCCGTGGACGGACAATCCGAACGACATCCGCCGCTTCGAAGACATCGGGACGCGCACCCCGGCGAACCGGGTGGCCATCGCCGAGGCGATCACTTTCAACGAGGGCATCGGCATCGAGAGGAAATCGGCCCGCATCCGGTTCCTTAAAGAGCGCTGGGCCAACCGGCTTTCCCCCCTCCCCCGGGTCCGGTTCTACTCGAGCCTGGATCCCGCCGAGTCCTGCGGCGTCGCCACCTTCGGCATCGAGGGAATGGACATGGCCAAGCTCACGGAGCATTTGCTCGACAAGTGGGGGATCATCGTGTCGCCGATTAAACACCCTGACGGGTTGATCGACGGAATTCGGATCGTGGTGAACGTGTCGTTATCGGCGCGGGAGATCGACTACTTCGCCGACGTCATGGAAGGCATCATCAAGAAGGGCGATCTGGCCTAGGCTCGAACCGTTTTTTTGTACCGGCCAGATTAGGCCGATTTATCTTTTGTCCGAGGGAGAGATCATGTATCCGACGAAAAGGCTCGCCGTTCACGGCGGCGAAAAGACTGTGAAAAAGGACTTTTCTTGGCCGATCTTCGATGAGGAAGACGTTAAGGCAGTCGCGGAGGTCATCCGGAGCGGACAGTGGGGCGACCCGGACTGCACCGGGTTGACGGCCCAATTCGAGCGTGAGTTCGCCGCCTATTGCGGCTCGCGCTTCGCCGTCGCCTCGGTCAACGGCTCGGTGGCGATCCGTCTGGCCCTGATCGCCGCCGGCGTCAGGCCGGAAGATGAAGTCCTCATCCCGCCCTATACTTTTATAGCGACGGCTTCAGTCGTCCTCGAGGCCAACTGCGTGCCGGTTTTCGTCGATATCGACCGGGATACCTACAACATCGATCCGGCGAAGATTGAGGAGGCCGTGACCGATAAAACCCGGGCCATCATCCCCGTGCATTTTGGGGGCCAGGCCTGCGAAATGGACCGGATCATGGCCATCGCCAGGAAGCACCGGCTGGCCGTCATCGAGGACGCCTGCCATGCCCACGGCGCCGAATACAGGGGTCGCAGACTCGGCTCGATCGGCGACGCCGGCTGCTTCAGTTTCCAGTCGTCGAAGAACCTGACGAGCGGAGAAGGGGGAATCACCGTCACCGACGATAAAAGGATCCACGAGACCGTCGCTTCGCTGCGCAATGTGGGCCGAGTTGAGGGAGGGCAGTGGTATGAGCACCATAATTTGGGCTGCAACTACCGGATGACTCCTCTCCAGGCAGCTCTCCTCCTGCGGCAGCTCAGGCGGCTGGAGGAGCAGACGAGGAGGCGGGATGAGAACGGCCGTTATCTGGCCGGGCTCCTGAGTCAGATCGACGGCATCGCGCCCCTGACGCGGGGTCACGGTGAAACCCGCCACTCCTACCATCTTTTTATTTTCCGCTACGATGCAGCGAAATTCAACAACCTGCCCAAGGCCGAGTTCGCCAAATGGCTGGCAGCTGAAGGGGTACCGGCCTTCATGGGCTATCCGCGCCCCCTCTACCAACAGCCCCTCTTCCAGGAAAAGCGGTTTTTCTGCTACGCCATTCCTCCCCCAGTCGATTATTCGCGCGTTCATTGCCCCGTGGCGGAGAAAGCCTGCGCCGAGGAAGGCGTCTGGATCATGCAGCCCGCGCTTCTTGGAGACCGCTCCGACATGGAGAGCTTCGCCGAAGCCATCCGCAAGATACAGCGCTACTGCTTTTCTGTCAGTTCTTCCAGTGGCGGCTCTTGTTCTGGCGATTGACCGTAAAAAGACCTCTGGAAAAGCGATTGAATTTGGGTTGACCCAGTCGCCTCGATTTGATATTGAAAGGAATCATCATCGAGTGAGGTCAACGATGCGTATCTTAAATCATCTGGTCATTTTTGGAGCGCTGGCGGCCGCGGCCCTGGCTGCGGCGGCCGGAGTGTATGGAGAAGATCCCATGTCTGTACAGATCGAAAGAAAAACATGCCCCGCGGCGGACGGCGTGACGATTGTCTATTCGACCGCCGGGGCCGGCGAGCCGGCCCTGGTTTTTATCCACGGCGGGCTGGCCGACCGGAAGTTCTGGGACGCTCAGCTCAGGGCGTTCGCCGGAAATCACCGGGTCATCGCCCTCGACCTACCCGGTCACGGAGAATCGGGACTCGACCGGAAGAAATGGGGAATTCCCGAATTCGGCGCCGACGTGAAAGCCGTGATCGAGGCGGAGAAGCCGAAGAAAGTCATCATCTTCGGCAATTCGCTGGGCGGGCCGGTGGCCATCGAAGCGGCCCTGCTTCTTCCCGGCAGGGTCCTGGGCGTGGTCGGGGTCGATACCTTCCAGGCTCTTGACCAGAGGATCACGCCGGAGGAGGCACAGCAGAGGGCGGATTTCTTCCAAGCCGATTTTTCCGGCGCCCTGAAGCAGATGGTCCGGATGCTCTTCCATCAGGACGCCGATCCGTCCCTCATGGCGGAGGCCGAAAAACGGATGGCCGGGACCTCACCCGAGGCAGCCCGGGCGTTGTTCCTGTCGCTCGCCGGGTATGATGAGGGCGCAGCCGCCCGCCGCCTGACCGTGCCGCTCCGGGCCATCAACGGCGATCTCTATCCGACGGACGTAGCCGGGAACAGGAAAGTGAAGCCTGATTTCGACGCGGTCATTATGAAGCAAATGGGCCACTATCCGATGCTCGAGCGGCCCGAGGAATTCAACCAGCGAGTGGCGGAGGTCGTCGCCAGCCTCCTGAAATAAGCATGGTGTTTTTTTTGTAGTATCGTGAGCTGGACCGCCGAGCGCAGTCATGGCGAAATCATCCGAGCGCGTGCTCTGCGGGAAAGAGACAGATTAGAACGGAGGGACAGACCATGAAACGATCCCTGGTTTTGCTTTTGCTCCTGAGCTATCCTCTGCTCGCCGTCGACCGGGACCCGGCGGCGACCCATGACCGCGAAAGTCTCGAGCGGTTCATCGGGGCTTACCTCGCTCGGAACGACTCGCCGCCTATTTCTTTCGTCTATGACGGGAAGCCCGAGTCGAGTTTCCTTAAAAAATGGAAGGTGACCTCCGAGTCGAACGCAGCCGGGGCCAAGACCGTGAAAACGGTCGCCTATGCTGACCCTGCGAGCGGGCTCAGGGTAACGGTCACATATACCACGTTTAGAGATTTTCCGGCGGCCGAATGGGTCCTGCGGTTCAAGAACGAAGGGAAAGCGGACACGCCCATGATCAAGGATGTCCAGGCGTGCGCCGTTGCTTTCGCTGAACTCCCCCCGGGACCCGTAATACTCTACCGTGCGCTCGGCAGCAATGCCGCCCGTTCGGATTTCGCCCCGGTGGAGGAGACGCTGGCCGAAAACGCCGAAGTCGGGTTCGGTCCTTCGGGCGGCCGTTCCTCGGACACGACAGCCCTCCCCTTTTTCAATATTGCAGCGCCCGGACGGGGGATCACCGCCGCTGTCGGATGGAGCGGAAAATGGAAGGCCCTAGTGAAGAGGACGGGGGCAGGCGGCCTCGAACTGAAGGCCGGGATGGACAGGACGAATTTCAGGCTGCGTCCGGGAGAGGAAGTCCGTTCTCCCTCGGTCGCGCTGCTTTTCTGGAAGGGAGACGACCGGTTCGCCGGGCATAACCTTTTTCGAAGGTTTGTTCTCGCCCATCATACTCCGCACATCAACGGAAGGCCGGTCGAGCTCCCGCTAAGCTGCGGCGTGGGTTTTGGCGGGCCGTTCCCCTGTAATGAATACGTCTGCGCCACGGAAAGCTATGCTTTGGCCATGATCGACCGCCTCAAGCAGTTCGGCATCGAGCCGGACGCCTGCTGGATTGACGCGGGCTGGTACGAAAATGCGACCAAGAACTGGTGGCAGGGCGTGGGCAACTGGACCGTCAACCGGGCGAACTTTCCCCGTGGCCTCAAGCCGGTGACGGAAGCCGCCCGTCAATGGGGGAAGGGGTTCGTCGTGTGGTTTGAACCGGAGCGAGTTTATCCCGGGACGAGGCTCGACCGGGAGCATCCGGAATGGCTGACCGCACTGCCCGGAAAACCGAACCGCCTCCTCAACCTGGGAGATCCCCACGCCCTGAACTGGCTGATCAACCATATCTCGAACTTCATCCAGTCTGAAGGCGTGACAATCTACAGGCAGGATTTCAACTTCGATCCCTCTCCTTACTGGCAGGTGATGGACGCCCCGGACCGCATCGGCATCGCCGAGATGAAACACATCGAGGGGCTCTATGCGTATTGGGACGCACTGCTGGCAAGAAACCCCGGACTCCTGATCGACAATTGCGCTTCGGGCGGACGGCGGATCGACCTCGAAACCATCGGCCGCAGTGTCCCGCTCTGGCGGACCGATTATTCGTACTTCGAGCCCAACGGCTACCAATGCCATACCTACGGCCTTCATCTTTTCCTCCCCTGCAGCGGAACCGGCAACAACAATCCCCAGAAGTATTATTTCAGGAGCTCGATGGGAGGAGCCGTCGTCCTCGGCTGGGAGATCAACGGGACATACAACAACGCTTCCTTCAACCTGGTCAAGGCCACCGAGGACATCACCGAGTTCAGGGCGCTCCGTCCCTATTTCTACGGGGATTATTATCCGCTGACGGAATACTCAACCTCGGATGAGTCATGGGCGGCGTTCCAGTGGGATCGCCCGGAGGAAAGAGACGGGATTGTCCTGGCCTTTCGCCGGCCCCAGGCGGCCGAGGCCGCGATCACCCTTAATTTTCACGAGCTCGACCCCGAGGCCGACTACGAGGTGAGCTACGAGGATTACGGAATCACTCTCTTCAAAACCGGCAAGGAACTCAGGAACGGGATCTCAGTCAAGATCCCCGAAGCGCCGGGATCGCTTCTGATTCGGTACCGCCGCGTCCGTTAGAC
>CAZYWP010000158.1:0-6003 GCA_964651495.1 uncultured Eubacteriales bacterium | reverse complement strand
GTCCGCTCGAGCACCGTGGCCAGCATGATGTTCATGATGCCGATCCCGCCCACGAGCAGCGAGATCCCTGCGATGCAGGCCATGACGATCGTAAAGATGTTTTGGGTCTTGCGGTGCTGCTCGAGCAGGGCCTCGGGCACGATCATCTCGTAGTCGTCGATCTCCTTGTGACGCCGTTTCATCAGGTGGGCCAAGGTCGCGGCGGCCGAGGCGCTCGAGATCTCCTTCTTGAGTTGCACCCGGAATTCGTCGAGATCGGACTCGTAGTCCCCGAACCGGAACACCTTCAGCGCGGTCTGGATCGGTACATAGATGTTGTTCTGCTCGCCCTTGAGCGCGATGCCCTGGAACTCGTCTTTGAGGAGGTTCTTGTCTTTCAGCACCCCGACCACGGTCATCCAGACATGATTGATCTTGATCTGTTGGCCGAGAGGCGACTCGCCGGGGAACAGGATCTGGGCGACGCGCGACCCGATCACGCACACGTGGGCGTAGACGAGGTCGTCGAAAGGGAGGAGGAACCGGCCCGCACCTATGCTCAGGTTGGCCATTTCCAGGTGCGTCGGGGTTACGCCCCAGACCTCTGCGTCGCTCTCTCCGGCCCGACTGAAGACGGCAAAGGCCTTGACCTGCTTGTTCGCGCTGTAGGTGCTCAGGAAGGGCAGCGTTTCGCGGGCCGCGTTGAGGTCCTGCAGCGTCAGTCCCGGCGAGTTCTCCCGGATTTCCTTGAGTTTGCTCTCCTCGAAAACTTTCGCTTTGATGATGATGTTGCGCAAACCCATGGTGTCGATGAGCTGCAGCGCTTCCCGTTCGGCTCCTTTGCCGATGCTCAGCATGGCGATCACCGCCCCCACACCGAAAATCATCCCCAGCAGCGTGAGCAGAGTCCGCAGCCTATGATAGAGTAGGGATTCCACCCATTCCGCGACTTCGAATTTCATCTTCACGACGACTTATCCCCCTTGGCCTCCGCCCCCGGAGTGCCCAGCAGGATCTCCTCGCCCTCTTTTAGTCCGTCGGTGACGACCGTCAGCGTGAGACTCCGGGTGCCGATCTTGACTGGCCGCTTCTGGATCCCGGATCCCTTTTTGACCAGTGCGAACGCCTTGTCCTGCTCGAACACAAGGGCCTGGTTCGGGACGGCGATGACGCCGGTCAGCCTCTCCACGAAAATGGAGGCCTTCACTTGGACCCCCGGCTTCATTAACCGGGGATCGGTGACGTCGAGGCTGGCTTTGACTTCGAAGTACTTCAACGGGCTCTGTTCGCTGAGCGGCTTGGCAATCGTGTCGATCCCGACAACCTTGCCGGTGAAGACCCACCCGGGCTCGTAATCGAGCCTCAACGAGACCGGCAAGCTCTCCTTGAGCCCCGAAGCTTCGGATTCCAGGACGTAGAGCTTAGCTTCCATGATGCTCAGGTCGGGCAGGGAGCCCAGTTTCATTCCGGGGTAGGCGTACATCCCAACGCGGTATTTTTCTCCGTTCCACATTTTGCCGATGATCATCATACCGTCGTGCGGGGCCCGGAGTTCGAGGTTGTTCAATTGGTCCTGGAACTGCTTGATCCTCACCTCGTGGGCGCGGGCCTTGGATTGGAGGAGCTGCAGTTCCGCCCTGATGCGCTTTTCCAGTTGTCCCTGTTTATTCTGGAAATGCTGTTCGCGGATGGTCTGATAGTTGAGATCGATGGCGTCTTCGATGATCTTGTTCCGCGGGAAGATCCTTTCGTCCCGCGCGGCATAGACATCCGCGAGTTCCCTCTGAATCCCCGTGACGGAAATCTGGCCCGTTAGGTCGCTTTTTTCCTTTTCGAGTTGCTTCTCCTTCTGGGCGATTTCGAGATTGAGCTTGGCCATTTCGGCTTGCTCGGTTCGCATGAGGTCCGCCAATTCCGTGCTGGCCAGCCGGATGGCGACTTCGCCGCTCTTTACCGTCGAGTAATCGGGTGCCATCCAGGCGATAGTCTGGAGACTGAACCGGCTCTCGGGCGGAACGACGATTGGCGTGGACTTGGTCGCCTGCAGCTCGCCGAACGCAGGGATGAGGATTTCGAAGGTTCCCTTGCGGACATTCACGTTGGCGACGACCGCGCCTCCCGGCCGGCCGCAGCACGCCGCGAGAACCGCGACCAGGAAAAGCGCACCCGACAAACATTTCGATCTCATCGCCCGGCCCCCGCCGCCCCCGCTCGGATGACGACCATGTCATTCTCCGCGAGTCCGCTCAGGATCTCCACCATTCCTGAGGACCGGACCCCGAGGGTGACCGGCGCCAGCGTCCGCGAAAGAAAGCTTTTTTTCCACACCGCGGCCCCTCGTTCGTTGTAGACGATCGCGGCTTCCGGTGCCTGAAGGACGTCGTTTTTGGAAGAGACGATGATGTCGACGCCGGCCGCCATGCCCGGCCGCATCAGCCCGGGATCGGACTCGGAGAGGTCGATCACGGCGTCGAAGACAATCGCCGGCTGGCTGTCCGATTTGATGCGGAAGACTCTGCCCAGGGAGGTCACCACGCCTTTGTACACCCGGTCCGGGTTGGAATCGAGCCGGACCTCGGCCTGCTGCCTGGTCTGGACCCGGCCCGCCTGAACTTCAAGGATCACGGCCTTCATCTGCATCCGGCTGAGGTCGGGCAATTCAAGGATGGTTTCGCCCAGCCAGGACATGTCGCCGACGACCTTTTTCTTTCCATTCCAGTCCGGCGTGTAGACCACGATTCCCGCTTTAGGAGCCAGGACGTTCATTTTCTGGATATCGCGTTCGAGCCGTTCCACTTCGGCGGTGAGCAACCGGACCTTCGATTCCTGCACCTGGATCCGGCTCTTCATTCCCGAGATCTGGGCCGACAGGCGTTTTTCCGACAATTTCTCTTGCAAATCGGCTAGCTCGAGCTCCATTTTCCTCTTCTGGAGTTCCAGCGGCGCGATCAGGTCTTCCGGGTAATCGGCTTTCCGCACGGCTTTCTGCTTATTGACCTTCTCCTGCTCGTACTGGAGGCCGAGATCTTCCCGGGTTTGCTGTTCCTGCAGCCGCATCCTTTCGAGCTCCTTGCTGCCCGTGTCGAGTTCCGCCTGCTTGAGCTGGAGCCGCTGGGTGATCTCTCGGGCGTCAAAGGCAAGAATCAAGTCGCCCTCTTTGACCGTTTTACCTTCCGGCGCCATGCTGGAAATCGTGTACCGCCAAACGCGCTCGATGGATGGGCAGCCGACGAAAAATGAAGCTGCGGACTGGAGCTGTCCGGTAGCGTGGACCTTGATATCAAAGGAGGCTTTGACGATCTTGGCCACCCGCACCTTGCCAGTGCGGGAGCAGGAAGGAAGCGAGAGCGCACACGCGAGCGCCACCGCCACAGCAGCCGCTGGGATGGCCCGAAGAGCCGGTGACGACGCGATCCGCTTATTTCTTTTCATCGCTTTTCGTCTCCTCGATACTCAGCGGGAGCGGACCCATCGGCGCGAGCGCCATTCCCGCTTTGAGGGCAGGGTTGTCCCCGGCGCTCGCGGCGACAGCGAATTCGCTGTAATCCAGGGCCGTCAGCTTGAAGGCGCTGCCGCCGGCAGGCCTGACCCAGAAAGAATGCCCGTCGAACGACGTCATCTCCAGCGGAACGATCAGGACGTCCTTTTGTTCGGCGCCGCGGACTTTGCACCTGACGCTCATCCCGGGCTTCATAATGTCCGGTTCGAGTTTCTCTATTTCGATATCGACCCGGAAGTAGTGCGATCTTCCCCACCGCCGCACGGGCTCGGCGCCCTGGGAGATGTACTGCATGACTCCTTTGTACTGTTTGTCCGGGTAGGCATCGAGATAGAGATCGACGCTTTGTCCTGTCTTGATGCGCTGGATATGGGTTTCGCTGATCCAGGCCTGGACGAGGAGCGAAGTCAGGTCGGGGATGGTGGCCACTGTATAGGTCGCGAACACCGTGTCGCCCACCTGGACTTTCCGGCCGGTCCAATCGTCCACGCCATAGAGCACCGCGCCCTCGGTCTGGGCGACGAGGATCAGGCCGCTCAGGCTGTCCCTCAGCTTCTTCAGCTTGGCTTCGAGTTCCCCGACCTCAATGGCGAGGGTCTTGAGCTGGCTTTCGAACTCGGCCAGCTTGACGGTCTGATTCGTCAGGGCGCTGGCGAGGAGGTGGTCGCTTATTTTCTTTTGGAGCTGCTTGAGGTCGTACTCGTGCTTGGATTCGAGCCCCTCGGGGATCGACGCGTCAAGCGATCTTTGCCGGTTGTCGTTTTCAGCCTTCTTCACCTCCACTTCCAGCTCGAACTTCTGGTTCTCGTACTCGGAATTTTTTCGGGCTTGCTCCTCCAATTTGGCTCGCAGGGAGTCCAGAGCGGTTTCGATCGACGCGGCGATATTGGCGGTGTCGAACCGGACCACGGGGTCGCCGGGTTTTACGGATTCGCCTTCCTTCACCATCCACTTGATCTGGACACGCCAGGTTTCCGTGATCGGAACCTTGAATTCCTCCGAGCGGAGAGCAGTCAGGCTTCCAGTGAGAACGACGGCGGGCTGGAAGCTGCCTTGCGTCACGATCGGGTCGGCCTCCTCGAGGCGGTGTGAGCGGCCATTTCGGGGCAGGAGGAAGGCCAGAGTGGCGGCGAGCACCAGAACGGGGACAGCGGCCAGGATTGGAACGGCCCGGACGCGCATTCTTCGGCGCGGCGAGGCCTTTCCCCGTTTCCGGGGATTCGATTCAGGAGTTCCGGGAATCATTGACGATTCTCCCGTCTTTCAGCGTGATGACCCGGCCCGCATAGGCGGCGATGTCGGTCTCGTGGGTCACCATGACAATGGTCTGGCCCTGCAGGTGGAGCTTCCGCAGCAGCGCCATGATCTCATGCGCCGTCGCGGAATCCAGGTTTCCGGTCGGCTCGTCCGCCAGGATGATGTCAGGCTCGTTGACCAGCGCCCGGGCGATGGCCACCCGCTGACTCTCCCCGCCGGAGAGCTGGGACGGCCGGTGGTCCATCCGTCCGGAGAGCCCAGCCAATTCCAGCATCCGGGCGGCTTTTTCCATGCCGGCAGCCGCGTGCCCGGGGGAATATTTCAAGGGCAGGTACGTGTTTTTGAGGGCCGTGTAGCGTGGCAGCAGGTTGAAGTTCTGGAACACGAATCCCAAGTGCTTATTCCGGATGAAGGACAGTTCGTCGTCGTTGAGATGGCTCACCTCTTTCCCGTTGAGGACGTATGAGCCCTCGGTCGGCTGGTCCAGGCATCCCAGGATGTTCATTAGCGTGGATTTCCCCGAGCCGGAGGGACCCATAACGGCCACGAATTCGTTCGGCTGGATGTGCAGGTCGATTCCGTTAAGGGCGCGAACCGTCGTCTCGCCCATCTGGTAGAATTTCTTGAGGTTGGTCAGTTTGAGCATGCCTCCCCCACGCAAAGGGAATATCGGAGGTCAAGCAAAGAAAAATGACAGAATGCCGGTTGCCGATCGCTGGTCTTCATCACCCAGGGACTCCAAGCTGAGGTTTCAGTCCTTTAAAATTATACCACCGCGGGTGAAAGCCGGCAAGGAAAAATTTGACTACCCTAAATCCCTGCCGCCGGCCTTCACTTTCATATACACGTCATCAGTTCAAAAAGTTACAGCGGGAAGCCGAAAATCGCTTTCTTATCGCCGGCAGAGGGGCAAGCGGACCTTGCCCATTCACAAACCTTGAGGATCATCGCGGTCCAGCTCTTGGAGGAAAAAGGATCATCGATTGATCGCGTCAAAAAGCGCTTCCCGCTTTCCATGCAGGCCTTTGGCCATGCCGATGGGGGCTTCGAGGATATCGTTCTCGATGGCCCGCATGGCCTCATCGATGAATTCGCAGACCGGTATTCCCCCGTGGGATTCGGACTTGTCCGCCTGATGTTGAGACCCGAGCTCCGTATCGATCGATGGCGGGACGATCTCAAAGACCTTGATCCACGTTTTCCTGAGCTGGTACCGCAGCGAGAGCGTCAGCGAATGCATGGCGGCCTTTTTGGCACAGTAGATCGGA
>CAZYWP010000157.1:2738-6009 GCA_964651495.1 uncultured Eubacteriales bacterium | reverse complement strand
TTGGCGCCGCTGGCCAGGCAATACGGGATGAGCATCTATCAACTTGTGCTCGCCGCGACCCTCTCCCATCCGGCGATTCATTGCGCCGTCATCGGCGTCAAGAATGGAAATCAAGTGCGCGAGGCGGCCGGCGCGGTAGCGAAATCGATCGACCGGCCGGATTATTTCAAGGTCCGCCAGATGTTAAATTTTGCGGCCCCGGCTAAAATCAGGGACGCAGGCGGCAAAGTCAAATGAATAGATCAGGATAGGAGAAATTCATGAGTGAACTCGCCATATCGGGCGGGAAACCCGCCATCACCGGCCCTTGGCCCAAGTGGCCCCAGCTCGGCGACAGGGAGCGTGGGCTTCTCGATGAGGTCTTCGCCAGCACCCTGTGGGGCGGGACGGGCCTCGGTCCCAAGATCACGAAGCTCAACGCCAAGTTCGCCGCCTATTGTGGCGTCAAATACGGCGCGGCCGTGGCCAACGGGACGGTCTCCATGGAGCTCTGTCTCGAGGCCTGGGGGATCGGACCCGGCGATGAGGTCGTCGTACCTGCCGCCACGTTCATGGCCACTTCCATTGCCGTTCATCACCAGGGGGCGACCGTCGTCTATGCCGACCTTGACCCCCGGACCGCCAATCTCGACCCTGCCCGATTCGAAGAGGCCGTCAGCGACAAGACCAGGGCCGTTATCCCGGTTCACATCGGCGGGCATCCGGCCGACATGGACCCGATCATGGAAATTGCCCACCGGCATGGGATCAAGGTTCTCGAGGACGCCGCCCAGGCCCACGGCGCCATCTACAAAGACCGGATGGCCGGGTCGCTCGGCGACGCCGGCTCCTTCAGCTTTCAGCAGTCAAAAAACATGCAGAGCGGCGAGGGCGGGTTCATCACCTCGAATGACCTGGAGTTCATCGACCGCATTCACTATTCCCTGGGCAAGTTCGGCCGGGGCGTTCGTGATAAGTACTCCGGCCATATCCATTACAATTTCGGCTGGAACGCCTGCTACACCGAGATCCAGGCGGCCATCGCCCTCGGCCATCTCGAACGGCTGGAAGAGCAGACTAAGAAACGCTTCGAGAACGCGAAGTTCTTGATCCGGGAGTTGGACGGGATCGCGGGAATCGAGCCCTTCCGCTACCAGCCTTACTGCACCCGTCACGGCCATCACCTTTTTCTCCTCCGCTTCGACAGCCCCGGGTTCGGAGGGGTGAGCCGGGCCCAGTTCCTGGCCGCCCTCAACGCCGAGCGCGTACTGGCGAGCTCGTTCTATCCTATGCCTCTCTATGAGCAGCCTGTCTATGAGACGAATTCACGGCTGAAAATGAGACACCTGCCCTGCCCGGTGACGGAGCGACTGTGCCGCGAAGTCATTTTCTTCGAGCAGAACCTGCTCTTGGCCGAGGCGGAGCGCGTCGCCCTGATCGCGGCGGCGGTCAAAAAGCTGCGTCAGAACGCCACTGAGCTTCTGAACCTGGACGTGGAAAAGGACGCCTTCATGGGCTCGGCCGTTCTCAGACAGGCCCGCAAAACCGCAGGACGATAAGCGGAGGATGCCATGGCGGAAAAATTCAGGTTCGGGATCATTGGAGCGGGGGTCATCAGCGCCTATCATGCCAAGGCCATCGAAGCCCACCCGGACGGGAAAATTGTCGCCGTGGCGGACGTCAACCGGGCTAGCGCGGAACTCTTTGCCGCCGAACACGGCGGCGAGGCCATGACCGACCTCGACACCATGCTCCGCCGGCCGGACATCGACGCTGTCTGCGTCTGCTCGCCGACCTTTCTTCACGCCGGGCATGCCATCGCCGCCATAAAGGCGGGAAAGCATGTCATCGTGGAAAAGAGCATGGCCATTAACCTCAAGGACGCCACCCGGATGATCGTGGCGGCGCGTGATCAAAACCTCAAGCTGGCCGTCATCTTCCAGAAACGGACCGAGGAAGCGGCGCAGCGGATCAAAAAGGCCATCGCCGAGGGCGTCTTCGGCAGGATGGTCTTCGGCGACGCCTCGATCAAGTACTGGCGCAACCAGGCCTATTATGACAGCGCCGACTGGCGCGGCACCTGGGATAAGGAGGGCGGCGGTGCGTCCATGACCCAGGGAACGCACGGCATCGACCTCCTCCTCTACATGATGGGCGACGTGGAAAAAATTTACGCTTGGATGGACACGGTCGCCCATGTCCGGATTGAAGTCGAGGATGTGGCGCTGGCGCTCCTCAAATTCAAGAACGGAGCCTACGGCCGCCTGCAGACGGCGACAGCCACCAATCCCGGCCAGGGCAACGTCTTTGAATTCAACGGGACGCACGGCACTGCCGTACTGGTCGAGGACACCATCACCAGCTGGGCGGTTTCAGACTCCAAAGAGACCGTCGCCAAGGAGACGATCGTCGGCGTCGAGGGCAAGGCCAGCACCGCCGCCTCCTCGGCCACGATATTCCCCGTGGAAGGGCATATCAAGCAAATCGCCAATTTCATCGCCGCCGTCCGCGGTGAGGAGGAGCTCATCTGCGACGGCTACGAAGGTCGGCGGTCGCTCCATTTGATCATCGCGCTCTACGAATCCGCGCGCCGCGGTGAAGAAGTCTATTTGGACGAACTCCTGGAGGGGTTGGAACTCTAAGCCCGCAGTCCGGATCTCGGCGCTGGCCGCCGCTTTGTTAAATGTTGAGACCTGACCCCTATTTTATTTTAGAATTCTAAACGAAAGAGAGCCAGAAAGGATCAGTTTTTATTGATCTCTTCGACCAGCTTCTTGATCTCTTCCTGGTCGGGGTTGAGACGGAGAGACGCATTCAAGGCTTCCAGGGCGCTGCCTTTCTGCCCCGTCCTGTAATAGCAATAGCCCAGGGCGTTGAGCAGCCGCGTGTCGCTGTTATAGATCTTGTTTCCTTCGAGGAGCAACGGAATCGCCTCCTCGCAGCGGCCGAGTTCCCGCAGCGCCTTCCCCTTGATGAGAAAATAATCAAACTGGAGAGTCGGGTCCCCCTTGACCTTTTCGATGTGCTCAAGGGCTTTTTCGAAATTTTTCGTCCGCATCAGGAACCCGCAGTAATAGGCGCTCACTTCGGGATCGGCCGGGGCCAGGTTCATCGTCCGCTGGAAATACGCTTCAGCCGCCGCCCGGTCCCCAGCTTTTTCGGCCTGGCCGGCCAGCTCGAGGTACTGGAGATAAATTTGCCCGCGCGGCAGAGTCTTGGTCAGGATAATCGGTCGGGCCAAGGCCGTTGCCGTCGAGATGATAAAATTCTCCTTTTTCTCGTCGATGACTCT
>CAZYWP010000157.1:0-2638 GCA_964651495.1 uncultured Eubacteriales bacterium | reverse complement strand
CCAAGGCCGTTGCCGTCGAGATGATAAAATTCTCCTTTTTCTCGTCGATGACTCTCTCTCCATCCGCCAGGCTGAGGGCGGCATCATAGTAATCGGGGGCCAATTCGGATGCCGGTAAGGAGAGCCCGATGGCTATAATCCGGCTGAACGGCTGAAGCCTGAGGGGAGAAGTCAATTTTTTCTCGGACGGAGCAGCGGCCTTGAGCCCTCGGACCGTCAGCCGGACTTCGCCGTTCTTCCAGAGGTCCTCGCTCGGGTTTTCCACCTGGCAGAAAAACGTAATGGTATCCGTCGCCGTGAACGTGTTCTTGGGATCGGTGAACAGCCTCTGCTCCCGGAACCTGAAAGCCGTCAGGTTGTTGTCCTGGAGACTTTCCGTCTTATATCCCATGAGGACGGCGCCGATCCGGGCCGATTCCGAGCTGTCGATGACGACATCTCTCTCCAGCAAACTGAATTCTTTGCCCACCGAATTCCGCAGCAGCACGGTCAGCCGGTACTTTCCTTCGATGGCGGGGAAGCTGTCCTGGATGACGATGCCGTTGGCCGCCACCATGGCGCTCTCGTCGCGCGGAAAATAATAGGTGAAATCCTTAGCTGACTGATAGATGAAGGTCTCGCCTTTTTTCAGGCTGACATCGACCTCATAATTACAGAAATATTGTTTGTTCGGTTCATAGAAATCAATGGAGATGGATTTGGGGGCGACGGAATAATGCAGAAAGGGAATCCGCTCCACCGCGTCCCGCACCACGGCCACGGCCGTTTCGCTGTCGACGAAATTGGTCAAATATTCCGTGCTCACAACGCCCTTATAGTGCAGGAAGTGCGTGGCATAGGACGGGTTGATGTTTTTCCGCGGCGAATCAAGGATCTGGGCCATCAGGATTTCCGAGCGCACTGAAGGCTCCATGTCCAAGGCCATCTCCTGGGGAATGATGGATAGGGTGTAAGGCGCCAGGGTGGGAGCATATTCCCTGATATACTGAACGACATCCCAGCGACTATCGGGGTTGAGACCCAAGGAGGGCATATAAATGATGAGGCTCTTCGGCCCATCGCCCACCGGGCTGTAGAGCGTGAATTCGCCGATTCCCGCCCGGCGAAAAAAAATGAGCCCGAAGTAGGTCGGCTGTCCCTTGCTTGTATCGCCGTAATAGGACCACAGCTCGCAGGGCTGGAGCTCGGGAAGAGTGATTTTTTCCCGGCCCTGCGGTTCACCCAGAATCATGTAGATGCGGCCCCGGTCAGTCATCCATCCCGGGCGGGAAGTGCCCTTGGAGAACTCTGTGTTGACATAAAGGAATCGTTTGTTGATTTCTTCTTTATACTCATTCTGCGGCGTTCCCGGGGTCGGGTCCCGCTGTTTCCAGAAGGATTCGATGAAGATGTCCCTCTCGAAATCATTCTGCAACTGGAGGAAGACGTCTTTCTCCTGGGGAAGGATAATGTAGGAGACAAGGTTGAGCCACTCCTGATACTTCGCCGGCAGGTTTTTTTCCTTGACTTTTTGCTGCGCCAGACCCGAGGTCAGGACAGAACAAATCAATATCAAAATCAATACGTCAGTTTTTCTTGTCATGAATGTATTTTATCCGAAAAAAAGACGGATTCCAAATTTTGCTTTTTTGCGGGCATGACGGCATCAATGTCCCTGCGGTCGAGGATTTGGCAATAGTCGCGTGTCGTAAGGGTGACCTTATTCCCCAGGGCTTCACGCGAGGCCTGATGGCGGCTTTCGTAAAAGTCGCAGGTAGCCACGCTGTCAGTGCCCGGAACCTGACGAGAGCCTTGAGAAGCTCGCAGCTACGTGCGCCCGTTCCGACGATGCCAAATCGAACTGTGTCGGATGGCGGCACGGCGCGCGGCGCGACCGAGCTCCGTGTGGATTCATGAAGGGTGATCATTGGCGCTGCGAGCGCAATGGCTCCCGCAACAAGATGAATGAAATCACGGCGAGTGAGAGGCTTCTTCATGGATTATCAAGACCTCCCTCGAAAGAGTCAAGTTCGAACCAAAGTTTTCTGTTGGCGCAAATCATGCTAGAGATGCCGATGGAGGAAGGGCCGATCCAGCAGTGTGCTCCCAGAACGCTCCCTTACACATTCTGCAGCTTTTTCAACAGCGTGCCGCTCATCAACACGGTACTTCTCGCACAGTCATTGAGCCTGATGGTTCCGCGAGGGCCTTAGCCTTTTTCTGCCAGCACCTCCGGCAGCATCAGGTCGGCCACCAGCCGTCTCAGCCTAGCACGTTCTCCTGCAACGCGGCGCGCGGTCCACCTCTAAGTATGTACCCTGCCTCTGGCAACAGTGAAGTGTCTGTTGCGAGATACGCACCTGACGGTTCGGCTCCGCCAGCGGCACTCCGATATCCGCCTGCTTCCCCTCAGCCATGATCTCTGGTCGACAGAGAATCGCTTTCGCACGACCGCAAATTCTCCCCTTTGATCTGTAGATTCTGTCGGAGACTCACTGTCGGGTTTGGTCAAGGGTACGGAGACCGCTCATCTCCTACTTGGATTCTGTGCAAGCCGTTCTACCCATGAAACCCACCACTCCCTTCAGTTCATAGCCGGGCCTACCACCGGCCTCAAGTCGATCTGGACTTCCCGCAGCCGCGGAGACCCGCACCCGTA
>CAZYWP010000156.1:0-6114 GCA_964651495.1 uncultured Eubacteriales bacterium | reverse complement strand
GTGCGGAGCGAGGACGGACGGGGACGCGCCATGACAGGACCCATTCCCATCACATCAATAGAGATGATCACAGTCTCCCGCCTCCGGTTGACAACCGGTAGGCTATATGATATCCGAATCCCGTTCATTTCTAAGGAGGCTTCTTATGTCTGAAGACGAAGAAAAAAAACATATCAGCGGCGGTGAGACCGAGGGCGGTATCACCAGCTCTTATGCCACCGACGACGGAGTGAAGCTCAAGGTCCCGTATTCGTTTTTCGGGTCGATTTATGACCAGGCGGAAGAGAAGGCGGTCCTTGCGGCCATGAAGCAGGACACCCTGACCATGGGGCCCAAGACGGTTGAATTCCAGAAAAAATTCGCCGCCCTGTGCGGCGTCAAGCACGCCCTGGCCTGCTCCAACTGCACCAGCGGGATGCATATCGCCACCCAGCTCTTCGACATCCGCCCGGGCGATGATGTCATCATCACGCCGACGACGTTTATCGCCACGACGCTCGTCGTTTTGAAGGAGGGGGGACTCCCGATCTATGCCGACATCGACCCGCGGACGTACAACATCGACCCCAAGAAGATTGAAGAAAAAATCACGCCGAAGACTAAAGCGATTTATATCGTCCATTACGGCGGCCTGATGTGCGACATGGACCCGATCATGGAAATCGCCCGCCAGCACAAGCTCTTCGTCCTCGAGGACTGCGCCCACGCGGTCGGGGCCGAGTACAAGGGTCGCAAGGCCGGGAGCATCGGTGACGTCGGCGTCTTTTCCTTCCACTCGCTCAAGAACATCTCCACCTGCGGCGAGGGCGGGATGATCACCACCAACAACGACCTCTTTGCCGACGGCATCGAGAAGCTCCGCTGCATGAACCTCAAGAACTGGGACGTGGACCAGACCAAATGGCGCTTCGGCCATGTCAGCGTCGAAAAGGAGAGCCGGATCGATTATTGGCTTCCCTCCCATTTTGACGTGGATGACTGGAACGGCCACTGGGGCTGCAACTACCGGATGAACGAGATCCAGGCCGCCGTCGGCTGCACTCAGCTTGATAAACTCGAGATGCTGACGACAAAGCGGCGGGAGATCGGTCACAAGCTCACGGCCGGGCTGACCGGTATCAAGGGGATCACCCCGGTCTATGAGCCGGAGGGCTGCAAGCACGTCTACCACCTTTACACCGTCTGCGTTGAGGAGGAGGAACTCGGCGCTTCGCGCGACGATTTCCTGCGGGTGCTCTACAAGGAGGAAGGCATCCAGGGGATTCTCCACTACCAGCCGACTTATCACTTCACCGGGCTCAAGAAACTCGGCCTCGCCCAGGACCTCTGCCCGAACGCCGAGAAATTCTTCTACCAACGCGAGCTCAACCTGCCGATGCATCCGCGGCTGACAGACGCCGATGTGGACACCATGATCCAGGGCATCCGCAGCGCGGCCGAAAAGGTGCGGGGGAAGAGAGGGTAGAACCCGTTGACGGTGTTTTGCCACCCGAAGGCTCGGAAAGAGGCGATAATGAAAAGGCTTACTGCAGGGCTGGCCATCAGCTTATTTTTATTTTCAATTCTTCCCTTGCCTGTCCGCGGCCAGAAGGCCGAGGTCAGAACCTACGAAACTTTCGAGCAGATTGACGAGCATAACCAGCTCCCGCTTGACCCCTATCCGCCGTTCGGCCTGCTAACCGGTTACATTTGTTATCCTTACCAGTTTTACGGCAGCAAGCAGTTCCAGGTCACACCGCGCAAGCTTCGCCTCCTGGTCGCTGAGAATGAGTACCTCAAGATCGCCATGTGCCCTGATTACGGCGGCCGGCTCTATTATATGTACGACAAAATCCGCCGGCGCGAAGTCATCCACCGGATCAACACGGCCGCGAAATTCTACAACGCCGGCATGGGCTACCAATATGTGGGGGGCGGCCTGGAGCTCAACCTTCCCAACGCCCACTCCCAGACCAACGCCCGGCCGCGCGATTGTGTCGCCCGCAAGAATCCGGCCGGCTCGGTCTCGCTCATTATGAGCAATACCGAGAAAATCGGCCGCATCCATTGGTCGGTCGGGTTCACCCTGTCGCCCGGGGAGGCCCGGGTTCGCCAGGATGTCCGGATCGCCAACGAGTCGGCCGTCGAGGCGCGCTACCTCTACTGGGCCAACTGCGGCATCCCTCTCCAGGACAACACAGAATACATCTACCCCGAGAACAAGGGCGCCATGCACGGGAAATACGAGGTCGTCTATTCCTGGCCGACCTACGAGGGCTCCAATATCGCCGTGATCAAGAACCTGGATGAAATGCTGGGCCTTTATATGCTGGAGGCGCGGGAAGGCTTTTTCGGCTACTTCAGCCACGAAGACAAAGCCGGTATGGCCCATTATGCCGACGCGAACGATGTGCCGGGAAAAAAATACTGGAGCTGGGGCTGGCATCCTACGGCCCAGCATACCAAATTTACCCATACCGACGGCCAGCCTTATGGGGAGGTGCAGGCGGGGCGGATCGTCATCCAGGAAAAATTCGACCGCCTGGCGCCGCTGACCTCGCAGACGTGGACCGAATTCTGGTATCCCGTCGGCGACATCGGCGTCTTCAACGGCGCTTCCGAGAATGCCGCGGTCAATTTTGAAGTCCGAGCGATGTCAGAGAATACAGCCGCGGCAGCGATCAGGATCGAGGCGAACCGGGCTTTCCAGGATGTCTCTTTGGCGGTCAAAAAAGGGAGCGAGGTCCTCAAGGTTCTGGAAGGAGCCATTCTTCAGCCGGGGAAGCCCCTTGTGATTTCGGCTGAGTTCGGCTGCGCTTCGAAAGACCTCGACCAGGTCTCTCTCGAGGTGTCCGAGCGCGACGGCCGCAAAATCGCCGAAGTCTGGTCGAAGGCCAAAAAGCCGAACCCCTTCGACAGCTTTTTCGTCCCGGAAAAGCAGAGGTCGGTCAAGGTTGAGGAATTCACGGCGGAGGGGGTTTTCGCCAAAGCCGAAAACCTGGCCGGCGACTGGTTCTACCACTTGCCTCGGCAGAAAAAGCTGCTCGAGGAGTGCCTGCGAATCGATCCGGGGTTCAGCCGGGCGCACACGGAGCTCGGGCTCTTGGACTTCCAGGCGGGGAAATTCGAGGGAGCGCTCGCCCACTTAGATAAAGCCCTCGAGCGGATTCCCGATGACGGCCGCACGCTTTATTATAAAGGCCTGGCGCTTCGCTACCTCGGCCGGGTCGAGGACGCTCACTACTATCTCCGCCATTCCGGCCGTTTTGGCTACGAGGCGGCCGAAAGGATCGCCGAAGCCAAGATGGCTATCGCTGCGGGCGACATGAGAGGGGCCGACGCGCATCTCGCCAGGTCGATCGCCGTGAACGGCTCTGTCCTTAAGGCTTTTATCCTCAGGGCCCTGGTTTTGAATAGGCTGGGCCAACCGACTCTGGCCGCTCAGATGCTGGAGAAGGCAAGGGTGCTCGACCCGGAGAACGCCTTCGTCCTCTGCGCCCAGCTCATCCTTACACATTCAGCATCCTCTTCTTCCCCCTCTGCTTCCCGCCCGCTCAAAGAGACCATTCAGAAAAGATATGCCAATTTTTCGGAGGAACTCCTGGAGGGGGCGGCCTCTCTTTTTTCCGCCGGGCTTTATGACGAGTCCTTGTCCATTTTGAACATTATTGATAACGACAACGGAGTCATCCGGCTGTATCGGACTGAGCTGGAAACGCTCTTGAATAAAAAGAGCCAACCCGGGAAGGGCACCCTGCGGAATCAGGATTTTGCCTGGAGACTCGAAGAATATCTGATCCTCCAAAATCAAATCAAGCGGGACCCTCAAAACGGCGAGCTCTACTACCATCTCGGAAATTTCGCCTACGCTCATGATTTAGAGGAAGAGGGGATCGCGCTCTGGGAGAAAGCCTACGGCCTCGGCTATAAAGACCCGATTTCTCTTCGCTCTCTCTATCAGGCGAAAAGGAAGCTGAGCGCGGCGGACGAAAAAGCGCTGGCTTATCTCGAGGAAGCCCTCAAGACGGCCCCGGACGATCCCTATTTGTTTGACGATTATGTCTCCGAAATCAGAGCGCAGAAGGGACTCGAGGCATCGATCAAGCTCCTGGAGGAGAATGTCGGCCGCTTCCTCAACTGCTTCACCACCTGCGGCACGCTGATGAACGGCTATCTCCTGACCGGCGCCTACGACAAGCTCGAAAAGTTCATCCCCCGGGTGGATTTCACATATTACTGGCGGTCGTCGCTCGGCCGGAACTGGGTCATCGTGAAGATGGCCACGGGCTACCGGAACCTCAAAGAAAAAAAATACAGGGAGGCGCTGGCCGATTTTGAGGCGGCCGGCCTCGTCCCGGAGAACCTGGATAAATATTATCTTCTGGATTTTCCGGCCCAGGCCCGCCGGCTGTTCTATATCGGGTACTGCCAGTCAATGTTGGGAAACGGCGAGGCGGCCAAGAAAGCGTGGTCTGAGGCTCTGAACATCAAACGTCACGTTCGGTTCGAAGCATCCTATAACTTCACCATGATGCAGACGCACTACTACCAGGCGTTTTGCCTGCGCGGCCTCGGGCGTTACGAGGAAGCCGATGTGTTGATCCAGTCCATCCGGGAATTTGCCGCGAGCCAAGCCCTGGCCAATGCCACGGCTGAAACCAAAAAGCACCTGCTGACCCTTGCCCTTCTCGGCCAGGAGCGGAATCTCGACAATTTCGATCGTTTCGATACAGAACTGGGCATCACCACCTTCGCCGGCATGAGTACTTCGGTCGAGGATTAGGCGTTTGGCTGCGCCGGTCGAGGCCCGGATGCGGCTCGCCGGGCTTTAATAAGCTCCGGGAATAAGAAATTGCGTCCGGGACATGTTCATCGTTTTTCTTTGAGTTTATGGATGGCGGTGCCGTGATCCTCGATCCCCGGAACAGTATACCATGATTTCAGGAAGGCCTCGATCGTTCCGGCATAAGCCGCCCTTTTGATGTTCATCCACGTCAGCTGATCCCCGACGGAATAGTAGAGGTAAGTCTTCCCCTGCAACTCGATTAAATCAGGATCGGACGCGTTGATGCCTTCTTCAAGGCCCTCTGCCTGTAACACCGGATTGGACGCGCTCAACTCCCAATGATGCAAATCTTTGGACCGGGTGATATAGGTTTCGAATACCCAGCGGGGTTGGCGCTGCTCAAGATACAGAACATAATAATATCCATCGACAAAGCGGATGGCCGGGCAGGCCGCGTAGCGATCGGTGCCGAATATCGCCTCCGGCAGCTTGTGCCAGATCTCGAGATCCGGAGAATGGGCGAATTTGATGGTAAAGGGCGGATAGACGGGATCATTGGACTCATAAGCCATGACGAACCCGTCCTCGCCCCGGCAGACCGAGGAATTGAATAAACTCTCATTTTCGCCCAGGATGACCGGTTTTTTATCCCATCGTATCAGGTCGGACGATTTAAAGAGGGTCACGTCTTTCCAGTCGCCGCGATCCCAGCGGGAGGCAAAGATATAGAGCGTTTGATCTTGGACGATCACCGAAGCGAGCCCATAGCCCTGGGCGCAGCGGGCCAACTCGTCGCCGGTTTCGGCATCCCGCAGTAAAATATAATATTCCGCCTCAGTCCCTCCGCTGGCCGGGCGGATACATTCCATATGACACAGACGGCCACGCCAAATAAAAGGAGAAATCTCGCACAGGTTTCGCCGGATGATCGTCTTTTCTGTCCAAACCTCGCTCCCCGCCGGTTCCGCAGGAATGAGATCCCGGAAAATATCCACCGGCCAGTGGCCCAGCCTCAGGAAACCGGGCGGGATCTCCTGCTGAAACTGGATATAGGCTTTGACATCGCCCTCAGTTGTATACCGGATATCGCCGGCCGTCTCTTTCTTGACTTTCACGCCGAATACCTTGTACCCCATCAAGGTGCAGTCTTCCAAATCGATCCATAAGAGTTTGCCCTCTTCAACGCTCTGGATGATGCCGTCGGTGGGCGTGCCCTGCGGCTGGGAGAAGTTCAGGCAGATGAGTTTGCAGCGGGTCAATTGCGCGTGCGTGAAGGTATGAAATCCATAATTGCTGCTCTTGAAGGCGCACTGGGGACTGACCATGACACAGTCTTCGAATACGGCATC
>CAZYWP010000155.1:0-6126 GCA_964651495.1 uncultured Eubacteriales bacterium | reverse complement strand
TGAGATAATCTTCTTTTGTCCAATGGTCAGCTTCCGCCGCCGTCCAGTGGCGTTTGATTCCGCTCATCTCAGTTACCTCCCTTCGCCGGTGCCGGCCCGGCCGCCAGCAGGCCGCGGCGCTCCGCTTCCAGCCGCACCGGCTTCCACCAGCCAAGCGGCCTGGACATCACGTAGTATTTCACCAGGCGGTCCATATCTTCGGGACGGGTGAGGAACGTGATCGGAAGATAGATAAACGCTCCGAGGGCCATCATGATCCAGAACTGAAGATAATCCGGGAGCTCGGGCATGATTCGGAACTCCGGCAGGATCCAGACCACCAGCCAGCTCAGCCCCAGGTTGGCGATCCAGGAGGAGAGGTACCCCCAGGAATTGAACCGCCACCAGACGACCTGGAGGATCGAGGGCAGCCAGATTCCGGCCGCCATGATCCAGATGGCGAAGATCAGCCACTGGGTGATCTCCTTCATCATGGAGCCGTAGAGAAATGATCCGAGCAGAATAATCAGGGTCGAGATCCGTCCCACCCAGACGAGCTCCTTCTCGCCGGCCTTGGGTTTGAAATAGTGATGGTAGAGGTCCCGCGTGGCATAGGAAGCGCCGAGGTTAAGATGGGCGGAGATGGTGGAGAGATGGATGGCGACGATGGCGGCGAAGAACAGGCCGACCATCCCGACCGGCAGGTATTCAAACCCGAGGCGATACCAGGCCATCTCGGACTGGGCGGTATCTTTGATGTTCGGGTAAAGCGTAAAAAACCCCAGGATGGCCACCGCCCAGAGCGCGTTCCGGACGAGGATCAGCGCCGTTCCCGACCAGATGGAATAGCTGGCGTCGCGGACGGTCTTGGCCGACTGGATGCGCTGCGCTTCCGGGTACCAGTCGATGGCCGTGCCCATCCCGAACCCGCCGATCACGGCGATGACCAGCATGGTCAGGAACCAGACGAGAGGAAAATCGCCCGACGTCAGCCCGGAAAAGGCGAAGGGGTTGAGCCGCCAGCTCTCGCCGAGGGCATCGAGCTTGGTGATGATGCCGCGGGGCCCGCCGGCGACGCCGATCTCCCAGAAGGAAACAATGGCGATGACCAAAAAAGCGATGACTCCCTGCTGGAAGTCGGACATGACGACACCCCAGTAGCCGGCGGCCAGAACATAGACGGCGCAGATCGTCGAGAACAACACCAAACCCAGCCATTGGGGCCAGCCGAAGAGATAGCCGCACAGCTTGCCCATGGCGATGCCGACCCAGCCCAGCACGAACATATTCATAAAGACTTGCCAGCCGGCGATCCAGCCGCGAAGGAGCTCGGCCCCCAGCCCCGAAAACCGCAGCGTCTGCCACTCCGCCTGGGTGTAGGCCAGGGAACGGCGGAAAATGCGGGTTGAAGCAAAGGCCGAGATCGCGCACCAGGCGGAGAAAAACGTGTACCACAGCCCTCTCATCCCGTATTGATAGACGACGCCGCTGACCCAGATGGGCGTATCGGTCGCCGTGTGCGTGGCGTACACCGACGTGGCCGGGAGCCACCAGGGCAGCCCGCGGCCGGCCAGAAAGAAGTCCGCCATCGACCTCTTGCCGAGCCTGTAAAAGAGGACTCCGCAGACGGTCATGAGGATGATGAAGGCCACGACCCAGAACCAGTCAAGGAAGGCGAAGTTGACCATACCTAACTCCTCATTCGCGCTGATACCTGAAAGAATCTCCTTTCACTGTCTCACGCCCTGTTTTCCTTTTAATAAGTGTCCCGCAAGGAGCTGACCCTAAGAGCCTGACGGAACTGCGCCGCGTCCACCGGCGCGTCGGCAAGAAAATTCACCTGGTAGCGCCGGCCCGGGATCAGGTCGAAGAAATTGTCGGTAAACCGGCCGCTCATGCCGGGGGCTGAGAGATACACATTCTTGGCCAGCCGGGAGCACTCCAGGATCACGCTGATCCCGCCGCCCTGCTCGTTCACCTCGGACCTGATCTCGGGCTGAGGAAGGCTCACCCGCTTGAGCTCGGAGAAGTGAAAGACATTACTGCTGAGGGTCTCCACGCCCTTGCGGAGTTCGCAATAAAGGTAAACCTCGTCGCCCGGACGGCTCTGGATCAGTTCCTCGAGCGGACGATCGAGCAGCACCAGGCTCGACCGCGGCTCCAGCCGGACATCATTGCTTCCTTCCAGAACGGTCTGCCCGTCATAGGTGTAGACTCCCACCTGGAGGGCCGCGTCCAGCGGCTGCCCCAGGTCGGAGATGCCGAAGATCCGCAGGTTTTTTCCGTCGTCGATCGGCGCCACGAGCACCGGTTTATAAAATCTCTTGGCATAATAATGGAGCGCCTTCCAGCGGCCGAAGTAATCCGTGCCCGACCAGGAGGCCACCGGCCAGCAGTCGTTGATCTGCCAGTACAGCGCCCCCATGATCCGGGGCATCTGGCTGCGGAAGTGCTCGACGCCGACCTTCATTCCCTCGGCCTGGAGGACCTGGCTGAGCCAGAGAAGCGACTCGAAGTCCTTGGGCATCCGGTAATGGTCGAGCAAGTACAGCATGATCAGCCGATTGCCCTCCGGATGCTTCTGATGCTGCTCCATGACCGGCGAAGCGATGTTCCGGTCCTCGGGCCCGGTGAACGTCTTGACCGTGTCGATGAGGGGGAATGACTGAAACCCGAATTCGCTGAAGAAGCGGTGGAATTTCTTCCGGTATTCCTTGAACGGCTCGCGGCCGTGCCAGATTCCCCAGTAATGCATGTCCCCGGACCTGTCCGAACGCGGCTGGCCGATTTTTTCCGAGTGGGGCGAGCTCGGCCAGTAGGGACGCGCCGGGTCAAGAGCGTCCACCGCCCGGGGAATGATCTGGTGGAAGATCCTTTCATAATCCTCCCAGACCCGCGCCGGGTACTGCTCCTTCCACCCCCAGTGAAACCATCCCTCTTCGCACTCGTTGTTGCCGCACCAGAGGGCGATCGAAGGGTGGTGGCGCAGTCCCCGGATGACGTCGGCGGCCTCGGCTTCGACGTTTCCCAGGAACGCCTCGTCCCCGGGAAACATGGCGCAGGCGAACATGAAATCTTGCCAGACCACCAGCCCGAGCTCGTCGCAGAGGTCGTAAAAATCGGGCGATTCGTAGATCCCCCCTCCCCAGACCCGGATCATGTTCATGTTGGCTTCGACACAGCCGCGCAGGAGCGACTCATATTTTTGCCGGGTGACCCGGGGAGGAAAGGAATCGGCCGGGATCCAGTTGCCGCCCTTGGCAAAGAAGGGGACGCCGTTGGCGGAGAAGCGGAAGCCCTTTCCCCACTCGTCCTCCTCTTGCTCGAGGGTCAGCGTCCGCAGGCCGATCCGCTTTTCGATGGCGTCAAGCAACCGGCCTTTTTGGTAGATATCCAACCTGACCGTGTAGAGGTTCTGTTCCCCCATTCCCGCCGGCCACCAGAGGTCCGGGTTGACGATGGAAAAGGACTTCTCGTTGATGTTCTCGCCCGCCCTGATCACGACGGGCTCGCTATGAGTAACGTCCGTCTTTCCGGAAATGGTGGCCTTGATGGCGACCTTCTCGTCCTCATCCGCGATGACCCGCGCCCGCAGGCGGAGCAGGACCTTGGTCCGGTCAAGGAACTGCTGGCTGATCTCGAGGTCGTCGAGCCGCGCTTTCTCCCACGCTTCGATGAGCAAGGGCCGCCAGACGCCGGAGGTGACGAGCCGCGGCCCCCAGTCCCAGCCGAAATGATAGGGCGCCTTGCGCACGTGGGGGGAGCCGCCGGGAAGCTTGTAAGGCAGTTTTTCCTGGAGAAGCCTGGCCCGCCGGACCGGCGAGTCGAACCGGATCACCATCTCGTTGAGGCCGCTGCGGAGATGCGGTTTGATGTCGAACCGGAAGTTCCGGAACATGTTGTCCGTCCGGCCGATGACCTGCCCGTTCAGAGAGATCGTAGCAAACGTATCCAACCCTTTGGCCACGAGCTCGACCCGGTCTTTGCTCAGGACGCTGCCGGGCAGCTTGAATTCTTTTTTGTATTCCCAGTCTTCGTTCTCGACCCATTGCACTCTGACCTCGTTGTCCCGGTCGAAGGGGTCCGGGATGAGGCCCGCCTGCATCAAGTCCAGGTGCACACAGCCGGGAACGCGGGCGGGGTGCCATTTCTCTTGTCCAACCTGGCGAAACTGCCAGTCTCCCTCGAGAGAAAATTTGGTCATGGCAGAGTTTTCCGCGGCGGCGCCGTCTCCTGCCAGGAGGAGCCCCCCGGCCGCCAGGATGGAGAGACAACTCCGGACCGTCTTCGCCTGGCTGCGTCTGACCGGGAAAAATTCCATAGCTCCCTCCCGTTCCGGTTAAAGGAAACGTATAATTTGCTTATAACCAATTCAAGCGGGGAAATCAATAAGCCCAGGCGGCCGGCGCTTTCGAAGGCGAGTCATTTTCGATATAATAGAAATCCTTTCCCGGTCGCGATTCAAAGGAAGAGAGAATGGAAATTATTATCAAGAGAGACTATGGCGAAATATGTGATGAGGCCGCTTCGTATATCCACGGCGCCTGGCAGCGAAAAAACAACCTGGTTCTGGGATTGGCCACCGGCCAAACCCCGCTCGGGCTGTACGAAAAGCTCATCGTGCTATCCAATAAGGGAGAGATGAATTTCTCCGACGTCGTCACCTTCAACCTGGATGAATATGTCGGCCTGGAGGAGACCCATCCCCAGAGCTTTGCCTATTTCATGGATTCCAACCTTTTCCGGCAGGTCAACATCAGAAAAGAGAACATCTTCCGGCTCAACGGCCGGCCGGCCGACATCGACGAGCACTGTCGGGCCTACGAGCGGAAAATCCGGAGCGTCGGAGGGATCGACATCCAGATCCTGGGCATCGGCAAGAACGGACATATCGGGTTTAACGAGCCGAGCTCTTCCCTCGCCTCGCGGACGCGGCTGAAATCGTTGACCAAAGAGACAGTCGAGGCCAATGCCGCCTCTTTCGCCGATCAAGAAGACCTCCCGCGCTTCTGCCTGACCATGGGCATCGGGACAATCCTGGAGGCCCGGACGATCGTGCTGCTGGCATCCGGAAAGGAGAAGGCCGGGATCACCGCCAGGGCGATCGAAGGACCGATCACCGCTTTCGTCCCCGCCTCCGCGCTGCAGCTTCACCCCCAAGTCAAATTCATCATCGATGAGGGGGCAGCGTCCGAGCTTGCTCTCCAGGACTACTACCGCTGGACCTACGAAAACAAAGGCCGCGCGGCTCGTTGAGTATGGAAGACCTCAACACCTGGCTGGAAGAGACTTTTAGCTCCCTCCTTTCCGAAGATGTTCGAAACTGGCTGGAAGATTTTCCCGGCGTTTTGATATTCGACCGGCCGATCATGGGAATCGCGGACGGCGATGATGAAATATTCGGGCTTTTCCGCCGCGCCGTGAGCCCCCGGCACCTCCAGCCGCGGGACCTGATGGCAAAACAACCATCGGAGGGGACACATCCTCTGCCCATCAGAGTCGTGAGCTGGGCGCTTCCGTTCAGCCGTGAGGTTCGACTGTCCAACCGCGGCCCGGAATGGCCTTCGGAGATCTATTCGGTCGCCCGCAACAACGGCGCTGCGCTCATCACCGAAACCTTCCTCCGCCTGATCCAAGTTATTCAAAATAAAGGATTTCGAGCGATGGCGCCGGCGCAGGACGAGGAATATGATGCCTTCCGGGACCCGCAGTTTACCTTCAGTTCCAGCTGGTCGGAGCGGCACGCGGCCTACGCCGCGGGTCTTGGTCGCTTCGGCCTGAACGGATGCCTGATCACGCCGCTCGGGTCGAGCGTCCGCCTGGCCAGCGTAGTCACCGACCTTCCGCTCGAGGTCACGGCCGCAAAAAGGGATTTTTATCAAGCTCCCTGTCTGGAAAACGGGGGTCGAGACTGTGGAATTTGTCTTCAGCGCTGCCCTGTTCAGGCGATCGGGGGGAACGGCCTCGATAAGTCCAGGTGTTACGAGAGGAGAGAGGCTATCCGGGAAAATTCTCTCGAGCTCTTCCGGAGAAAATTCCACCTCCGACCCTCCCTCATTGTCAAGGGCGGGAAAAGGGAGACCGGGCTTTCTCTCGGCTGCGCCCTCTGTCTATCCGGAGTCCCCTGTGAATCGGCCGCCTTTCCCG
>CAZYWP010000154.1:0-6142 GCA_964651495.1 uncultured Eubacteriales bacterium | reverse complement strand
GGGAAGCGAGCGGGCTGACGAATCCCAAACCCGAGCCTCGCCGGGGGATAACCGCGACAGGACCTGCCCCATCACGGAAATGGAAATGCTATCTTTACGGTTTGATTAGAAGCTTGCCGAGCTCTGTCCGGACGTAGAATTCGCTCCCCCAGATACGGACGGAGGAGCGGCCGGGCTCTTCCTCGCCGCAGGTGACGATCTTCGGGCCCATGGTCAAGCAGTCCTTGGTGTCATGGCCGTGTCCGCTCAAGGCCGTGAAGGAGCAGCCGTCCTCCCGCGGCGAAATCACGACCAGGTTTCCTGCCGCCGGCCCGCTCTCCGCTGCCTGAGCTCCGAGGGCGGCGATAATGCGGCCGTCAAAGTAGACGTTGATCCCGCTGAACGGGCCGGCGAAACCGGTCGGGATCGTGGAGATGGTCCCGGCGGCGAAGTCGATCGTCCGTAGGACGGGAAGGTGCGTCGGCGCAGCGCCCTGCTCGACGGCCAGGATTTTCCCACCGGGATACATCCGGATGAACCGGACTGCGGCGGCCATCCCCTCGACCCGAATCACCTTCCGGGTTTCCATGTCCCACCGCATCAACAGGCCGTCTTCGGTTCCGGCATAAATTCGTCCGCTCCGGTCGACGGCCAGGGACGAAAAAGCCGCGCGCCCTCCGGCGAAGGCCGAAATCGTCTTCTCCAGAAAGTCCCAGACCCGGATCGTGCCGTCGGGATGGGCGCTGACCACTCTGTCCGGAGGGAAAGAGGCGAGGCGCAGAGGAGGCGTCGTGGCGCTGTGGATGGCGGCGATTTCGTTGCGCTCGAAGGAGAGGCTGAAAAATCCACGGCCCGGCGCTGCCAGAAAAAAGGTCCGGCCGAGCAGGGCAAAATCGGAGACGCCGTCGACGGCCGTGGAGAAAATGCGGTTGTCCAGGAAGGTGAGGACAAAAACGATTCCCCGGTCCCCGGTCCCGGCGACCTGGTCCTGGGCGTAAAACCGAATCCGGCCGGGACAGAGTTCAGCCAGGGGAATGGTCTTGAGCAGGTTGGGCTGGGCCTTCAGGTCTTCGTTTAAAACCGGGCTCAATCTCCTCTCGAAAGGGACGAACGGTTTGGTCTCGAAAGTCGGCCATCCCTCCTCGGTCAGGTCGAAATCAGCCTCGCTCGAGCGGAGGGTTTCCTTCCGGCAGGAAAGCGGCCGCTCCTCGCCGGAGAAACCGCCGATCCGGATGAGCTGGCCCCAGGAATCGATGCGCCGCTCTCCGAACAACTCTTTGGTCTCCTGGCTGTTGAGCCGGGCGCCGCGGGAGTTGTCGAGGTCGTAGAGGATGACGAGCCCTTCCTGGTAAAACGAGGTGTCCTCGAGGGCCGGGTCTTCGAGGAAGGCCAGGTGAAGTTTAACGCTCTCCAGGGCGAACTCCCTGGACTCGAGGTTCAGGCGTCGGGTGGAAAAATTGGCCCGGAAGTTCACCTCCACGTCCAGCTCGCCCTGGTTGTAGAAAAAATCGATGACCTTCTGGAAGTAATGCCGGTCGCGGCAGCCGTCCAGGATGATCAGCCGCCTGTCTCGATTGCCCTCCAGAAAACGGCGGAAATAGAACTCGGGGTCATCCTCTTCCTCGGAGACAGGATAGTCATGGTAGTAGGAGGGGTCGATGTGCTTCTTGAGCCAGGGCAGCCCGAGGAGGCGGTTGAAGACCTTCTGGCCTTTCTTGGTGTCCCGCATCAGGTAGAGGATTTCGTCGGCCTGTAGGCCGGCGAACCCGCCGGCAATGGCCTGGCAAAAATAAGTCTTGCCCGTGCCGGAATCGCCGTTGACGGCGATGATGGCCCTCTTTTTTGTCCTGAGCAGATGGTGGAGCGTTTCCGAGAGCTCGTAGAGCCCCCGCTGGGCCGGTTTCAGGCCGAGGATGCTGATGGCTCCGACATGGTACAGGTACAAGGAATGGATGAATTCGGGCATGTCGATTTTTTTCAACCCGCCGACGGCTTCCTCAAAGGTCTGCTTGTTTTTTTCCTTGAGCAGCTTGAGCAGGGCGATGACGATGTCGGCGCTGACGCCCCCGCTGGACTCTTTCTGGGCCCGGCCGATTTCGCCCAGGGTCCAGGCCAGATAGGTTTTCAGCCTGGCCGAAGGATGGTCGGCGTAGTCCACCAGAGCCGGAATCGCCCGGACTGAGTCGAGCCCGATCTTGCCCAGGGCCCAGATGGCCTCTTCTTTTTGTTCCAGGAGCAGACACGGCGTCTCCCTGCCCGCCGTCAGGTCCACGATTTCGTCCGCGGCCTTGAGCACATCGACCAGGGCCCCGACCGCCCGCCTTTCTCCCAAATTGCCCAGGGTGTAGATGAGGTTCTCCCGGATTTTGGTGCGGCCGGGGGGGAAGCGCTCGAGACCGCGGAGCAGCGTCTCAGCCGAGCGCGGGTCCTGGAAGACGCTGAGGATGACCGAGGCCATGTAGGGAATCCCGCTGGAAACGTCGAGGCGGGGGTCGGCGAGGAGTCGAAGGCAGGGGAAGAACATGGCCGGAGGGATATGGGTGACGATTCCCATGGGCGGCTGGATCTTTTCGCGGACCGCCGCGTAAATCTCCTCTCTCCTGGAATGATCCGTCGAGGCGACAAGGAGGGTCTCCAGCGACTCCGATATCTTGACTTCTTCGGCCAGCCACGCGGCAATCCTTCCGATAAGCGCCTCTTTCCGGACCCGGGCTGCCGCTCCGGCCAATTTCCGACTCCGGGCTTCGCCCAGGACGGCGCGCTCCTGCTCCTCGAGCAATCCCAGCTGTTTTCGACAGGCCTCCTTAAAGGCGCGCCCTTCGATGTCCCATTCCGCCGCGGCCGCCTCGGAGTTCAGCCGGTAGATTTCACGCCGGATGACCCGCAGCAGGTTCTCGTGGAGAAGAAGAAAAGCGGGCGGGCGCGGGGATACTCCTTCCATTTCTTTGGAAGCGCAAGGTAGGTCTGCGTTTTCATCAGGCTCAGGCAGGCCGCCGGGTGAGGCGGGATCAAGGAGGGCTCTTCCCAGCTCGGAAGATGCCGGCCAGGACTCTTCCTCCAGAAAAGGCGCGAAGAGGGATTGGAAAAGGCCGGCGGCCTCCTTTTCCGCCTGCGTTTTCAGGTGATAGAAAAGGGCGTGGGAAAGGCGATCCCGGAGGGTCCGGGGGGTTTCTTCCCACTCTCCTCTCTTATTCAGAAAAGCGGTTTTTCGAGGGCTGAACTCGTCCAGGGCCGTCCGCGCCGCCGCCACCATCTCGCTCAGGGCGGGAGCGGGGACAGGCGGAGGGTGTTCTCTCATGAGCCTGAAGCCGGATGAACTTATTTGGCTATGAGTAGCCCTTTGATGTCCTCTTCAAGGTTGTTGGTCTCGATCCGGAAGAGATACCCGCTGCGGTACGGATCGCGGCGCAGGAGAGACGGGTCCTCCTGAACCTTCCTGTTCAGCTCGGTCACTCGTCCCGAAGCGGGCGACCAGATGCGGTGGATGAGCCCGTCGGCCGAGGTGACTTTTCCGCAGACGTTCCCCTGCGTTACCACCTCGTTTTCTTTGGCCAGTTCGAGCTGGGTGATGATGCCCACGCTCTTCAGGAAGTTGTGGACGACACCGACCACGGCCCGATCATCCGCTTCCGCTTTGAGCCAGGTATGGCCGAGCATGTAGTAATAGCCGGCCGGGATGCTCAGGGCGGCCGCTTCTCCGGCGCCGGCGCCTTCGCCCTCCGCCTTCTTGAAGGCGCGGGCGACTAGGCCTCTCAGGTCGGCCGGGGTGAAGGGCTTGGGAAGGTAGTCAAAGGCGCCCATCTTCACCGATTGGACGGCGGTCTTAATGGTCGGGTAGCCGGTCACCATGATGACGTTGACTTTCGGCCGGGCCTCTTTGAGCGCCCGCAGGAGGTCGAGGCCGCTGATGCCGGGCATCATCAGGTCGGTGATGATGAGGTCGTAGGCGCTCTCCTTGTCTTTCTTGAGGGCTTCTTCTCCGCTCAAGGCCATATCCACCTCATAGTCATCGGCCACGATGGCCTGGCGGATGCTTTTGCAGACAGTGATTTCGTCATCTACGACCAAAATTTTCCGCTTGCCTTTTTCATTCATAAGTACGTCCTCCTTGTTTATCTCCGGTCTGATCCTCCACCGGGAAGCTCAGGGTGAAGACTGTTCCCTGGCCGATCTCGCTCTTGACTTCGACCTTCCCCTCGTGCTGTTCAATGATGCCGTAGGTGATGGCTAGGCCGAGCCCGGTCCCCGAGCCCTTGGTGGTGAAGAAGGGGTCAAACAGTTTATTCAAATTTTCCTTAGAAATCCCCGCGCCGTTGTCTATGAAACTGACCTCGATGTATTTTTTATCCGCTGAGAGCTTGTCGGAGATGAGGAGCTGGCCGCCTCCGGGCATGGCTTCGCAGGCGTTCAGCATCAGGTTCCAGAAGACCTGCTGAATCTTGTTCTTGTCGAGTTTGATGGGGGGGAGAGCCGGGTCCAGCTCCTTGAGGATGCGGATGTTCTGGAAGGAGGCCTGGTTTTCCAGAAGCTGGGTCGTTCGCTCGATCAGCTCGTTGACGTTGGTGAACGACTTCTGGGGAGGGTTTTGCCGGGCGAATTCAAGCAGGCCCTTGACGATCTGGGTGCAGCGCGAGGTCTCGTCGGCGATCAAGCTCAAGTTCTCGTAGAAATCATGCTTCTTTTCCACTTTTTCGAGCATCAGATGGGTGTTGATCAGGATGGAGGTGAGCGGGTTGTTGATCTCGTGGGCCACCCCGGCGGCCATCTTGCCGAGCGAAGCGAGTTTTTCCGAGCGCACGAGATGAGCCTGCATTTCGCCCAGTTCCCTGGTCCTCTCTTCCACCCTTTTCTCCAGGGTTTTTCCCCATTGGATGAGGTTCTCGTTGGCCGCCTTCAGGTTCTCGGTCATCTGGTTGAAGGACTGGGCCAGCTGGCCGACCTCGTCCCGGATGTCGATCTCGACGTGATGATTCAGGTCCCCCCGGGCGATTTTTTTGGTGGCCAGGACCATCCGCCGCAGCGGGTTGGTGATGCTCGAGGTGATGAAGAAGAGGATGACGAGGAGGATGACCGTGCACAGGAAGGCGATGCCGGTGAAGGTGAGCATGACGCTGTTACGCAGGTCGATGTAGGGCCTCTCGAGCATCCCGACGTACAGCATGCCGATGATCCGGCCGGCGATGTCTTTGATCGGCTCGTAGGCGGTGATGTACCAGTGGCTGACGACGAAGGCCCGGCCGACCCAGGGTTGGCCTCGGTCCAGGACGGCCTCATAGACTTCCTTGGAGACCCGCGTTCCGATTGCCCTCCGGCCCTTTTCGTCGGTGACATTGGTGGAGACGCGCAGGTCGTTCTGAAAAATCGTCACCGTGCCGATTTCCTTGTCTTTATATTTCTCACCCTTGAAGACGATGTCCTTGACCCGGTCGACGATATCGTAGTTCTGGTTGAGCAGGATGCCGCCGTAGAGAACGCCGAGAACTCGGCCCTGCTCGTCGATGATGGGAGCGGCGCCCTTGAGCATGATCCCGTCCTCTTCGTAGTCCTCGGGCCGGGGGACCGCCATGGGTGTGGGGATGAACTGGAGATAAGACCTGGCGGCGAGATCCTCGCCTTCTTTAAGCAGCTCAGCGCGGGGGATGATTTCTGTGGAAGTCACCGTCTCTTTGCGGAGGGCTCGCGCGACCAGGGGGTCGGAGGATTGGTCATCGCCGTAGATCGCGGGGTTGCTTGAGCGCAGGACTACTTTTCCCCGGGCATCGGTAAGGGTGAGGATATCGAGGCTGAAGTCTTCGCGGACGCGGCCGAGGGTCCGGAGCAGTCCCTCCCGGTCACCGGCCGGAAGCGCGCTCTGGACGAAATCACGCCCGGCGTTGAGGAGGACGATATCCCGGATATCGCTCAGCTTTTCATGGTAGACCATCCAGGCGGAGGCGAGGTCGTGTCGGACCTTGGCCTGGGCCAGGCCGACAATCGTCCGGTGCTCGAGCCGCGTGCCGAAAAAGAGTGAGACCAGTCCGCCGAAGAGGATAACGACAAGGAAGCTGAGGATAAACTTGATTCGCAGGGGGAGGTCGAGGAACTTGTGCAGGCTGCGGCGGAGGTCCATTCTTGTCAAAATAACACTTCATTGTAGGAGACGGCCCCCTTTTTTGCAAGGGAA
>CAZYWP010000153.1:0-6218 GCA_964651495.1 uncultured Eubacteriales bacterium | reverse complement strand
TTTGCTTTCGCAAATCAGCAAACTCGCTTTCAGTCGAGAAGCCATGCCCGCTCAGTCTTCGACGGACTTCCTCACCCAACACCCTCGCCTCTTCCCCCCGGGGCCTCCGAACCACGCCACCCGCCCGCCAACTCCCCATCAGCGTGCTTGTGTTCATGAGTGTTGACAGCGCTTCCATCCAAGATTCAACGTAAGTTGTCGGTCGGCTTCTCGTACTTCTTTTAAATCCTTGATTATAATTGAAATATAAGATGCTCGAAGTTGGCCTCCGGCTTGCATAAGAGGATAACGAAAGGAGGCCATCATGAGGACTGTGAAAGTCGGAGCACTGGTCATCGGGCTCATCGTCGGCCTGTTCCTCCAGCCGCTGATTTCGCTGCAGGCGGGGGGCAAGGCCGGCGATCAGAAGGTCAACATCAACACGGCATCTCTGGAAGAGCTCCAGAAGCTGCCGCGGATCGGCCCGGCCATCGCCCAGCGGATCCTCGACTTCAGGAAAGAGAACGGAAACTTCAAGCGGGTCGAGGAACTGTTGAAGGTTCGCGGGATTGGCGAGAAGGTGTTCAATCAGCTCAAGGACCTGATCACCGTCGGCGCCGAGAGCACGAACAAATGATCTGAAGAAGGGGGCCCCGCCCCCTTCCTCTCCCTATCGAGGCTCTCCCGGTTGTTTCAACTCGAGGTGCGATCTCAGGAATTCTCTCATCCTGCGCAGAGCCCGGCCGCGATGGCTGACCCGGTTCTTTTCCTCGGCGGAGAGCTGGCCGAAGGTTCTTCTGAACGGGTGATAATAAAATATCGGGTCATAGCCGAATCCGGAATGTCCCGCCTTCCTAAAGGCGATACGGCCTTTGACTTCGCCTTGGACTTCCTTGATGATCCGGCCCTTCCTGGCGAGGACCAGGCAGCAGACAAACCCGGCCTGGCGCCGGTCCCAGGGAACGCCCGCCATCAGCCGCAGGACCCGGCGGATGTTTTTTTCGTCCGTCGGACGGGGAGCCGAGAAGCGGGCCGAATAGATTCCCGGCGCCCCTCCCAGATGACGGACCTCCAGGCCGGAGTCTTCGGCCAGGGTGAGATGCCCGGTTTTCAAGCTGTAGGCCAGGCTTTTCAGCCTGGCGTTCTGGAGAAAAGTCGTCCCCTCTTCCTTAACTTCATCTGTGATGCCGAGGTCCGCCAGAGAGAGGCATTTTAGGGGCAGACCGGCCAGGGAAAAGGCGATCTCGCGGAATTTGCCCCGGTTGGAGGTGGCGATGACGATTGGCGCTCTATTCAATCTTGATTTCGAGGATCTCGCCCATGTCGAACAGGCTCTGGTTGAACTGACGCTCCTTTTCTTCCGAAGACGAAAAAGAGATGGTGACGATCGAGACGTTCCGCTCCTTTTTCAGGTTGAGCTCGGCCAGTTTCAGCCCCAGGTGAAAGATCAGCTTTCTCAGGTTGATCAGGATGTCCGGGCTGTCCTTGATGCGCAGGTGGTAATGATAAAGCGCTTTTTTAAGGTGAGTTTCTTCGACGCGCCGGAAGATCACCAGCGTCGCCAGCACCAGGGCCGAGGCGATGACGGCGACGAGGTAGTAGCCGGCCCCGACGGCCAGCCCCATCCCGGTGACCGTCCAGAGGGTGGACGCCGTGGTCAGTCCGTGGACCATTCCCTGTGACTGGATAATCGTCCCGGCGCCGATAAAACCCATCCCGGTGATGACGGCGGCGGCCAGGCGCAGGGTGTCGCCGCTCGTGCCGTTTTTGCCGGCCAGGACGAGGTCGGAGAGGATCATCATCAGGGCCGCGCTGACGCAGATCAGGATGTGGGTGCGTAGCCCGGCAGGCTTTTGGCTCGCCTCCCGTTCCAGGCCGATGATCCCGCCCAGGGCGATGGCCAGGAGAAGCTTGAGGATGATTTCCAGTATCGTCATGGCTGACCCCTCCGGCACCTCGGATTTTTTGGCACGGGGATAATTTATCACAAGTCCAAAGGACGGACAAGAGATCGGTCCCCCTACCTTATTTGAGGAAAAACGAGAGGACCAGGAGCGAAAAGATGGCGCAAGTCAGGAGAGCGATCAGAGGGTTCTGGAGGAGGCTCTCCGGCTCCTCCATGATCTCCCGCTCTTCGAGCGTTTTATGGAAAAAAAGATAGAGATAGACCAGGAGCAGGGGAGACATATAGAGAAACCAGCGGAGCCGCCAGTGGACGGCGAAGTAAATAAAACTCAGCAGGAACACCGCGGCGCTGCTGACCATTCCCACAAGGAGCGCGGTCCTGGAATAGCGTTTGTGGGAGAGCCGGTAATCGGCCGCCTTGTCTTTCAGCAGCCGGAATTCGGACAGCCTCTTGGCCGTCATCAGGAAATTCCCGAACGACCACCACGCCACAAGAAGGGCTACCGGTGGAAAGACATACTCCGGAGCGAAGGCATACCAGCCGATGAAGAACCGAATCGGGTTGTTGGCGGACTCGGAAATGGCGTCGAGAAAGGGGATGTCTTTGGTCCGGACCGGCCTGACATTGTAGATAAACCCGGCCAGGAGCAGGGCCAGGAGGGAGATAAAAAAAGCCCACGAGAAAAAGGCCTTTGCCAGGAGGAAGCCGGCCGCCGTCAGGACGGCGCCGACGAGGATGAAGGGGCCTTTTCTGATCTCTCCCCGGATGAGGGGACGGTGGCGCTTGACGGGGTGATGGACGTCGAAGGGAGCATCGACGATTTCGTTGACCACATAGTTGGCTGTGGAGACGGCCCAGGTCAGGAGAAAAGACAGGACGAGACGGAAGAAGATCGCCGCCGGGCTGAAGGAGGACAGGGCGTCCCGGTAGAGATAGAAATAAGCGGCGCTGCCCAGGAAAATGGCAGTGCTGCGAGGCCATCTCTCCAGCCGCAGGCCGCGCAGATAGGCGTTCAAACGGGTCGGTCCTTTCGGGCGTAGATCTCGAACGAATCGCCGAGGGCCAATTTTAGCGGAATTTTTTTCAAAAAAGAAGCCAGAGTCCGGATTCGCAGGAGCGAGGAAAAGGCGGTTTTCCTGGACAGCAGGTAATGGGCGCTGAACGTCCAGGCGTAGCGCCGCTCGTGGATGATCGAAAACCCGGCCCGTCCGAGAAGAGCCTCGAGTGAAGGGCGCGAGAAAAAGGCCAGGTGGGCGGGCCGATAATGCCACCATCTCGGGCCGGCGATTCTGGCGGCGAGGCTGTGGATATCAGGCGTGACCAGGGCCAGAATCCCCCCCGGCCGCAGGATTCTGTTGGCGTTCTGAACCGCTTTGTAAGGAGAGGGGGTGTGCTCGATGAAGTCGATCATGCTTACGACGGCGCACGGCTCCGGGTCCAGCGCGGTGGTCTCGAAAGCGCCCCGGCGCAGGGCCAGCCGGTACTTTTCCGCCGCCACCCGGACAGCCCAGGCGCTCGGCTCGATGCCATCCGGGACGAACCCGCGGTGCCGGGCCAGGTCGAGCAGGATGCCGGTGGCCGCGCCGACGTCAAAAAAACGGCCCCCGGCCGGAGCCAGCTTCTCGAGAGTGTCCAGAATCGGCCGGAAATTGCGGGCGCGTCCCGCGGCTTCCTCTTCATAGAGCGGATCCTCGACCCGGCCGTAGAGAGAGAAAATATGCTCCGGCGAAGGACAGGGGTTGGCGAAGATATGCCCGCAGTCCGAACAGCGGCTGAGGTCCCAGGTCTTGCCGTACTGGCTGTCGGTGATCCGGATCTGGTCTTGAGTTAACCGATCGGAATAGGTCCCTTTTTTATAGGCCCGAATCGACTTGCCCGCGCAGGCCGGGCAGGCTGTCCAGCGGACGCAGAGCGCTTTCTCCTCGTTCATTTCAGCGGTTGAGCAGATGTCGGAACCAGAAATCGACGGTCCGGCGGCTGGACTGTTCTCTTTTCTTGGCCTCAAACCCGTGCCGCTGGTTGGGGAAGACCATATACTCGAACATCTTGTCCTGGTCCGTCAGGGCGTCGATGAGCTGGACCGTGTTCTGCATATGCACATTGTCGTCCATATCGCCGTGCAGCAGGAGAAGAGCCCCCTTGAGCTTCCGGGCGTGGGTCATGACCGAGCCGAACTCGTAGCCCTGTTTGTTTTCGGCGGGAGTGTCCATATAGCGCTCGGTATAGACTGTATCGTAGAGCTTCCAGTCGGTGACCGATGAGCTGGCGACGCCGTGGGTGAAATAGTCGGCGCCGTAAGTTAAGGCCAGACAGGTCGTGTATCCCCCGTAGCTCCCCCCGGTGATGCCGATCCTGGAGCTGTCCACGAACGGTTTCCGCCGCAGCCATTTGACCGCCTCGATGAGGTCGTGCATCTCCCACTTGCCCAGGTTCCGGTGCATCAGGGCGGCTCCTTTTTTCCCGAAGTGGCCGGACCCCCGATGGTCAACGCTCACGACGATGATCCCTTCCTGCGCTAAATAAAGAAGGGAAAGGCGAGGATACGAGTTGGACACGGTCCCGTAATCCTGGGGGCCGCCGTAGATGGTGAACATCACCGGGTATTTTTTGTTCCGGTCAAAGTCCGGCGGCAGGATCCAGTAGGCCGGGAGCTGGAGGCCGTCTTCGGTGGGGATGGTGAAAAGCTCTTTCTCGGCCAGGGCATATTCCTGAAGCGGCTGCATCGCGCTGGAATCGATATTTTTGACCCAGGTCCCATCGGTTCGATAAAGGTCCAGCCTGGTCGGAGTCGCCGCGCTCGAATAGGAATCAAGGAAGTAACTCCCGCCCGGCGACACCCGCACCTCGTGGCTTCCCGGTTCTTTGGTCAGCCGCTCGATCTCCCGGCCGTCGAACCGGACTCGATAGAGATCGGTATCGGTGGATTTTTCTTTGGCTCCCGTGAAATAGACCATTTTATTTTTTTCGTCCACGAAGCTGATTCCCAGGACCGGCCAGGCAGCCTCGGTCAGACGGACCTTCAGCTTGCCGGCGAGGTCATAATAGTAGAGGTGGCGCCAGCCGTCCGCGTCACTGCGCAGCAGGAAACCGCTGCCGTCCTTGAAGAAATAGAGGTCCTCGAAAAACTCGACCCAGGCGGGCTGCTTCTCGTCGTACATCTCTTGCTTTTTCCCCGTCTTGAGGTCGATGTCGTAGATCTTGATGTTGTCCTGGCCGCGGTTCATCCACTGGGCGGTGAGGCGGTCGCCCGCGGGAAGCCAGAACGGCCAAGCCACGTAGTGATCGGCGTTCTCGTCGAGGTCGGCCCAGACGATGGTGTTTTCAGGCAGAGTGACGATGCCCAGCTTCACCCTGGGGTTGGGGTCCCCCGACTTCGGATAGCGCTGGGTTTCCAGTTCGCCGTGAACGCCGGTCGAGCGGACGATGTTAAAAACCGGCACCGGGCCGTCGTCGAAACGCAAGAATGCGATTTTCCGGCTGTCCGGCGACCACCAGAAGGCGGCGTAGCGAGAACTTCTCCCCAGGATTTCTTCGTAGTAGACCCAGGAGGCCCACCCGTTATAGATGGTGTCGGAGCCGTCCGAGGTGATCTGGTATTCCAACCCGCTGTCGAGCGCGCAGGCGAAAAGATTATGGTCTCGAGTGTAGGCGAGGTATTTGGCGTCGGGTGAGAGGCGCGGGTTTCTCTCTTCCCCCGGGGTGGCGGTCAATCTTCTCAACTGCTGGGTTTTCGGCAGGTAGAGATAGAGGTCTTTCTGGAAATCGTAGATCAGAGTCGAGTAGTCCGGACTGGCTGCTGCGGTCCTCTCGGCCTCGATTCCTTTGGGCAGGCTTTTCTGGCAGGCCCCATAGTCGAGATAAAGGACTTTTTCTCGGGTCCCGGCCGAGACTTTCATCAGCCTCACGGCCTTGGCCTTTTCGTCGTGCTCGCGGATGAGGTAATGCTCGTCGTCGAGCCAGGAGGGCATCGTCATCGTCTTGAAGAGACGGGGCTCCTTGTTTTGATAGGCCTGCTCATAGGTGATTTTTTTCTGCGCCGCTTGCGAAAACAGCGGCGACGGCAGCAGGATCATGGATAGTGCGGCCAGCAGGACGCTCGAGAATATCAGACGCTTCTTCGACATCTCTTCGTTCCTTTTCTCAGGAAAGTTTCGATTCTACTTCACAGATAGTATTACAAGAGCTCGCCCGGGGACAAGGGGCCGATTACGGTTGGAAGCATCTTCAATTGCGTGACAATCCTAAGCTGATGGGGGGGGTGGCGTGGTTATGAACCCCCGGGGGGAGGAGGCGAGGGTGTTGGGTGAGGAAGTCCGTCGAATCCTGAGCGGGC
>CAZYWP010000152.1:0-6292 GCA_964651495.1 uncultured Eubacteriales bacterium | reverse complement strand
AAAGAAGCCGTGGTGATCTCATCGCATTCCATGAGACCGCCACGCTTCGCTCGCGATGACCTTTTAGGTCAGTTTGCGGAGCCTGTTCCGAACAGAGTGAGGAATCTCAGTTGACGTTCCTCGCAATGACTTGTTATTTAATGCGTTCAGATTAGTTAAAGAAGCGGAAGCGGATGATGTGGAAGAGGGCGGCAAGGCCGTCCTTCCAGCCGATCTTCTTGCCCTCGGCATAGTCGCGGCCGGAGTAGGAGATGGGCACTTCGTAGACGCGGCATTTCTGCTTGGCCATCTTGGCCGTGATCTCGGGTTCCACTCCGAAGCGCTTGGACTTGAGCTGGATTTTCTGGAGGACTTCCCGTTTGAAGACTTTGTAACAGGTCTCCATGTCCGTGAGGTTGAGGTTGGAGAGTATGTTGGAGAAGGTGGTCAGCATCCGGTTGCCCACATAATGCCAGAAGAAGAGCACGCGGTGCGGCCCGCCCAGAAAACGGCTGCCGTAGACGACGTCGGCCCGGCCGTCCAGGATGGGCTCGAGGAGCTTCGGATACTCCCGGGGATCGTATTCCAGGTCGGCGTCCTGGACAAGGACGAAATCGCCCTCGGCGTGCGAGAATCCCGTTTGCAGCGCCCCTCCCTTGCCGGTGTTTTGCTCGTGGAGGAAAACCTTGGTCTGAGGCGAGGCGAGTTTCGGAAGGATCTCGCGCGTCCCGTCGGTCGACCCGTCATCGACGATGATGATCTCCTTCTCCAGACCGACGTCGACGGCCTGGACCCGGCGGAGGATTTCCTCGATCGTGTTTTTCTCGTTGAAGACGGGGATGACGATGGAAAGTTTTAAGACTTGAGTTTCTCCCTGAAATATTCGATCGTCCGGCTGAGCCCCTCTTCGAGCCCGACCCGAGGCTCCCAGCCGAGCTTCTCCCTGGCCTGGGAGATGTCCGGGCAGCGCCGGACGGGATCGTCCGACGGCAGCGGCCGGGGCGTGATCCTGGACCGGCTTCCGGTCAGCTGAAGCACTTTTTCGGCCAGCTCGAGGACGGTGAACTCGCCCGGGTTTCCCAGGTTCATCGGCCCCTGGACGTCTTCCGTGTTCATCAACCCGGCCAGGGCGGTGATGAGGTCGGAGACATAGCAGAAGGAGCGGGTCTGCCGGCCGTCCCCGTAGACGGTGAGGTCCTCGCCGCGGAGGGCCTGGACGATGAAGTTGCTGACCACCCGGCCGTCGTTGACTGCCATGCGCGGGCCGTAGGTGTTGAAGATGCGGGCGATCCGGATGTCGACCTGGTTCTGCCGCGAGTAGTCCATCATCAGGGTCTCGGCCACCCGCTTCCCCTCGTCGTAGCAGCTGCGGATGCCGATGGGGTTGACGTTTCCCCAGTAAGCCTCCTTCTGCGGGTGGACTTTGGCGTCGCCGTACACCTCCGACGAGGAGGCGAGCAGGATGCGGGCCTTGATCCTCTTGGCCAGGCCCAGCATGTTGATCGTGCCCATGACGTTGGTCTTGACGGTCTTGATCGGGTTCTGCTGGTAATGAATGGGCGAGGCCGGGCAGGCCAGGTGGTAGATCTGGTCGACCTCGAGGAAGAGGGGGTGGATGACGTCGTGACGGATCAGTTCGAAGTAAGTGTGGTCCAGCAGGTGGCGGATGTTGTCCTTGCTGCCGGAGAAAAAGTTGTCGATGCAGACGACGTCGTCGCCCCGGCCGAGCAGGTGTTCGCAGAGATGGCTGCCCAGGAACCCGGCTCCTCCGGTGACGAGAATTCTCTTCATGCTTGGCTCCTTATCGGCCGTAGGCCATGAACAGAAGGCTCTTTCTCTTGAGCACCGCCTTCTGCGCCTGGATGAGCTCGCGGATCCCCTTGTCGGCCAGGCGGAGGAGGTCGGACAGGTCCTTGCGCGAGAACGGCTCCTTCTCGGCCGTGGCCTGGACCTCGACGAGCTGGCCTCCGTCGGTCTCGACGACGTTCATGTCGAGGTCGGCGCGCGAATCTTCAGCGTAGTCGAGGTCGAGGAGAATCTTCCCCTCGACGACTCCGACACTGACCCCGCCCACGAGATGGCGGAGGGGCATCCGGTCGATGATTTTCTCGTCCAGGAGTTTTTTCAGGGCTAACGCCAGGGCCACGCATCCGGCCGTGATCGAGGCGATCCGGGTCCCGCCGTCGGCCTGGATGACGTCGCAGTCGATGATGATCGTCCGTTCGCCCATTGCGGGAAGGTCGGCCACGGCGCGGAGCGACCGGCCGATCAGACGCTGAATTTCCTGCGTCCGTCCGGAAATCCTGCCCTGATTCCTCTCCCGGACATTCCGCTTTTCCGTCGAGCGGGGGAGCATGGAGTACTCGGCGGTGACCCAGCCCGTGCCCGTCCCCTTGAGGAACGGCGGGGCCTTGTCTTCGACCGTGGCTGCGGCGACGACGCGCGTCTTGCCGATCTCGATGTAAGCTGAGCCGTCGGCATAATCGAGGTAGTCGGTCTGAATCCGGACCGGCCTGAGCTCGTCGAAGGCGCGCTTCTCTCTCATCGGCATTTCCTCATGGTCTTTGATTTCCTCCCCGGGTATCCGATCCTGGAGATGCGCTCTCGCCCTTCGGCCGCGTTTTCCAGCGGTTGTGAAACCAGAACCACTGCCCCGGGTTGTCTCTGATTTCCGCCTCGACAATTTTAGTGCAAAGAGCGGTGATTTGCAACACGTCCCGGCCCCACTGGCCGCTCGGGGCGACCTCGAGCGGAGGGCCGATTTTCACCCGGTAAGACAGGTCCGGGTTCGGATAGCAGAACACCGGGACAAGCGGCGAGCCGGAGCGGAGATGGAAGGCGGCCAGGGCGGGAGTGGTGGCGGCGGGAAAGCCGAAGAAATCGACGAAGACTCCCTGGCTCCGCAGGACGTTCTGGTCGATCAGGATGGCGACCATCTCGTTTCGGCGGAGGGCCTGCAGGATGGGCTTGGCCGCCTGGAACTTGGAGACCACCCGGGCTCCGAGGCCGCCGCGGAAGCGGGCAAGCTCGGCTTCAACCAGCCGGTTATCCAGGGGCCGGGCGACCACATTGAGCTGGCCCAGCCGGGATAGGGCGGCCGAGGCGACCTCCCAGTTACCCAGGTGGGCGGAAAAGAGCAGCACCCCCCGGTCGCTCTCGAGCGCCCGGCGGATGTGCTCGGCCCCTTCGACTCGGAGGAGCGCCAGCCGGCGCGCGCCGTCGAGATGGGCCCATTTGAGGTCGTCGGCGATCATCCGCCCGAAGTGCCGGAAGGAGGCGCGGGCGATGCGGCGCCGCTGGGGAGGCGAAAGGGCGCGGCCGAAGGCCTTTTCCAGGTTGGACAGGGCCAGCCGCCGGTGCCGGTTGTCGGCCAGAAAGAGGGCCGTGCCCAGGGCCCCGCCGGAGGCGAGGCAGGCCCTGCGGGGGAGGAGGAAAAACAGCGCCCGGAGCGCCCGGAACAGGCCGGAAATTACTAAATCTATAAAATTTATAGAAACTATCGACATAGTAAAGAGATGAGCCTTTGGTAAAATCCGGCCTCGACCTCGAGCCCGATGCGGAGCAAATAAACCGGCAGCGGCCCGAGCGGGTCCTGCCGGCCGGCGAGCTTGACGGCGTCCTTTTCCGTGGTCACGGCGGCCTCGGCCCTGGAATCGCGGCCGGCGCGCGCGATCTTGGCCAGGGAGCGGGCGGGGTAGGCATGATGGTCGGGAAAGGCCAGGAAGGAGACGGGTTCGAGGCCCGCCCGGAGGAGCTGGTCGCGGAACCTCTGCGGCCGGGCGATGCCGCAAAAAGCGAGAACCCTCATCCGGACGAGCTCCGTGGTCGGCATGGGAGTCCCGCTGGGGAGTTCGAAGAACCCCCGGCTGACGACGGAATAGGTAAACGGATCTCGGTCCAGGCGGCGAAGGGCATTCTTGGTCCGCTGCCGGGCGAGCGATTCTTTTTCAACCAGGACAACATCCGCTCTTTTCAAGGAGGAAGCCGGCTCGCGGAGGGCGATTTTTTCCTGGGGCGAGAAGAGGACGATGTCGAGGTCTCTGGCCAGGCGCCGGTGCTGGAATCCGTCGTCGAGGACGGCAATATCAAACCCGAGCTCCGCCGCCCTCCGACAGGAGGACAGCCGGTCCTTCCCGACAAACACGCCCGCGCCCGGAACGGACTTGGCAACCAGGAAGGGCTCGTCGCCCCCGTCCCGCCAGTCGCTTAGAATCCGTTTTCCGTCGCTCAGAACGCCCCCCTTTTTCTCCCAATTGCCTCGATAGCCGCGGGAGACCAGAGCCGGCCGCCGGCCGCGGCCGACGAGCCAGGTCAGGATTTCCACGGCCAGCGGAGTCTTCCCGCTTCCGCCAAGCGAGATGTTTCCGACGCTGATGACGGGAAGAGGAGGTTTCCGGGGCTGCAAAATGCCGTGCTCATAGAGCTGGTTCTTGACCCGGGAGCCGACTCTGGACAGGTGGGAGAACGCCAGGAGAAGGAGCCTCATCCTCCCCGGACTATACATCAATCCCTGCCGGTGTTGCAACAGCGCCGGGGGCTACTTCCGGGAAAGCATCCCTGTTTTTGTGATTTTTTCGACAGCTAAAAGAGGGTGGCACGGCGAAGGGGCTCCCCGCACCGCCCGAGCGTAGGGGACCCCTCTCTTGACGGGTGCGGAGCGAGGGCGGGCGGGGAAGAGCCGTGACAGGACCCTATGCCAGATCTTTGTCATCACGGAAACAGGGATGCAACCTGCTTCCGCCCGCACGTTGAAAGAGGGCGCCCTTTTAATTATAATGAGCCTGAATTCATCCGAGGAGGAGGACGACGATGAACAGACGTACCGGAATGGCGCTTCTGGTGGCCACGGCACTCGTTTTCGGGGCCCTTGCCTGCCAGAAAAAAACCCAGGTCAAGGGAATCGGGCTCGAGGTCGGGTTTGCCGAAAAAACCTTGACCGATAACCTTGTTACGGACGTACAGTATAAATGGAAAACGCTGGATGATTTTGTCAAGCTGGGCAAAGACTACACCGTCTATGTCCACTTCTGGCACGGAAGCAACCTGCTTTTTCAGGATGACCACGTTCCCTCCGCGCCGACTACGAGTTGGGAGCCCGGTCAGGAATACAAGTACCAAAGGCGGGTTTACATTCCCTCCTTTATTGACGAGTTCGACCCGACATTCAAGGGCGAAGAGTCGCTGAAGCTGGTGGTCGGTCTTTACAATCCCTATGACCGTAGCGGCGAATCCAAGCTGGAAGTCCTCAGTCAGAAGCTCAGGGTTTTCCCCCCTCCCCCAGACACGCCCGAAATCATCTACGAGAGCGGCTGGTACGATCAGGAGATCGACCCGGAAGCTCCTCTTAAACGGTGGCGCTGGGCCGGCCGGGAAGGAAGATGCGTGATCGACAATCCTCGTCGGGATGCCCTTCTGGTCATCAAGGGCGGAGTCAACAAGGATGCCCTGCCCAGCCAGAAAGTGATCTTCAAGATCAACGACCTGATCCTTGACGAATTTATCCCTTCCGAGGGCGTTTTTGAGAAAAGCTACAACATCAGAAAGGAGATGCTCGGCGACAAGGATGAATTTATCCTCGTGGCCGCCTCCGACCAGACGTTTATCCCTGCCAAAATCTATCCCCAGTCCACGGATGAGCGAGAGCTCGGGATTGAGATTTCTTTTATCTACTTCCGCTGAGCTTTAAGAACGATTCCGTCTAGCGGATCCAGATGGAGGGGGTGGATTCCCGCTTCTGGCGGCCGAGGAATTTTTCCAGCTCCTGGCGGGCTTTGACTTCATCTTCCTGCGCTTTCTCGAGCTTGATGAAGGTCTCGCTGATCGACAGCTGGATCGCATCCCGCGTGGTCATGTTGTCCAGGGCGTAAAACTCCTGCCAGAGGGCGCTCATCTTCAGGGTCAGCAATTCCACGTACTCATTGGCCTTTTCCCAGCGGGCCTGCAGGTCTTTGAGGGTTGCCTGCACTGCACTCTCCGGCAGGGGTTCGGCCGCCGGGGGAGGAACTTCGGCCTGGGGAGTTTCGGGAGGAGTGGTTTCCGGCGCTTCCGGCCCGATCGTTTCCGGGGGAACCTCGGGCGGAGCGATTTCCAGGGCCGGCTTTTTCTTCATTTTAGCCAGGTCGGCGTTCGTGACCACCACGACCTTTTTCCCCTTCAGGCTGGCCCTCCTCTCGCGCTCCTTCTGGGCGATCTCGGCCAGGGTCTGGGAAAAAACCAGGGAGCCGAGAAAAACAGGGAGGAGAAAAAGAGAAAATATTCTTGCGGCTCTCATCTTGGGACTATCGTAGCGCACAGGAAGGCCGCTGTCAACGGC
>CAZYWP010000151.1:0-6294 GCA_964651495.1 uncultured Eubacteriales bacterium | reverse complement strand
CAGCGAAGGCAGCAGCCGCTCCATTACCACCAGCCCCAGGGCGGACCCCCGCCCCGGGCAAAACAGGCCAGGTCGCTGATCCCCAAGGGGAAGAAAAAGCACAAAGGCCGATAAAGGAGGCAGGGATGTTGGAAGCGAAAATCACGGAGGGTTTGACTTTCGACGACGTCCTGATTCTTCCCGCCAAGTCCGGAGTCAATCCCGCCGACGCGGATGTGACCACCAGGCTCAGCCAGCATATCGATCTCCAGGTCCCCCTCGTCAGCGCGGCCATGGACACGGTCACCGAATCCAGGATGGCCATCGCCCTGGCCCAGCAGGGCGGGATCGGGATCATCCACCGCAACCTGCCGATCGAAACCCAAGCCGATGAGGTGGACAAAGTCAAGCGCCACGAGAGCGGCATGGTCGTCGACCCGATCACGATGAGGCCGCAGGACAAAATCTACCGGGCCATCGAGCTGATGAAAAAATACAAGATTTCCGGACTGCCCATCACCGACGAAAACAACAAACTGGTCGGGATCATCACCAACCGCGACATCCGCTTTGAGACCAGGCTCGACCTGCCCGTTCAAGAAGTCATGACTAAGGAGCTGGTCACCGTCCCCCTCGGCACATCGCTCGAAGAGGCGGAGAAGCTCTTTCACAGGCATAAGATCGAGAAGATCCTGATGGTGGATGAAAACTCTCATCTCAAGGGGCTGATCACCTACAAGGACATCCTCAAGCGGATCCAGTATCCGCTGGCCGCCAAGGACGGTCTGGGCCGGCTGCTGGTGGGCGGAGCCGTCGGCGTCGGCGCCGACACCATGGAGAGGGCGGAGGCTTTGATTCGAGCCAAAGTGGATGTTCTGATCGTCGATACCGCTCACGGGCATTCTCAGCGGGTCCTGGACACGGTCAAGAGGCTGCGGGCTAAGTATCCGGAGCAGGAGCTCATCGCCGGCAACATCGGGACGGCGGCTGCCGCTGAAGATCTGATCGCGCTGGGCGTCAACGCCGTCAAGGTCGGCGTCGGGCCGGGGTCGATCTGCACGACGCGGGTTGTCACCGGCGCGGGAGTCCCCCAGATCACCGCCATCGCCGATGTCTACAAGGTCGCCAGCGCCAAGGGCATTCCCATTATCGCCGACGGAGGGATCAAGTACTCGGGCGACATCACCAAGGCCATCGCCGCCGGAGCGAGCGCGGTCATGCTCGGAAACCTTCTTGCCGCAACCGACGAATCGCCGGGTGAAACCGTGATTTTCCAGGGTCGGTCGTATAAAACATACCGCGGCATGGGATCGCTCGAGGCCATGAAGGAAGGCAGCCGCGACCGCTATTTCCAGGATTCCCCGCTGAGCGAGAGCAAGCTCGTCCCGGAAGGGATCGAGGGACGCGTGCCCTACAAAGGAAGCACGGCGAGCATTATTCAGATGATGGTCGGCGGGCTCAAGGCCGGGATGGGTTACGCCGGCTGCCGGAATATCGAGGAGCTCCAGAAGAAGGCCAAGTTCATCAAGATCACTTCAGCCGGGCTCAAAGAAAGCCACGTCCACGATGTCGTCATCACCAAAGAGACGCCCAACTACCATCTCGATTAACTGACCTTGAGCCGTCGGCCAAGGGCCTCTCTAGAAACAGGAGAAAAAGGACATGACTGTCTATCTGCTCAAATCAATCATCGCCGTGTTTTTTCTGGCTCTAGCTCTGTCTGCGGGACTGTCAATGCTGGCTATGATGGGGCGGGCGGAAAGGAAAACGAGCCCCGAGAAGCTGAGAAAAATCCACCGGGTGACGGGATATCTTTTCGCTTTGGTTCTTATCGGCCTGGGCGCTTTAGGAATCTCCATCGTGATCCGGGCCGGAGACTCGCTCTCGCTGCGGGCCGTCATTCACGGCTTCATCGGACTTTTTCTCCTGGCCGTGTTCTTCTTGAAGCTCTTAATCGTCCGCTTTTTCAGGCAATTTCTTCGTCTGATGCCCGCCCTGGGCATGACTGTGTTCGTCATGTCGATGGTCATGTTCTCCATGGCCGGGTACTTCTTTCTCCGGGCGATCGCGTCCGAGCCCGTCCTTGGGGATTCCCCTCCCCCGCCGGCGGCCGCCTCCATAAATCCCCGGGCGCCGTCTCCAACCGGCGACCCCGAAAATGGGGCCGCCATCTATGCCGGCTTATGCTCCTCCTGTCATCATGCCGACAGCGAGGACAGCAAAGTGGGGCCGGGACTCAAAGGCCTGTTCGGGTTGCCGGCCCTTCCCTATAGCCGCAAACCGGTGACGGAAGAGAATATCCGCCAACAGCTCGTCCGGCCGGCCTTGAGCATGCCGTCGTTCGCCCGAATGACGGAGCAAGAAATCGCCGACCTGATGGCCTATCTAAGAACTCTTTAGGCGCGATCGAGTCCGGCCCGACAGTTGACGGAACAGATAATTTCCGATAAGAATAGTAAGAATAACTTTTGCTAGGAGGTCCGATGAAGAGAAGGTATTTTGTCGGGCAGGGCGGCCGCGGCCTGCTTGCGGCGGTGTCGACGTCATGAAAAAATTCTGGCGCTGTTATGTCTGCAACGATATTCACTATGGAGTCAGGCCCCCTGAAGTCTGTCCCACCTGTCTGGTCAAGAATGCCTACATGGAGATCTCTTCCGAGGAAGCGGAGAAGATCGGCCGCTGGCCCGGGACGACGATGACCCGGGTCGAATTCCGTAAGGCCATCGAAAAATTCTGCGAGAAGAACGAATTCCAGGTTTGTCCCGACGAGGCCAAGGTAGAGACGCTCTGCGACGGGATCTTCGCCAACGAGCAGAACCATGGGCTCAAGTACTGTCCCTGCCGCCTTGTGACGAAAGACTTTAACGAGGACCTGAAACTGGTCTGCCCCTGCAATTTCATCGCCCACGAGACCTACAAGGGAAAAGAGGACGGAGAATGCTGGTGCGGGCTGTTTGTGAGGAGGAAAAAATGAGCAAGCTGATCATGTTTCACGCCCGGGAATGCCCCCACTGCAGGGCCATGATGCCCCACGTGGACCGCCTGGAAAACGAGGAAAAAATCGCCTTTGAGAAACTCGAAGTCTGGCACAACGACAAGAACGCCGACCTGATGAGGTCGTACCGCCCGGTCATCGGGCCCAAGTGCGGCGGCCAGCTCCGGACCCCCACTTTTTTCAACCCGGAGAACAATGACGTCCTCTGCGGCGAAGTCTCCTATGAGAAGCTCAAGGAGTGGGCGCTGAAGCAGGCATAGGCGGCCCGTCTTCGGACGGGTATGTCTGCGCTTTGAAGGGGCATGGACCCTAATTTCCGTTTTCTGTTAAGGAGAAGGCCCGTTGATCGAGAAATTTGATCCCCTCAAAGGAGAGAAACTCCAAATTTTGGCCGAGACCGGCGAGGCCCGGCCGGAGCTGGAGCCCCGGCTCGCTGATGCCGACTTGCGAAAAATTTACAGCCTGATGGTGACAACCCGGGCGGCCGACCTGAAGGCCTTTAAGCTCCAGAGGCAGGGCCGCATGGGGACGTTCGCCCCCAGCCTCGGCCACGAGGCCTGCCAGGTGGGTTCCGCGTTCGCCCTGCGAAAGGAGGACTGGGTCTTCCCCTATTTCCGTGACCTGGGGACATATATCACCCTCGGCCTTCCCCTCAAGAATTACTATCTCTACTGGATGGGCAATGAGGAAGGCATGCGCATCCCGGAGGGACTGAATATTTTCACCATTTCAGTGCCTGTCGGGTCTCACCTCCCTCATGCCGTCGGCTGCGCCATGGCCCTGAAATACCAGAAAAGGCCGGCCGCCGTTGCGGCCTATTTCGGCGACGGCGCGACATCCGAGGGAGACTTCAACGAGGCGCTGAATTTCGCCGGGGTCTTCCGGACGCCGAACGTGTTTATCTGTTTTAATAATCAATACGCCATCTCGACTCCCGTCAGGATGCAGACGGCGTCGAGGACGATCGCTCAGAAGGCCGTCGCTTTCGGGTTCGGCGGCGTCCAGGTGGACGGGAACGATGTCCTGGCCATGTATGCCGCCGCCCGGGAAGCCCTGGACATGGCGCGTTCCGGAGGCGGGCCCACCCTGATCGAGGCCTTTACCTACAGGATGGGCAATCACACCACTTCCGACGACGCTTCCCGCTACCGGACGGACGCCGAGCTTGGCAATTGGGCGAAAAGGGACCCGGTCGAAAGGTTCAAGATCTACTTAAAAGGCAAAGGGCTCTGGGACGAATCCTTCGAAAATCAGGTCCAGGGAGAGGCCGAGGAGATGATCAATCGCGCCGTGGAAGAGGCCGAGAGCATGCCCCCACCCATTCCCGAGGATTTCTTTATCCACACCTACGGGGAGATGACGCCGGAACTGGATGAACAGCTGGCCGAGCTCAGGAACGACCTGAAGGGGGGCTCGAGATGATGCTCAACATGGTTCAGGCGCTCAACCAGGCCATGCTCCAGGAGATGGGGAGGGATGACCGAGTCGTCATCCTGGGGGAAGATGTCGGAGTCGACGGAGGAGTCTTTCGCCTGACCGAGGGGCTGCTGGAAAAATTCGGCCCCGGGCGGGTCATCGACACTCCCCTGGCGGAGTCGGCCATCGTCGGCGCCGCGATCGGGATGGCGGTCGCGGGGCTGCGGCCGGTCGCCGAGATCCAGTTCATGGGGTTTATTTATCTCGCCATGAACCAGCTCATCTCCCACGCCGCCCGTCTGCGAAACCGCTCGCGCGGCCGGTACACTGTCCCGCTTGTCGTCCGCACTCCTTACGGGGCCGGTGTGAAAGCCCTGGAACACCACTCCGAGAGCACGGAGGCCCTGTTCTGCCAGATCCCCGGCCTGAAGGTGGTCGTTCCCTCAACGCCCTACAATGCCAAAGGACTCCTGATCGCTTCGATCCGCGACGAGGACCCGGTCATTTTTCTCGAGCCGACCAGGCTCTACCGCGCCGGACGGCAGGAGGTCCCGGAGGAACTCTACGAAATCCCGCTGGGAAAGGCGAAAATCGTCCGAGAGGGCGAGGGCCTGACCATCGTCGCCTGGGGGGCCATGGTGCCGGTCGTCCAGAAAGCCGCCGAGACGGTCGAGAAAGAGGGGCTCTTTCCCGAGATCATCGACCTGAGGACGCTGGCACCCATGGACCGGGAGTCGATCCTCGCTTCAGTCAAGCGGACCGGCCGCCTGCTCGTTGTCCACGAGGCGCCAAAGACCTGCGGCGTGGGCGCGGAGATCGCCGCCCACGTCGCCGAAAAAGCGATGTTCCAGCTCGAGGCGCCCATCCTGAGGGTGACCGGCCAGGATATCACGGTTCCCCTGGCGAAGGGGGAGGATTACTATTATCCCAGCCCCGAGCGCGTGGTCCGGGGCATCAAGAAACTGATGGAGTCATAATCATGGCCAAACAGTTCAAATTCCCCGATGTCGGCGAAGGCATCACCGAGGGCGAAATCGTCCGCTGGCTGGTCAAGGAAGGCGACGAAGTCAAAGAAGACCAAACCCTGGCCGAGGTCGAGACCGATAAAGCCGTCGTCGAGATGCCCTCTCCTTACAGCGGAACGGTGCTCAAAATCCACTTCAAAGAAAAGGACCTCGTCAAGGTCGGCGAAGTCCTGGTGACGATAGGCGAAAAAGGAGAGGCCCCGAAGGCGGCGCCCGAGAAACCAGCTGCCGCAAAGCCGGAAGAAGAGGCCGCCCCGGCGACGGGGCCGTCCGTCGTGGGCGTGGTCAAGGAGAGCCGGGAAGAAATCCTGGAGATCCTCGCGGCGCCCAAGGTCCGGAAGCTGGCCCTTGAGCTTGGAGTGGACATCCGGTCGGTCAGGGGAACGGGCCCCCAGGGACGGATCTCCGAGGAAGACGTCAGGGAGGCGAAGCAGGCGGCCGCGGCCCCTAAAGAAGAAAAAAAGCCGGCGCTCAAAATCAAGGAGAAATTCGACTTTTACGGCGAGCTGGAGCGCATCCCGTTGCGGGGTGTGAGGCGGGCGACGGCGAAAAGGATGCGGCAGTCGGTCTCCACAGCCGCCCATGTTACCCACTTTGATGAGGCCGATGCCTCGGAGCTGGTGAAAATCCGGGAGGCCATAAAGAACCAGGCCGCCGAGAAGGGCATTAAAATGACCTACCTGCCCTTGATCGTCAAGGCCGTTCTGGCCGCGGTCAAAATGCACCCTCTCCTCAACGCTGTTCTTTCAGATGAGGACGAAGAGATTATCGTTAAAAAATACTATAACTTCGGGATCGCCGTCGACGTCCCGGACGGTCTCATCGTTCCCGTAGTCAAGGCGGTGGACCAAAAGACGATTCTTGAGATCGCCAAGGAGA
>CAZYWP010000150.1:0-6324 GCA_964651495.1 uncultured Eubacteriales bacterium | reverse complement strand
TATTTAGGGGGACATCATAAAAGGGTTAGCGGAGGGCCCGCAGCCGCTCCAGCTCGGAGCGGGCCATTTCGACCTTCCTCTCCGGCTCGTCCTTCGGGTTTTCCAGGTATCTCTCGAAATAGCGGATCGCTTCGGCGATGTCACCCTTCTGGCGGTAGGCCAGAGCCAGATTGAAATAGGCGGCCGGCGTGGGGTTGATATAGGTGCTTTCTTTGAAGGCGGCGATCGCCCGGTCGAGGTCTCCGCTCTGACCGTAAGCGATTCCCAGGGCTTGATGAATGTTGGTGTCCTTCGGATAATCCTCGAGCAGCCCGGCGTAAACGGAGATCGCGTCGTTCAACCTTCCGCTCGACGTGAGGCTCGAGGCGTAGCTCAAGCGCAGGAATTTATTTTCCGGCTCGACAGCCAGCGCTCGTTCAAAGAAGTTCCGGGCGTCTTCTTTGCTTCCCTGATTGTCGAGGATGACCGCCGTGGCGGTCAAGGCTTCAATGTTGCCCGGGTTGATGTCGAGAACCTGCTTCATCGTGGCCAGGGCGTCATCGGGTCGGCCGGTCACCAGGTAGGTATATCCCAGCCGGGAAAGCAGCAGCTCGGAACCCGGGATTTTTTCCAGGCCTTGATTGAGCGTAGCGATAGCCTGGTCGAATTTCTGCTGCCGCGCTTGGGCCAGGGCGAGATTGACATAGCCGGTCGGCACGTTGGGATGAAGGTCCAGGAGCTTCTGGTGGAGATCGGCCGCTCCCTGGAAATTGCCCTCAAAGTCCAGCTTCTCTGCCTCCTGGACCATCCTCAGCTCGTCAACCTTGTCCTTGGGATCGTCTCCGCCCTTGGCCGCCGGGTCTCTATAATCGACATATCCCAATGAGCGAAGCCGGGCTTCTTCGTCGGCCGTCAGTGTCCGGCGGCCGCCCCCGGCGCTGCCGGAGGAGGACTTGACGACCTGCTCGAGCCGCGCCCGCCATTCGCCGGCGGCCTGAGGCTTTGATCCCAGCGCATTTTTTTGCTCTTCCGGGTCGGCCTTCAAATCGTAGAGCTCCTCTTTCGGCGCGCGGATGTACTTCCAGGACCCGCTGATCAGGCCGAGGAGCGGCGACCAGCCGAAATTTTCTTTCGGATAAAAAGTCTCGATATAACACTCCAAGTCTTCGCTTTTCTTTTTCTGCACATAGGGAAGCAGGCTTTCTCCCTGGACGGCCGCGGGCGCCGGGACCGCCAGCATGTCGAGGACCGTCGGCATGATGTCGATGAGCCGGACGCGCTGGGGGATGACCAGCTGTCTTGGGATGCGTCCTTCGGCATACAGAAGCAGAGGCACTTTGACGGCCATCTCATAGAGAAATACGCCGTGCCCGGACTCGCCCTTCTCGCCGAAGGCCTCTCCGTGGTCGCCGGCGATGACCACCAGCGTTCTGTCCATGAGTCCTTTCTGCCGCACCTTGTTCATCACCGCTCCGACCATGAAATCCATGTAGGCGACCTCTCCATCGTAGGGCCGTTCGGCGAAATTTTCGCCATAGGGAGACGGTGGATTATAGGGAGCATGGGGATCGAAGAAATGCACCCAGGCGAAAAACGGCCCGGCTTCGACCTTGTCCAGCCAGGCGGAAAAGACCTCAAAGACCTGCTCGGCCTTGCGCTCGGAATTGAGCGCCTTGAAGGGCACGCCCTCCTGGAAGTTGTCGTCGTAAAGGTCAAATCCCTGGCCCAGGCCGAAGCGGGAGTCGACGGAGAAGGAGGCCACCAGCGCAGCGGTTCTGAAACCTTTGTCTTTGAGAACCTCTGCCAAAGTGACCTGCTCGGCTCCCAGCGCGTAGACTCCGTTGTTGCGGACCTGGTGATAAGTCGGCAGGGTCCCGGTCAGGATGGAGCAGTGGGAAGGAAGGGTGAGCGGGACGGGCGCGTAGGCGTTCAAAAATAAAACGCCGTTCCTGGCGACGGTATCGAGATTGGGCGTCTGGGCCCGGGCATAGCCGTAGCAGCCCAGCCTGTCTGCCCGAGTCGTGTCCAGGGTGATCAGAAGGATGTTGAGCCCGCTGTCTCTGCCGATCGAAATAGGGCGGGGTCGCAGAGCAAAGTACCATATTCCCAGCGCCGCGGCGCCGATGACCGCGACCCCCGCTCCGACCAGCCAGGCGGTTCTGGATTTCTGTCTTGGGATCTCTGGACGCGGGGCCGATTTGGCCGCTTGCCTCTCGGCAGTCTTTGTTGGCTGGACAGTCCCCCCCGAAGGGACTTGCCGTTTGGCTCGAGGGCGCTTGCGTTTCGACATGAAAAAAAGAGTGTCCGGCTGGCCGGGCTTCCGACGTGTCCGCCTATTTCTTGATGGCGCTGAGGATGTTTTTGACCAGAGCCGAGCGCTCGGTGTCCGGCTCGAGCGTTAAGAACTTATCGAACTGCTGGATCGCCGCGGGCATATCGGACTTGTTGAGGTAGACATACCCCAGCTTCAAATAGGAGTCCGGCCATTCCGGCTTGATCTTGGCCGCCAGCTCGAAATAGCGGATGGCCTCGTCGTATTTCTGGTTGGAAAAATAGATTTCTCCGACATTGTAAGCGAGGATCTCGTCGTCGGGAGAATTCTCGATCGACTGCTCGAAGAGCTTCTGCGCTTCGGGGATCTTGTCCTGCTTGAGGTAGCAGTTGCCGATGCCGGCCAGGCCCTTGGCGGTCATTTCCTTGCCCATGGCCGCGTCGGTTTTGGCCTGCTCGACGGCCTGGTTGTAGATCTCGATGGCCCGATCGTATTCCCCTTTGCCGCGGTAGCAGTCGGCCAGGCTGATTTTCACCTGATAGGCCTGCGGATTTTTTTCTAGGAACTGCTGGTAGGCGGCCAGCGCTTCGTCATATTTCTGCTCATTCATAAGCTGGTTGCCTTTTTCCAGGAATTCGAACGAGGCGTCGTCCAGGATGAACGCTCCGCCTCCGGTCATGCCTTTCTGCAATTTCACCGTCACCTTGGGGTTCACTGACAACTGGCTGACATAAAGCGTCTTGTCGGCAGGCAAATAGCCCTTGGCCGCGACCGTCAGCTTCCAGTTCCCCGTGCCAAGCCCGAGGAAGGACCATTCTCCTTTTTTATTGGAGGCGGCCTCGAGCTTCAAATTCTGGTTTTGAGAAAAGGTCAGGGTGAGCTTGGCGCCCTCGATGGGATTGCCCTCGAGGTCGACGACGACTCCCCCGATGCGGCCGATGCCCCTGCCTTCCTGGGCGATCATGGGTCCGGAGAGGGCCAGCGCGATAATGGCCAGGCCGAGTAGCCTAAGGGTTCTGTTGATCTTCATCTTAGCCTCCGTTTCACATCACTGCAAAATTCGGGCCAACTTCTGATAGAGTCAGGGAAATCCTCTTGCGGGCCCGGCTGCCGTCCGCTGAACTTTTAATTTCCACCGTCAGTTCGTGGGCCCCCGGCGGCGCTTCCAGGGGAACTTCGATCAGGTAGTCCGTCCCCAGGTAGGAGGCCAGCCGGCGCTTATCGATCTCCAGGGGATAGTCTCGGCTGAATTCCCAGACCTTGGCATCTTTCTGGTCGCGGATCTCTATTGATAAAGAGAGGACAGTTTGGAATTTTTCACCCTCCGCGCTGAACCAGATTTGATTGTAGGGCAAAGCAATTCGAACCGCCTTTTTCCCGTCGCCCTGGTCAATGACCTCCGCCGGAAGTTCCATAGCGCCTTTCTCCGCCACCACCACCGGCTTCAAATACATCTGGACGGACATGATTTCCGCCAGTTGCTGAGCGCTGTCCGGGTCGAGCCGGTAGGTGCCGTTCCAGGCCTCGTCGACGAACCAGATCGGGAAAAAACCGTAGTACCAAACCTCGCAAGGCTTCCCGTAAAACGTGATCCCGCGCGGATAAGTCTCCCGGTTTGAGGGGGGGCCGAGGAGGATATAGATCCGGCCCCGATCCTGTATCCAGCCTGGCTCGTTGCCGTCGCGGAGAAGCAGGTTGGCCTCGTCGATGCGCTTGAAATAGGTGTCCTTGAATTCGTTCACTTCGGTCCCCGGCGAAGGGTCCCTTTTTTTCCAGAAGTCGGCGATGAACTCCTGGCGCTCGGAGGCGGGGAGTTGCAGGAATGCCCGCCTCTCGCTTTTGGTAATCAGGAACCTGACCTTGGAGAGGAATTCACGGCTCGGCGGGTCCAGGTTCGCGGCCGGACGCAGGGCGCAGGAGGAGAAGATCAAGAAGACCGATAGGCCCAGGCCCAGCGCCCTTCGTTTCATTTTTTCTCCTTGAGGGCCCGGACCCGCTCCCGGAGCCCCGCCTGCTTGGGCTCGATCTCCAGGGATTTTTCCCAGGCGACCAGGGCCGCGGCGGTGTCACCAAGCTGGACATAGCAGTCGCCGATAGAATTAAGAACGATGATGTTTGTCCCGAAATACGACAGGTATTCTTGATAGTAATAAATCGCCTGGGCATAGTCCCCCAGGGCTTGCGAGCTCTGTCCGAGGAGCTGGAGAAAATTGTGTTTCTTTTTTTCGTCTTTCAGAAAGGGAAGAGCGACTTCCCTGGCTCCTTGATAATCCTTCGCGGCCAGCAAGACTTGACAATAATCCAGGGCGTATTTCTCCGTGGTCGGCGCGTTCCGGTAAGCGGCCTCCAAGAGCGGTTTCGCCCTGGTGACATCTTTTTTGCTCCAGTACTGATTGCCCAGGATGTTGGCGAACGAAGGATCGTTGGACGGCGGCTGGGGAAGCGACAGAACCCAGGGCCGCGGCAGGGCAGTCACCGGAGAAATATAAAACCGGACGGAAGCGGAAAGTTGTTCTTTTTTTTCGCCGTCCAGGACGGAGACCTTGATTTCGTAATGAGCAGGCTTCAGGCCGGTTAAAGAAATCTCTTCGAGTATGTTTGGCAGCTGGGCATATTCCCCGGGGCTTCGGGAGAAGGTCCTGACCTCCGTGCCCTCGGAGAGGATGGTGTAAGCGATGGTTCCCCGCTCCTTCAGGTCCTGCGGCAGGCCGTGGAGCTGAAAATAAAGGTGAATGGTCTCCCCCAGGCTGAAATCGTTGCGCGGAGAGGGAACATACTGGATGTTTCCCAGCAAGAAGGCTTTGTTGGACCCCTTGTACTTTGACTCCGGGTTCACCTTATTGGCCAGGAGGGGCGGGCTCAACGAAAAATCCCTGGGGCCGGGAAGAAAGACGGTGGCCTCGGCCGAGGTGAACTCCTGAGAAACCCTGTTCTTAAAGAGGATGTCCACCTGATAGCGGCCCGGTAACAGCGGGAAGAGGTCCTGGAAGCTGACCAGCTTGGACTTGATCTGGTCCAGCTGGTCTTTGTTGAAATCGATCGGCACGTTGCGGCTGAACTGATAAACGGTCGTGCCCTGCTCATCCGTGGCTTTGCCGCTGATTTCGATTTCGGAGCGATAGCGGCCCTGATATTCCTCGATGCTGAGGCGCTGGGGTTCCAGGGCATAGTGGACGAAAGAGAGACCGCTCTCATCCTGGAAAACAGCGAAGACAGTCTGGCTGTCGATGTAGTTGGCCGAATACTCGACTTCCACGATGTCCTTGTATTTGAGGAGCTTTTCCGCATAGGCGGTCTTGACCCTTTCATAAGGGACAGACGGGATCCGGGCGTCAAGGAGGATCTGCGAAGACAAGGAGGGTTGGAGAGAGTAGTGTGATTCTCCCTGGATGAGCGAGATGGAGAGCTCGGCCAGGTTGAGGCTGACGTCGGCCAGTTGGGAGTAGGCGGCCTCATAGTTCGCCGAATCTCCACTATAGTGAATCAGAAGGCTCTGCGGGCCATGCCGTATGGGGGAATAGAGCTCGTATTCACCCATGCCTCCCCGCTTGAAAAAGACGACGCTGAAAGCGTTGGGCAGGCCGTATTCCGACATTCCGTCATAGAACCAGACGATCGTGGGATAGATCTCCGGCTCGTTTTCATATTTTTCCGTCGACTTGGCCTCTCCGATCTGGATGTAAACGCGGCCCATGTCGGTGCGCCAGCCGGGACCGGGAGAATCCCGGCCGAACCATTGATTGGCATAGGCAACCCGCTTGTAATGCTCGGTTTTATACTCGTTTTCCGTGGTGCCGGGAGTGGGATCCCGCTGGTTCCAGAAGGCCTCGATGAAAATATTTCTCTCCCTGTTCGATTCGAGCTGGAGAAAGACCTCGCGCTCTTTTTTGGAGATGATGTAGACAACCTCCTCCTCCAGCCATTTCTGGTGTTCCGCCGGGAGGTCGGAAGTCGATTTTTTCTTCTGGGCGGGAAGAGGAAGAGTGAGCCCAACGGCGATGATCAGGATGAGGGGGAAAAGCCGTTTTCTCACCTTATTATTATAATGAGATCAGCGAGGTTCTTCAAGGCTT
>CAZYWP010000149.1:0-6487 GCA_964651495.1 uncultured Eubacteriales bacterium | reverse complement strand
ACGGCCGCCAATAAGAAAACCATCAAGACGAATAACGTCAGAATTCTCTTCATGGGTTATTTCCTCCTGTCCAAATCATTTTGTCCTCCTTCTTTTGCTTGGCCTCTCGCTGCCCTGCGCCTATCTTTTTTTTGAAAGCCCGATAAGCTTGGGAGAAGCCACCTGTGTTTATGCAGTTTTCATGCCAACATCTTTCCGACGGATAGGAAATTCCTTATTTTCTTCCAGCCAGCTGGCCGCAGGCCGCCTGGATATCGGCCCCCCTCGACCGGCGCAGTGTGGCGCTGACGTTCATTCTCTCGAGCGCGCGCAGCAAGAGTTCCCGCTGCCCGGCGGGCGACGGCTCGTAGGCCGGGCCGCAGGCCTCGCTGTACGGGATCAGGTTGACTTTGGCCTTCAGCCGCGCCGCGATGGCGCCGAGCCGGCGCGCGTCCGAGACCGAGTCGTTCAGGCCGCGGAGCAGGATGTACTCGATGGTCATCATCCGGCCGCTGGCCCGGACATAGTCCTGGCAGGCGCGGAGCACCCCGGCCAGGGGGTATTTCCGATTAATCGGCATGAGCTTGGAGCGAAGCTCGTCGTCGACGGCATGGAGCGAGAGCGATAAACTCACCTGAAGCTTCAGCTCCTTCAGCCGCTCGATTCCCGGAATCACGCCGGCCGTCGAGACCGTGATGCGCCGGGCGGCGATCCCCAGTCCTTCGGCCGCATTCATGATCAGGATTGCCCGGGCTAGGTTATCGAAGTTGTCAAGCGGTTCGCCCATGCCCATGAAGACGAAGTTGGTCAGAGGGACGCTGAGCCTGTCGCGGAGAAACAGGATCTGCCCGATGATCTCGGAAGGGCGGAGGTGTCTTTGAAACCCGCCCATCCCGCTGGCGCAGAAGCCGCAGCCGAACCTGCAGCCGACCTGAGTGGAGAGGCAGAGCGTCTGGCGCGCTCCGGCGGGGATGAGGACGGTCTCGATAAAAGCGCCGTCCGCCAGCCGGAAGAGGAATTTTTCCGCCCTGTCCAGAGAAACCCGGTGCTCGGCGAGTTCGGGTAGAAGAAGGGAGAAGCGGCCCTCGAGCGTCCGCCTCAGGCCTTTTGGCAGGTCGGTGAAGGCGGCGAACGCGGAGGCGCCTCTCTGGTAAACCCACTCAAAAACCTGCCCGGCCCGGTACTTCGGCTCGCCCTCAGCTTTAAGCTTACTCTGTAGCTCCGAAAGGGTAAGATCTTTGAGATCCGGTTTTTCAGTTGAGGAATTCAAGCCGTCTAAAAGGACATAGGCCGGTATTGTTTTCTCATCTCTTCTGAACTCGGCTTCTCCTCCCCGGCCAGCGTACTTCCCCTTCCCCATTTTTCCTACTTGATCGAAACCATCAGCCACAACAGGAGAATGATCACCCCGACCAGAACCCAGGTCCCCCCGAACCCGATGACATCCGCCCGGCCCGGCTTCATGATCTCCCAGTTCGACCTGGGCCAAATCTTCCTCTCCCGCCATTTCTCGGGATGGGCCATGGCATCCTCGACGGCGCGGTCGTCTTCCTCGGCCGTCGGCTGAACAGACGTATGGAGCTTGCCGAAAAACCGGTCGAGGTCGGCCCGCGGCGCCGGCCTGGTTAAATAACTCAGCCCGAAGAGGAGGACGAAAGGAAACAGGGCGTCGAAAAAAAACCGCACCGCGACCAGATGAGCCTTGCTGAACCGGGTGAAATCAATTCCCAGCCAGCTCAGCACCCAGATCTCCGCCTCGAACCGTCCGATGCCGATCCTGGGCGAGGCCGGGTCCTCCGGCCGCACGCGCGCCACCTTCTCATAGAAGACGGCCGCGGGCTCGATGAGGTGAGACTTTTCAATGACCTGCCCGACCGCAGCGGCCCGGCCGGCCTCGACGTCTTCGAGCAGTGCTTTGGTCTGGATCTGGACGGTCCTCGACCGGGTTTCCTGCAAAAAGGCCGGCCGTGTCCGCGCCCAGTCCCACGTCTGGAAGACATTTGGAATGACCGCGTAGATGGCGAAGCAGATGAAAATCTGGACGATGACTGCCCACTTGGACAGCCGGCGCCAGATGAACCCCAGCCAGATCGAAGCCCCGAAGACGGCCGGGATGGAGATGAAATACTTAAACAGGTCGAGGAGGTTGCCGACAAAAACGGCCGCCCCGATGCCGCCCAGCATGGTCACGGCGATGACCACCCGCCCGACATTGAGGAGATGGCGCTCCGTCTTGGGCCGGACAAAGGGCTGGTAGAGGTTGCGGATGAAGAGGGCCGAGTAAGTGACCGAAGCGGCCGACAGCGTGGACATGTTGGCGGCCAGGATGCCGGCCAGCATCAGCCCCACGGCGCCGGGAAAGAGCAATTTGAGGGTCATGTACCCCCAGATCAGGTCCGGGTCGTGGAGCTGGCCCCGGAACAGCCCGACGGCCAGCAGCCCGGCCAGGGCCCAGAAAATCATCAGGAAGCGCTTGAAGAACATGCCGATGATCATGCCGAAGCGGGCCGCGGCTTCGTTCTTAGCGGAGCCGGCGGTCTGCATCATCGGGGCCGAGGCGGTGATGGAGACGAGGTTGGCGAGGACCATGGCCAGGATGGTGTACCAGGCGTACTCGCTCGTCGTCACCGAGCCGAAGAGATTGAACATGAAATCCGGCACCTGGGCATGGAGCCCGGCAAACCCGCCGATCTTGCTCAATCCCAGGGGAATCAGCATGACCGAAAAAATGACGATCAAGAATCCCTGGATGACATCGGTGATGGCCGCGGCGATGAACCCTCCCATCATGGTATAGATGCTGACGATGACTCCGTAAGTGAAGTACACCGCGAGGGGGTTGACATAAGAGATGAATGACCGCAGCTCTCCCTTCTTAAACCGGTTGTTGAGCTCCTCGTACCGCGCCTTCTCCTCCGCCTTCAATCCGGAGTCGAGCCTTTGCTTGAGGGCCTGGTACTCCTGGAACATCGCGATGCTGGTCTTTTCGGGGGCGGAATAGAGCTCCACCGGCTTGGGCGTCAGGGCTTCGACCGTCTTGCCTGCCACCATGAACCCGACTCCGCCGCCGATGACGGCCATGACCAGAGTGAACACGGCGAAGGCGGCCCCGAGAAACCGGCTCTGAAACCTCTCGGTGTAGTAATCGCCGAGGGTGACCAGCCGGACCCGGCGATAGAAGGCGCTGGTGAACCAGTAAAAGGGCGTCAGAAAGAGCACCAGGTACTGGATCCACATCCCGCCGATGCCCTGACGGTAGACTTCCCGGGCCACGGCCACGGCCTGGTCGGCGTTAGTGGCGTGCCCGAAATTCAGGAAGAACTGATAAAACTTGCCCAGGCGGCGGCCGGCGAGGAAGAAATCCCCTGTGGTTTTGGCCCGGCGCTGGGCCCGCTTCCCCAGCCAGAGGATGACGACGATGTAGAGCAGGATGATGCCGGCGTCCAGCGCGTTGAGGCCGAAGATTTTCATCTCGTATCAAACCAGTCCGTGCACTCGCCCTTTTAATCATGTTTCGGGGAAAAGGTCAAGACAGCATCAAAGGCCGTTATCGGGAATTTCGGTTAGAGCATGAATAGGACGAAATGGAAAGACAAGGAAAGCTCGCGCGGGCCTCGATCGGCCGGCGCGTTATTGAGCCTGAGCGAGCCGGACGTCCACCCAGAAGGCATATTTTTTGGGGCCCTGCCGCATGCGGGCAAGCTCCGGGCTTGATTCTGCCATGGACATTCCTCTGGACTTGCCCTCATTCTCGTCACCGCCCCGGAGTGTCGTGTCCATGGAGGTATCAGTGGCGCCGGCCCTCACCCCGTCCGCGCCGATCCCGCTGGCCATGGCCTTTTTCATCTCCTCGGTCATCCCGCCCCATTCAAAACCGACCCTCAGGCTCTCGCCGGGCGCGCTGGCGGCCCCTGCCGGGTGCAATTCCCGGGAGGCCAGAGGAATTCTGAATTCATAGGCCAGGATTTTTCCCTGTCTCTGCAGCCGGAAGGTCGGAGGGTCCACATCAACCGGGGTGCCGGAAGCCGGGACCACCTCCCCTTTTTTATTGACGGCCTCGGCCTCATACAGGATGTACATCGGCGATTTCCTGATCTCCTGTTTTCTTTCTTCCGTCAGGGATGTTCCTTTTTTTTCCATGATCGCGATCAACTCGTCCGCTTTGACATTCTTTCTCAGAAACCGGACGCCTTGATCCTTTTGCTTTTTATCCGCAGGGCTGGGATAAACCGTGATTCCGCTGAGGTCGACCGTGCTGAGAAACTTGGGATCCTTGAAGAGGAACAGGATGTAGAGGTTGCGGCCGTCATTCCGGAAGGCGTAATCGACGGATACGCTTTTTTCAAAGCTCAGCGCATCATCGACCCAGTCGTCATTCAGCCCGTCGAGCTTGGGCGGAGCGGCCGTCCACTTGCTGGCCACCGGCTCATCACTGGAAAACGCGATGGAGGAGACGAGCAAAAGAAAGGCGATGGGAAAGCAAAGGATTTTTTTCATCGCGGCCTCCTGTATAAAGCCCGTATTTTAGCAAAAAAGCCCCGGGAGATTAAGCCATCTCCTCCCAGGCCTGGAAAACCAGAGCCACGTTGGCGGGGCTGGCGCCCGCGCCGAACTCGCACTGGGCGATCACTCCCCCCGCCCTGAACAGCGCGTCCTTCGTCCGCCGGACAGCCTTTTTGATCTCTTCCGCCGTTCCGAAGGGAAGCAGATGCTGGCGGTCGATCTCTCCCCAGAAAGTGAGCAGGCCGCGGAAACGGCGCCCCAGCTCCTCGATGTCCATGCAGAAGAGCTGGGAGTTGAGGGCGTCAAGCCCCAGCTCAATCAGGTCCGGGAGGATCGCCGTGATATATCCGTCGGAATGCATGAAGGCGTATTTCCCGTGACGGTGGGCGATGTCGATGTAATCCCTGTACAGGGGCTTGAAAATCTCCTGCCAGAGCGTCGGTGAGATGAGCAGGGAGTGCTGTCCTCCCCAATCATCGCTGAAGACCAGGGCATCCACCTCGGTCTGCGCCCAGATCTCCGTCTCCGCGCAGTAGAATTCGTGGATGCGGCCAAGGAGGCGGAAGAGCTCAGGCGAGCGCTCGGCCAGGTCGAGATAAAGGTTGTCGGACCGGCGGATGAACTGGAGCTGCTCGAAGGGGCGGCCGAGCGACCGGGACAGGATGAACTCATCATGGTTAAAGCAGAAATCGTTCACCCTCCCGACGTCCACGGACAATCGCTCCCGGGGGATTCTGACCCTTTCCCAGTCCCGCCAGTCATTGAGCAGGGGCTCTTTGACTTCGCCCATTAGGCCCTTTTGCCGGTTCTCAAAGACACAGCCCCACTCATCGATAAAGATTCCGGGGGAATATTCCTCTCCGGACGTCGGGAGGGGCTGCAGGTAAAACGGCGGGACGCTGAGGAGGTCATCGGGGTATCTCTCCCGGATCCGGGCCAATTCCTCCGGGTAGTGGTCCTCCGCCCAGGGCAGAAGCCAGAGCTGCCGCGGAATCCGGGCGGGGCCGGAAAACTCGAGGGTCTGTCTGACGAGCTCCCGTGAGGTCATAAAAAATCTATTTGACCAGGGCAATCGGCTCAGCGCGCGAGGAGCTTCGCCACCTCCTCCACCGCGCTGGCGGCGTCGGGAGCGTAGCCCTGGGCCTTGATCTCGTCGGCGTATTCCTTGGTCACCGGGGCGCCGCCGATGATCACCGGGATCCCCAGGCCGGTCGCCCGGACGGCCGCCACGATATTTTTCATCTGGATCATGGTCGTGGTCAGGAGCGCCGACAGGGCGACGATGTTGGCCCCGTGCTCTTTCGCCGCGGCGGCGAACTTCTCCGCCGAGACATCGATGCCCAGGTCGATGATCTTATAGCCCGATCCCTTAAGCATCATCGCCACTAGGTTCTTACCGATGTCATGCAGGTCTCCCTTGACCGTGCCGATCACCACCGCTCCCTTGGGCTGGATCCCGTCCCTGACGAGGTATGGCTCGAGCTTGGCCAGGCCGGCGTTCATCGCCCTGGCCGCCACGAGCACTTCCGGGATGAAGACTTCGTTGTTCTTGAACAGGACCCCCAGCTTCTCCATCCCCGCAATCAGCCCCTCGTTCAGAATCCGGGCGGTGGGGACTCCCGCCGCCAGGGCCTGCGTGACGAGCTTCTCGACGTCATCTCTTTTGCCTTTGAGCAGCGCCTCTTGGATGTCGTTAAGCATGATCGCCTCCTCGCGTCGAACCCGGAATTCCTCAACTCCAGAAGTTACAATATAGCTAAAACACCTCCCCGTCTGTCAAGCCAAAAATGGAAGCGGTAGGCATTTGCTTTTCTTAATAAAGGTGGGGCCTGGCGCGGTTCACCCCCAGCGAGGCTCGGGATTGGGATTCGTCAGCCCGCTCGTTTCCCACAGCGTCTCTTTGGAGGGAGGAAGCTTCGCTTCCCCCCTTCCAACCGTCGCTTCGCTCCGTGCCTCCCCTTCTCGGACTTCGTCCTGCGACCAAGGGGGCCATCCCCCTTGGAAT
>CAZYWP010000148.1:0-6560 GCA_964651495.1 uncultured Eubacteriales bacterium | reverse complement strand
TGAACCGTCAACCGTGAGGCACGACTCCGAATCAGACGAAATTCGAGGCCGATGAAACAATGGTTCAGGGAGAAATAATGACCGACAAGAAGATCCTGCTCGTGGATTTCGACGAGGAATCGCTCGCCTCCCTGTCCAACCTCGTCTACGAAGAGGGATTTCAGGCCGAGACAGCCACGGACGGCCTCGCCGGCTACGAGAAATTCAAGGCCGAGGACTTCGACCTGGTTATCCTGGAAGCCATGCTGCCAAAACTGCACGGGTTCGAGCTGTGCAAAAAAATCAGTCAGGATCCTGTCAGGAAGGTCCCGATCATCGTCGTGACGGGAATTTACCGCGAGCCGTCCTGTAAGATGGAGGCTTTGCAGGTGTACGGCGCCTCGGCCTTTTTTACCAAGCCATGGAACAGGGACGATCTCCGCGCCAAGATCCTTCAACTGCTCGTCCGGAGCCAGGAGGCGCCGGTCCGCCGGGCAGAGCAGCCGGCCGCTCCGGCTGCGAGCGCCGGTCCACAGGCAAAGGAGATCCCTGCCGCAAAATCCCCCTCGAGAGAGCCGAGAATGAACAAAGACATGGATGAAATCGAAAGGGAACTCAAGCAGGTCGTCTCCGGACTGGCCGGAAAGCCGATAAAAAAAGAGGTGAAAGAGGTCGTAAGGGAGAAAACCGGGCGGAAAGAGACCCTCGACAGCCAGATCGACGCCATGCTCAAGGGAGCGATCGGAGGACTTGGACTGGAGGCGAAAAAGAAAAAGCCGGAGGCCTCCGCGAGAGAGCTGATCGACTTGATTCCGGGGTTGAGAATGCACAAAGTGGAGCCGGCGGCGCAGCCGGCCCCGGCAGTAAAGCCGACGGTGGCGGTGAAACCGGCGCCGACGGCCAGGCCGGCCCTTCCCGTAATCCCGAATCTCTGGCCCAAGGCGGAGGCTAAAATTCCGTTCGCCAAGGAAATCAAAGCAAAGGTCCCGGCCCCGGAGAAACCCGTCAACAACATCCCGCCGGCCGCTTCCCGGGTCCACCTCGGCACCGGGAGAAAGCCTTTCGGCATCGATCAGACCTTGATCGAAATCGACAAAATCCCGTATGACCTGCCCAAGGTTCCGGCTGAGCCGGAGAAGGCCCCGGAAAAAGACAAGAAGGTCTATTTCGACGAATATGCCGAGCCGCAAAAGAAAAAAGCCTCTTTTGCGGTCATCGGAGGCCTGGTTGCCGTTATAGTCATCGCCACCAGCGTCACGTTCTTCGTCCTGAAATCAAAAAAGCCGAGCGAGCCTCCCCGTAACATGGTCTCCTCGCTCCAGCCGACTCTTCCCGCCGAATTTACCTCGCGTCAGGAGGAGCTCAAGACCCCCCCGGTTTCAGCCCAGCCCGAGTCCAGGCCCACGGTCAAGAAACCGGCGGCCCAGACAGAAGACCAGCCCCCGGCGGAATTCATCGCTCCCGTCCAGGCGCCCCTGACATCTCCGTCGGAGGCCGGCACCCTCGGCCAGGAGGAGCAGGCGAGCGGGAAGACGGAGAATCCTCCCCCAAACGACGAGCCCTCCGCCTCCATCCCGACGGAGACGATCACTCCGCCCCAGACGGAGCAGCCCGCGACCTCTCCTCCGGCTGTCCAGCCCGGTGCCCTGGTCCCGCTTGACCAGGTTGAAATCCAACCCGCCCTGGTGAAAAGGATCGAGCCGAAGTATCCGCCGCTCGCCCTCAACATGGGGCTGAGCGGAACGGTGACGGTCAACAGCCTGATCTCGGAGACGGGAGATGTCGTCCGGACCGAGATTCTCAAGGGCATTAAGGGCGGACACGGGTTCGAACGGGCCGCCGAGGTTGCCATCAAGCAGTGGAAATTCAGGCCCGCGCGGAAGGACGGCGTCAACGTCAAGGTCTGGAAACCGATAGACATTAATTTCAAGCTTAGCGAATTATCCACAAAGGAGTAAGAGAATGGCTCTGAGCAAGGAACAAGAAGACCTCTACAAGAAGACCATGCAGGAAGCCAAGAAACAGCTCGAAGGAGTTGACGCACTCATCGAGAAAGAGCTCCAGAAAGTCAGAGAAAAACTGGCCGAACTCCAGGAATCCAAGAAGTCCTTCCGGATGATCTACGAAGGAACGGCCAAGCTGCTGGGCGTCGAGAGCGAGATCATGGATGAAGAAGAGGGCTCCGATGTCGCTTCCTCCGCTTCGACCAAGATGTAAGACCTCCCTACCTTCCTCATACCCAAAGCAGGAGGCTCCCTAGCGAGCCTCCTTGTTTTATTTGCCTTTTCTCCTCAATATCCGGCTCTTCAGTTGACCGCCTGCGCCGGCCGCACTCCTCATTTTTATTTGAAGGCAGGATGAACGAAGCATTATAATGGGTCCTCTATGGAAGTCCAAGAGCACTTCTATGCAGATAACCCGAGGGCGGGGCCTCCGGATGCGTGGACGACTCTTCCCGGAGTTGATTACTATTTCCTGGGAAACGGACGAATCCAGGCCGCTGTCCAGGTCTGCCAAGAAGGGCAGGGAGCGGCGGCCGGGCTCCTGGTCATGGACCCGGAGCGCCTGGGGCCGAAATCAGGCGCGCTCTCATTCGACCGGGCGGCCGGGCTGAGACCGACTCTCCTCGAGGTCGAAATCGACCGGCGCGCCCATTCTCCCCGGCCGGGCAAGGTGAAAGCGCGGTGGCTGCGGCAAGACGGCCTGCCGGCCGTGAAGGTCGCCTGGCAGGCTTCGCAGCTGGCCATTAGCGAAACTTTTTTCTGTCCCGACCGGCAACGGCCCAGGATCGTCCGTGAGATCGCGCTCAAAAACCGGGGCCGCGATGCGATCAGGGCAGTGGTTCGGACGGGGATACGGGACCAAGCGCTCAGCCGCCGTCTCTCTCTCGCTCCAGGGACCGGAAAAAGGCTTTTCGTCGAATACCGGCTTGCCGGAAAGCCGGGACAAAAAAGGGTGAACGCATCCTGGAGCGGCCGCCCGTCCATCGCGGATGAGGCCCGACGGTATTGGCGGAAGGCTGCCCGGGTCCGGTTTTCTAACGCCCCGCTCGGCCATTTTTTCGACACCTCGCTCTGCCAGCTCCAGGCCAGCCTGGCCGCTTCGGGAAAGCTCGACGGGAGCATCTGGCAGTACAACCGGGAATGGACGCGGGACCAGTCCATGGTCGCCATCGCCTTGACCCTCTCCGGTCAGTTCGAGCTCGCCGGCACCGTTCTCCGCCGCCTCCTCTCCTCGTTCGTCACGCCGGATGGGGATACGATCGACTCCAGCGAACGGCGGCCGGCCGAAGAGTGTGAGCTCGACCAGAACGGGGCGCTCCTCTTCGCCCTTGAAATTTACCTTCTCTGGACAAACGACCTGGCGCTGCTGCGAAAATTCTGGAAAAAAGTCGCCGCCGCCGCCGATTTTCCGCTGGGCGATGTCTTCCGCCACTCCCCCTCCGGCCTCCTTCACAACAGGCGTGAATTCTGGGAGCGCCACGCCAGCCACGGCATCGAAGACGGGATCGAGCTGGCCCATCAGCTCTGGGTTTCGCTGGGCCTCTCCGCAGCTGCCCGGCTGGCGGCTCTCCTCGGGAAAAAAAACGAGGCCGCGCGCTGGGAGGAAGAAGCCAGGCGGATCAAGAAGGCCATGCTGTCCGATCAGCAGTTCGGGCTCGTCCATGGCGGCGTTTTAGTCAAGAGACGGAAAATCACGGGAGAAGTCCAGGAGGAAGTCCATCCTTCCCCGGCCTCGGGGCTGCCGGACGGCGTCCCTCTTTTCTCCCCCGGCCGGCACTTCCTCAACCCGGACACATCCACCGTCCTTCCCATCGCCTGGGAGTTCATTCCCCCGCGCTCGAAACTCGCGGCGCGGACTCTCCTCCAAGTCGAGAAGCTGTGGAATCAACGCTGGACGGGCGGAGGCTACGGGCGTTATCATGTGAGCTCCGAGCCCGATTCGCCGGGGCCATGGCCGTTCCCGTCCCTCTTCATCGCCAGGGCTTATTTGGAAGCTGGCGAGGAGGCGAAGGTCCGGCGCGTCCTCCGCTGGCTTGGCCGGGCGGCCGGAGCCCGGGCGGGGACCTGGTTCGAGTTCTATGGTCCGCGGCCGGTCCCCCCCTACCCCCAGGTCGGGATCGTACCCTGGAACTGGGTGGAGATGCTGATTCTTCTCCTCCATCATCTCGTCGGTGTCCGGCCGGAATGGGGTGGGCTGCGCCTCCGGCCGCGGCTGCTCAAAGGGCTGGCCGGCTATCGCGCCTCTCTCCGGGTCCGGGACGTCCGCGTCAGCCTGACGGTGGAAAAGTCCGGCCACCGAAGGGCTGGGTTTGAGGTCGACGGCCGGCGATTTTCGTACGCCGAGGAGGGGCTGTGTCTCCCCTATCCCCGTTCCGATATCCGTGTCAAAGCCTGGATTCCTCCGCTCGCGAGGAGAAGAAAAAAATAAGGAGAAAATTCGATGCCCGGCAAAAAAATCCACCTCGTCTGCAACGCCCATCTCGACCCCGTCTGGCTCTGGGACTGGGAAGAAGGCGCCGGCGAGGCGCTCTCGACGTTCCGGTCGGCCGCGGCCCTCTGCGACGAGTTCCCCGCGTTTGTCTTTAACCATAACGAGGCCGTGCTCTACCGCTGGGTGGAACAATACGAGCCTGCGCTGTTCCGCAAAATCCAGCGGCTGGTCAGGCAGAAGAGATGGCACATCCTCGGCGGATGGCACCTTCAGCCCGACTGCAACATGCCCAGCGGGGAGTCGTTCGTCCGCCAGATCCTTCTTGGAAAACGGTATTTCCAACGGAAATTCGGCATTGACGTCAGAACCGCCTCCAACCTCGACCCGTTCGGCCACAGCCGGGGGTTGGTCCAGATTATGGCAAAGGCCGGCTACGATTCTTATATCTTTTGCCGGCCGGGTCAAAGCGACTGCGCCCTCCCCGGCGACGAATTCATCTGGGTCGGTTACGACGGTTCTGAGGTCATGGCCACGCGCGTCTCCGCCCACTACAATTCGTCCGGCGGAGGAGCCCGGAAAAAAGTGCTCGACTGGATCGCCGCCCATCCGAAAAAAAGCCTCAGCCTGCTGCTCTGGGGCGTGGGAAACCATGGAGGCGGAGCTTACCGCGCCGACCTCATCGAGTTGGCCGGGTTGATGCAGGAGAGAAAAGACATCGCCATCGTGCATTCCAACCCGGAGTCCTATTTTTCCGAACTCCGGCGCAACAGGGCGGCCCTGCCGCGGCACTCCGGGGACATGAACCCCTGGGCGGTGGGCTGCTACACCACCATGGCGCGGATCAAGCAGAAGCACCGGCAGCTCGAGAACGACCTGTTCCTGGCCGAGAAAATGGCCGCCGCGGCGTCCTACCAGGGGCTGATGAAATATCCAAGGGAAGAACTCGGGGAAGCGCTCCTCGACCTGGCCTTTATCCAGTTTCATGATATCCTGCCCGGCTCGTCGATCCAGCCGGCCGAAGAGTCCTCCCTGCGGCGGCTCGACCACGGCCTGGAACTGCTGTCACGCCTCAAGGCCCGGGCCTTCTTCGCCTTGGCCAACTCCGAGCCGAAAGCGCAGGACGGGGAGATCCCGCTTCTCGCCTATAATCCCCACCCCTTTCCGGTCCCGGGAATCTTCGAGTGCGAGTTCGAGCCCTACGAAATCAACTGGTCGGGCGGATACATGTTCCCCCAGGTCTTCCAGGACGGCCGGCCGCTGCCGAGCCAGCCCGAGAAAGAGGCCAGCAACCTCAATGTCGAGTGGCGGAAAAAAGCCGTGTTCGCGGCCGAACTGGCCCCCAGCCGGGTCAGCCGTTTCGTCTGCCGCCTGGAAAAAAGGACGGCCCGGCCGAAGCCCAAGATCCGGGAAAAAGACGGCCGGATCCGTTTCCTCACCAACGACCTCGAAGTCGTGATCAACGCGCGGACCGGGCTGATGGACCGCTATCGGGCGGACGGAATCGACCTCCTGGCGGAGAATGCCTTCCTGCCTCTGGTCATGAACGACAACGCGGACCCCTGGGCCATGACGGCGAAGCAATTCCGTGACCTCGCCGGCCCCTTCGCGCTCCTGCCCGCGGATGAGGGCAGCCGGGTCTCGGGCATTGCGGCCGGACCGGCGGAATCGGTGCGCGTCATCGAAGACGGGTCCGTCCGGACAGTCGTGGAAGCAGTCCTGGGCTGGGGCCGGTCGGTCATCTTCCAGAGATACAAGATCCCCCGAAAAGGGACCGAGCTGGAAATCGAGCTCCGCGTCCAGTGGAATGAAAAAGACAAGATGCTCAAGCTGGCCGTCCCGACACTCCTCAAGGCCGCCCGCTACATCGGTCAGACCGCCTACGGCATCGCCGATCTCCCCGCGGACGGCAACGAGGCCGTCGCCCAGAAATGGGTGGCAGTGGTCTCCGCTGCGCCGGACGCGGCTCTCACCTGCATCAACGACGGTAGCTACGGCTCCGACTTTCTCAACGGCGAGCTGCGCCTGTCACTGATCCGGTCGGCAGCCTACTCGGCTGACCCCGTGCCTTCCGGCCCCATGGTCGCCCAGGACCGCCACATTCCCCGTATCGACCAGGGCGAGAGGCTGTTCCGCTTCTGGGTCAACGG
>CAZYWP010000147.1:0-6563 GCA_964651495.1 uncultured Eubacteriales bacterium | reverse complement strand
CGGGGGAAGAGGCGAGGGTGTTGGGTGAGGAAGTCCGTCGAAGCCTGAGCGGGCAAGGTTTCTCGACTGAAAACGAGTTTGCTGATTTGCGAAAGCAAAGCAGCGGGGGTTCCAAGGGGGATGGCCCCCTTGGTCGCAGGACGAAGTCCGAGAAGGGGAGGCACGGAGCGAAGCGACGGTTGGAAGGGGGAAAGCGAAGCTTTCTCCCTCCAAAGAGACGCTGTGGGAAACGAGCGGGCTGACGAATCCAATACCGGAGCCTCGATGGGGGGAACCGACGGGACTGGTTCCCCGGGGTGCGGGGGCTTGGGGCGGCATCCTGCTCCGTAGCAAATCACATAAACGGAGATCCTTGCCTGTTCCGGTTGCGGCTTGACAGGGCGGGGAAATGTGTATTAATTAGTGCCTCTCGTTTGATCGGTGGAAAACGGTTCCAGAGTCCGCTGAGGTGAGATCATGGAGTTCATTTCGAAAATCATCGATTTTATCCTTCATCTCGATAAACACCTGAGCGCGCTCATCCAGACCTACGGCCTCTGGACCTACCTGATTCTTTTTGCCGTGATCTTCTGCGAGACGGGATTCGTGGTGACCCCTTTGCTTCCTGGAGATTCCCTCCTTTTCGCCGCCGGCACCTTCGCCGCCGCCGGGGCCCTGAATGTCCTTTGGCTCTTCTTGTTGCTCAGCGCCGCGGCCGTCCTCGGGGACACGGTCAACTACTGGATCGGTCACTTCATCGGGCCGAAGGTTTTTCACAAGGAGAGAACGCGGTTTTTCAGGCAGGAATACCTGGACCGGACCCACCAGTTCTATGAAAAATACGGGCCCGAGACGATCATCATCGCCAGGTTCGTCCCGATTATCCGCACCTTCGCCCCGTTTGTGGCGGGAATCGGTCGCATGAGCTACTGGAAGTTCATCAGCTATAACGTGATCGGTGGGGTGGGCTGGGTGGCGATCTTCGTCTTCGGCGGGTATTTTTTCGGCAACATTCCCTTCATCAAGCGGCATTTCGGCCTGGTGATCATCGCCATAATCATCATTTCGCTCCTCCCCGCGGTAGCCGAATTCATCCGTCACCGGCGGGCGGCGCGTCAGACAAGACCCTGAACGATCTTTTTCAGGGCAGGGCTGGAGAGGGCTTTGGGGTCGGTTCGATCGGTGTGTAAAGGGGTGATCGAAATATATCCCCGCTCGGCGGCTTGAATGTCACTGCGTTCGCCGCCCAGGGGCCGGACTTTTCCCAGGCCGATCCAGTAATAGGTCCTGCCGCGGGGGTCGGTTTTTTCGACGACTTCGGGGTCGTAGCGCTTCTCGCCGAGCGTCGTGATTTTGACGCCCCGATGCGGAAGAGGGGGGATATTGATGTTCAGGGTGAGTCCGGCTGGCAGCCCGGTTTCCAGGATCCGTGCCGCCATCCGGCCGACAAACTTCGCCCCCGGAGTGAAATCCAGAGTTCCGTCCTTCTCGGGGATCAGGGAGACGGCGAGCGATGGAATCTGAAGGAATGTTCCCTGGAGGGCGGCCGCCACGGTGCCGGAATAGGAGATGTCCTGCTGGCCGAGGTTGGGGCCGGGGTTGATGCCCGAAATAATCAGTCGAGGAGGCCGGGGCAGCAGCTTCCTGATCGCCAGATAGATGCAGTCGGCGGGTGTTCCGTCCACGGCGAACGTGTTCCTTTTAATTTTTTCGACGCGGAGCGGCCGGCGCAAAGTCAGTGACAACGAGGTCGCGCTTCTTTCCCGGTCAGGGGCGACGATGACGGCCTCGGCCAGCCCCCTGAGCTCTTTGGCCAGAGCCTGGATTCCCGGAGCGAAAAAGCCGTCATCGTTGGTGAGAAGAAGGAGAGGCCTCATCGCCGGCATCAGGAGCGGATCATTACCAGCACCATCTTGAATTTTTCCGTCGCCTTGAGGGCGTGCGGCTGGTGGGCCGGCATGATGATCATCTCGCCCCCGCTCAGGTCGTGCCGTTGGCAGGAGATGGTGATTTCCGCTTTCCCGTCGATCACATAGACCAGGGCGTCGAAGGGCGCTGTGTGCTCGCTCAGGCCCTGGCCCTTGTCGAAGGCAAAAATGGTGACGGTGCCTGTCGACTGGCTGATGATCTCGCGGCTCACGACCGAGCCGTCCTGATAGCCGACCAGGGCCGCCAGCTCGTGGGCCTGGGCTTTGAGGTCGCTGGCCGATTTTTGCTTTTTAATCGGGCTCATTTTATTTTTCTCTTTTCGCTGTGCTTGGAACTCCGATTTTCATCCTCGATCTCCTTCTGTCCGGCCGGCTAAAAGAGTCCGGCGTGAGCTCCAACCGCCACGAGGAAATATGGTCGGGACGGGCGGATTCGAACCGCCGACCCCATGCACCCCAAGCATGTGCGCTACCAGGCTGCGCCACGTCCCGAATCAGAAGGGTTTATTATAACAGAACACGGGAGAATTTCTAAGGTTTTTTGGACCGCCTGGCCAATGATCTGGCCAGGCCCTGGAGCTCGGACCGGACTTCAAAGAGAGCCTTTTTCAGACGGTCCGGATGGAGCGGCTCGGCCGGGTTTCCTTCGAATTCCGCTTCGATCTTGCGTTTGGCTCCGGCCAGGGTCAACCCTTCCTTGACCAGCAGCTCTTTCAGGCGGAGGATGATCTCCACGTCTTTCTGGCGGAAGAATTTCTGGCCGCTGCCCGTCTGTCCGGCATGGAGGAAGGGGAATTCCTTTTCCCATTTCTCGATGACCTTGGGCTCGAGCTGGGCGAGGCGGCTGACTTCCTCGAGCCGGTAAAAGAGCTTGCCCTTGTCTTTATCGGGTTTCATTCTTCTGCGCCGGGAGAGCCTCCGCAATTCCTCAAAATTCGCCCTAACAATAACATGACTCAATAGGCTCGTCAAGGCTTTGGGTGCGCCGCCGGCGATGCCGGGTTTATATTTCTCCGCTCGCTCTGCTATAATACAAAAAAAGCGCTGTTATGGAAAAAACCGGAACGCTCACCCCGCTGGCCGAGCGGATGCGGCCCCAGTCCTTTGACCAGTTCTACGGCCAGGAGCACCTTCTCGGGCCGGGAAAGATCCTGGCGGAATTGATCGACTCCGGACGCCTGGTCTCGCTCATTTTCTGGGGGCCCCCCGGCTCGGGAAAGACGACGCTGGCCAGGATGCTGGCCAGTCGCTTCGATTTACCCTGCCTGTTTTTCTCTGCCGTGCTATCCGGTATCAAGGAAGTCAAAGACGTCATGGCCAAGGCCGAAAGCCACAAGAAGCTGTATGGCAAGCCCAGCATCATCTTTATCGATGAGATCCACCGCTTCAACAAGGCCCAGCAGGGCGCTTTCCTGCCTTATGTCGAAAGAGGCGATATCATCCTCTTCGGTTCGACGACTGAGAACCCGTCCTTTGAAGTCATCGCCCCACTCCTTTCGCGAACCAAAGTCCTGGTCCTTAATCCGCTCACCGAGGAGGCTCAGTCACGCATCCTCGATGAAGCTCTAGCCGACGCAGAGCGGGGCCTGGGTAAGCTGAAGCTCGACCTCGATGTCCAGGCCAGGCAGTTGATCATCGACCAGGCCAACGGCGATGCCCGGCGAGCCCTCAACACCCTGGAAATCGCCGCCAGCCTGGCCCACGCGGGCACGATCGGCCCGGAGGAAGTCCAGGAAGCCCTGCAGAAACGGATCCTTCTTTACGATAAGAGCGGAGAAGAACACTTCAACCTCATCTCGGCGCTTCATAAGAGCCTGCGCAACAGCGACGTCGATGCGTCCCTCTACTGGCTGGCCCGGATGGTCTACTCGGGGGAGGATCCACTGTACATCGCTCGCCGGCTGGTCCGGTTCGCTTCCGAGGATATCGGCCTGGCCGACCCCCAGGCTCTGGCCATCGCCTTGCGCGCTAAAGAGGCTTTCGACTTCCTGGGCCCACCCGAGGGAGAGCTCGCCCTTGCCGAAGCCGTCATTTACCTGGCCTCAGCTCCGAAGAGCAACCGGGCATATGCCGCTTTCACAAAGGCGATGAAAGACGTTGAATCCAGCCCGTATGAGCCCGTTCCCCTGCAGATACGGAATCCCGTCACCAGGCTGATGAAAGACATCGGCTACGGCAGAGAATATGCCTATGCCCACGATTTCGCTTTTTCGACAACCGATATGGAGACTTTTCCGGATAAGCTCAAGGGAAGGCGTTATTATTCGCCTGGCGAGATGGGTCTGGAGAAAGAGATCAGGAAGCGGATAGACTGGTGGCAGAAAATCAAGGAAAAAATTCGGGCCGAAAAGAATTTAGAAAAGACCGGCGAAAATAAATCAGGAGGACCCCACTCAGGCCGAGACAATAAAGGGTAGGCTGGATTCACCCTTCCTTGTCTTTTTCCTTCAGCAGATAGTATATTTCCCAACTGATGTCGTCGGCAAGACAGCCGATGCAGGACGTCTTGGTGGTAGCCAGCTCGGCGTCGGCGATTTTATCCTTTAATATTTTCTTCACTCGTTTGCGGATCTTGTACAGCAGAATGTAGTTGACCATGGGGCTGTCTTTGCCCGCATGATATCAACTCTTCCTCCGGCTGTAAAGATGATGGAATTCGGATTGAGACGGGGGAGGCAAAATGGTATCATTATGCCCCGCATGAGACGAGGCATGAACAGGGTCCTTAAGCTGGCGTTAGTCTTGCTCCAGTTTTCCTGCTCCATTTTTCAGCCCAGGATCGCTCCCTATCCCGCCGGCGCGGTTTTCCCGTTGGTTGAAGCCGGCCGGGTTGCCTATGACGGGAAAATCGTCCGCTCTGTCCGGGCAGCGGAAGGGAAGGTCTATCTGGCGACTGATAAAGGCTTCCTTTACTGCCTGGACGGCGCGAAAAAAACCATTCTTTGGGAATTTACGGCGCCCGCGCCGTTCGGTTGTCCACCGCTCCTCGGACCGGGCCAAATTTATATTTGGGACCGGGCCAATGTTCTGTACTGTTTCGACGGCGACGGACGGACACTCTGGACCAGGGAATTCAGAGAGACAATCGCCGGTGAGATCGTCTGGCACCAGGGGCGGGTCTATCTTGGCACCCGGGAGGGGGAATTGCTGGCCTTCGACCCGGCGAAAAAAGAGGTTTCCCGGCTGTTCAAAGCCGGCGGAGCGCTCGAGGCCGGGCCCGTATTCTGGGACCGGACCATCGTCCTCGCCTGCACCGACGGCAAGGTCTATTTTCTCGGCCCGGACGGGAAGCTGAGGACGGCCGTCGACATGGGCAGCCCGGTCCGGATCACCCCTCTTGTCGACGGCGACCGCATCTTTTTCGGCACCGATGACAGCCACTTCTATTGTTATAGCCTCAGGGATCTGAAACGAAAGTGGCGGATCCGGATCGGAGGAAAGGTCATGTCCGCCCCGAAGGCGGTGGGAAAACAGGTCTTTTTCCTTGCCTCCAACAACGTGCTCTATGTGCTCGGGAAAAACGGCGACATTCTGTGGTGGCGGATCATCCCGGCGAGGAGCCCTTTCGATCTCGAGTTCAGCCCGGGCCAGGTCATCGTCACTTCGCAGTCCTCTATTCTGATATGCCTGGACCGGAGGACGGGAGAGGACATCGGGAGATACGATGCCGGGGCGGAAATCCGGTCGAACGCGCTCTGGCTCGACTCTGATCTCCTGGTCAATCTCTACGATTATGCCGACGACAAAGGGAACCTTGTTTTCCTGGAAAAGGAAGTCAAAGCTGGCCTCTCCGCTTCCCTGGCCCCGCCGCAGCCGGCCGGTACCGAGATTGCTTTTACGGCTACGTCCGTCGGCTTTTATCTGCCCCGCTTCGAATTCTTCCTTCGCCGCAACGGGGAAGACAGGATGATCGTCCAGAAAGAATCGGAGATGAATTCCTGGGTCTGGTTTGCCGAGAAGGAGGGTCACTATCGGGTCGGAGTCCGGGTGATCGACGAGAGGCAGTCCAAAGAAGCCGAAATTTCTTTCGAGGTTGCCAAAAAAACCCCATGAATTGGGGATTCCGTCTGAGAAAGGAGATGTACGGATGAAGAGAGAAGACGCTCTGGAGCTCGTCAAAGCCCATCTCAAGAACAGGAACCTGGTCAAGCACTGCCTGTCGGTGGAGGCCTGTATGAAGGCGGCGGCGGTGCGGCTGGGTCAGGACCCGGAGCCCTGGGGGCTGGCGGGGATTCTCCATGACCTGGATTATGAGATCACCGAAAAAAGCCCGGAGCTTCATACGACGGAGACGGTCAGGATGCTGGGGGAGAAGGGCATCGCCCCGGAAGTCATCCACGCCATCCAGGCGCATGCCGCCAAGGTCCCTTGCGAAAGTCCGATGGACTGGGCCATTTTTTCCATCGACCCGCTAACCGGGCTGATCATTGCGGCCACGCTGATGCATCCGGACAAAAAACTGAAGTCCATCGACCTCGAATTCGTCAAGCGCCGCTATAAGGAGAAGAGCTTTGCCCGCGGCGCAAGGAGAGAGGAGATCGAAGAGTGCCGGAATCTCGGGCTGGACTTGGACGAATTTATCTCCATCTGCGTTAAAGCCATGCAGGGCATTGATGCCGACCTGGGTCTCTAAGCGCTGAGGAACACTTCCGATCA
>CAZYWP010000146.1:0-6776 GCA_964651495.1 uncultured Eubacteriales bacterium | reverse complement strand
TTCTCAAAGACCCTTTAGCATAAAATTGGAGATGCCTGCGAACTAGAACTTTTTGTTGACATATACGTCTTTATGGGTGAAGTGTACTTAAGGCGACATCTCTGTTGAGGATGAAGGAGAGCGAAGCGCCCGGAGAGATGGGATGACATCAACCGCAGAGTTCGACCAGGTTTACGATAGATACAAGGGAGATGTCTACCGTTTGGCCCTTTATTTGAGCCAGGACCGGGGCGAGGCTGAGGATATGTTTCAGGAGGTTTGGCTGCGCGTCGTCAGGCACCTGCCAGAGAACGCTGACAGGGAGAACCTGAAGCCCTGGTTAGCGGTGATTGTCATGAATCTTCATCGGGACATGCTCCGAAAAAAGCGGGTCAGACGGATGCTTTTCTTGGGCAGAACGAGGAGCGAAATGACCGAAGCCTCCGCGGCCGAAGAGACGGCAGTGTCCACATACGACCCGGCCGGGAGAGCGCAGAGAGCGGTCACCCGCAAAGATATCGACCGGGCCCTGGCCCGGCTGCCGGAAAAGCAGCGCCGGGTTTTCGTGCTCAAAGAAATCGAAGGGCTTGAGCAGACGGAGATCGCAGGCGCGCTCGAAATTCCGGTCGGGACGGTGAAATCCCTGATGTACCGGGCCGTCAAAAGGCTGCAAAGGGAGCTCGCCTCCTACCATCCCAAAGGGGAGAAGATAAAATGCGATGCCAAGATTTTGAGCGTTTGATCATTGAGGCCGGCGAAGGGAAGCTGAGCCCGGAGGAACGGCTCACCATGGAGCGGCATCTGGCTCAGTGCCCGGCCTGCGCGGAGTTTAGAGATTCATGGGAAGATCTTCATCTCTCCCTTGAAAAGGCGCCCGCGCCCCCTCTTCCCCCAGAGCTTGAGCAGAGGGTTCGGCTCGCCTGCCACGAAGAACTTGGCACCAGGCCTATGCGCCGGCCACGGCCCCGACGCGCTGCAGCAGCAGTTCGTGTCCCCTGGCCGATCTGGGTTGCGCTGGCCGTCCTCACCGTCTTGACCGCCGCTTTTCTTGTCCCGGGCGTCGAGGGATTTCTCCGTGATCAAAAGTTTACGCTGGAGGCCGTCTTGGTCCTGGGCATTATCCTTCAGAACGCCTTGATGCTCTTTTTCGCTCCCGTTATTTTGAATAAACAAGGAGGTTTATCATGGCCGTTTTATCAGGAAAAATGACCGCGCTTCTCATATTTGTTTTGCTCCTGCTTTTCGCAGGTTTCATCCTGACTCCGCTGGTGCTTGCCCCGTTTGGAATCTTTGCCGGACTGGCCAGGGGAGTGCATCACGTATCCCTCAACGGCTGGCACCTTGGTCCCTGGTTTCCTTTAGTCCCGCTTTGGTCTTTTTCTCTCCTCTTCTTCATCCTCTGGATCGTGGTGATTGTCTGGGTCTACCGGGATGCCGAACAGCGGAAGATGAGCGGCGTCCTGTGGGCGCTTCTGGTCTTCATCGGAAATTTAATCGGGCTCCTGATCTATCTGATCGTGCGCCAGGACCACCCTCTGCCGGCTTCAGGAAAGTCGACGGCAAGCGCTCCCCCTGCATCTCCGCCGGCGAAAGCGCCGACGCCGACATGCCCTTCCTGCCAGAAGCCGGTGGAGAAGGGGTTCACCTATTGTCCCCATTGCGGGGCGCCGCTCCAGCAGGTCTGCAAGAACTGCGGCAAGCCCGTCGAGTCCGCCTGGAAAGCCTGCCCGCACTGCGGCGCGCAGCTCGAAAAAAAAGAGTGAAATGATCGCTTTATGATAGGCTACGCACAGAGGACGACAAGACTCCATGAGAAAGGGCGAGAAAAACACTCAGGCAAAAAGGCTTGAGAACACAAAGCGCTTAAAAGCTTTCATTAAGCGGGCCAACATTGACATAATCGGCGTCGCTGATATGAGTAAGCTCGAAGACCTGCCACTGGGCATTCCTCTCGACGTTTCTCACTTCATTACGAAATTTCCCTACGCCATTGTGCTGGGTGCCCAGCTGGGCAAAATAGGAAAAAAGGCCAAAGGCGATAAAGTCGCGCTCTTTCTGGAGAAGGTGGCCCTGGGCCTCTGGGATTATATCAACGAAGAGCGTTATCATGCCTTGACTATTCACACGGACGATGAGTTCGACCCGGTCCACCGAATCGGCCTCATGTCGCTCAAAGTCCTGGCCAAGACTGCCGGGCTCGGCTGGCAGGGTCGCTCGCTCCTCATCGTCTCTCCCGAATTTGGGCCGCTTCACCGCCTGATCGCTGTCCTCACCGACATGCCGCTCATCCCCGATGATCCCATCGCCAGCCTGTGCGGCGACTGTTCCTTGTGCGTCGATTATTGCCCGCCGAAATCCCTGACTCTGGTCCGGTTCGACGACCGGCCCGAAACCCGCGAGCAGGTCCTCAACATCGCCACGTGCAAGGGCGATGAAGCCTGCCTGGTGTGCCTGCAAGTCTGCCCCTGGGCCAGAAAACAAAGAGCACAAACCTGATGGTTTTATGTGTTCTCTGCTGCGCCAGAGAACTCATGATCAGGGAGAAGCTGGAATTTTTACTGCTCTTGAAGGGGCGGAGCCTGAAAGACTTTTGTCGAAGAGGGGTGGAGTAGAATTCTTACGGCTTTAGGCAAAATCGTGTACCGAAGGTCCTGGCCCTGCGCTTCTTCGCCGTCGAAATCCAGGCCGAGCGGTCCATCCTCGGAGTGAACCCGGACCGCGGCGGCGCGGGTCGAGTGAACATCATTTCGCTCGAGATGCTTCCCGCTAAAAACAGTCCGTAGGGCTAGCAGGATCTGAATCCGGGGCATGCCCTCCACGAGGATGATATCGAACAGGCCATCGTCGGCCAGGGCGTTGGGCGCGACCCACATCCCCCTGCCGAAAAATTGGCCGTTGGCTATTGCCAGCAGGTAGCTCGGGCCCTCATAGAAACGGGCCCCGTCGCATTCCACGATGACCCGCTGAGGCTTATACCGGAACAACGTGCTGATGGTCGCGTGAAGAAAACTTAAGGCCGTGCGCCGCCTGAGGCTGTTCACCCTCGCCACGATCTCGCCGCTGACGCCGGCGCTTGAGATGTTGAGAAAGAAGCGTTTGGCGGGCAAGCCGCCGCGGCTGACATCAACGTATTCCGCTTTTCCCAGATCGCAGGGGACAGGTTTCGCCTGCGCCAGCCAATCTACCGCTGCCAGAGGATCTGACGGGATCCCCAAGGCCCGCGCCCAGTCGGTCCCCGTGCCCACAGGAAGGATGCCAAAAGAGATCGAAAGCTCGGGCCGACTGGCCAGGGCATTGACCACCGAGTTGTTGGTTCCGTCGCCGCCCACGGCAATCACACGATCAACTCCGCCCGCGGCTGCCGCATCGAGATGCCCGGCCACTTCTTCCGGTGCGCTGCTGACAGCGACCGTGAATTCGCCCATGACCTTCGCCATCCGCCCCTCGATGCTCTTGAAAACCCTCTCGGCCTTCCCGCCGGCAGCGTTTGCATTAATGATGACCAGTGTGCGCATTTCACCATTCCTTCGGCAAGCCGTAGGCTATCGACCAGATGCGGCGATAGCGCTCGGCTTCCTCATCCCAACGCTCATCTCCCCATCCCAGATGCTTTTTAAGCAGCGGCTCTATAGCGGGCAGCAGACTCTCGCCTCCGTCGGGCAGCAATATGCTGAGCCGGAAGCGCCGCATAAGCAAATCATCGAGGTGACTGACCGCCTCATGGCCCGCCGCCCAGGCCAGCTCAGCCCAGAGATAAGGGGTTCCTGGAATGAGCGAAATGAAGTCAGGAAATGAAGCGGCCGCGCGGGGCGCCGCTGCTCCATAGCGGCCCCAGAGACGTCTCGCGGCGTCCGCATCCTCGATTCCCTCTATCTCCTGCGCCGGGTCTAACGTTTCAAGCACCTGCGCATTAGAATCCGGCTCCGGGATATCCGGGTTTATTTCGTGGGCTTCCTTAAGCGCGTCGATCGCGTGGAGCCGAAAAGTCGTCAGCTTTCCGCCGGTCACGGTCAAGAGCCCGTGCTCCTGCCAAATTGCATAGTCGCGGCTTTCGGCTGAAGGGTCGGCCTTGCCCGTATCGACAACCGGGCGAATCCCGGCCTGAGCGCTGAGCACATCCCTTTTCGTCAGGCCAAGCTCCGGAAAATGGGACACGACGGCCCGCAGCAGATATCTGGCCTCCTCGATAGAGATCGATGCCTCTGCATCCATCGGCAGATCGTGATCCACATCCGTTGTTCCAACCAGGGCCACCCCTTCCCAAGGATAGACAAAGACAGGCCGGCCGTCATCAGGATGACTGAAGGCGATAGCCTGATAGACAGGGAATCGGTCCAGGCTGAAGTAAAGATGGCTGCCCCGAAGCGGCCGCAGACGCCTTGCTTCACCGACCTCCTGGCGCAGCTCATCGGCCCAGGCCCCCGTGGCGTTGATTACAAGGCGCGCTCGTGCTTCGGCGGTCTCTCCCCTCATCTCATCCCGCACTGCCACTCCTGTGATCCGCTCTCCCTCTTTCAACAGCCCGATGACGGCCGCATAATTCAGGGCCACCGCCTTTTGCTTCCCGCCAGCGAGCAGCCCGTCGTGAAGCACCCTCACTACAAGCCGGGCATCGTCCGTCTGCGCGTCCATATAGTGATAGCCTCGCTCTAGGTTGCGCGTCTTCAACCCGGGCGCCATCATTCCGATATCGACCTCATCGAGGCGTTGGTAATCGCCGGCATCCGGGGCGAGGCGCGTGTATATGCCCAGCCCGACTCCCATGACCCAGGGACTGGGATGTCCCCCTTCATAAATGGGATAGATAAACCCGAGCGGCTCGACAAGGCCGGGAGCCGCCTCGAGCAGCCGCTGGCGTTCTCGGACGCTTTCCCTGGTTAGCTTAATTTGCATGTGCCTGAGGTAGCGGAGACCGCCGTGCACCATTTTCGAAGAGCGGCTGGACGTACCGGAGGCGAAATCCGCCTTCTCCAGGAGCAGCGTCCGCACGCCGCTCCGCGCCGCCAAAGCCAGGATGCCTGCGCCCGTGATTCCTCCGCCGATAATGATTAGATCCCACGGTTTTTCGAGCTGAGCCCAGGCCTCCTCCCGCCAGCCCGGCTCCCAGGGTGAACGATACTCCTCGCGGCCCACGATTATCCCCGCCTCCCGCTTCCGATGAGCTTCCCGGGATTCATGATGCCCGCCGGGTCAAAGGCTCGGGTCAGGCCGCCGAGCGCCTGAACCCCCAGCCGCCCCTTCTCGCTTTCGATCCAGGGTTGATGGTCCAGGCCGATGCCGTGCTGATGGGAGATCGTACCGCCGTGGGAAACGATGGCGCGGCTGGCGGCTTCCTTGAGCTTCCTCCACCGACCCAATGTTTCTTCGGCGCTCCCGGCCAGGCGGAAAATATAAGTCACATAAATGCTGGCTCCTGTCACGTAGACATGAGAAACATGGGCAAAGGCGAGAACACGCTCCCCGCTATCCTTGAGCCCTCCGCGCAGTGCCTTCAATATCGCTTCACTCGCTGGGCCGAGTTTTTTCCAGGTCAGAGCGGTTTCCAATGTGTCCACAGCGTAGCCGAGGTCCCAGAGGGTATTGCGCAGGTAAGGCGTCTTGAAGCGGCTCTTTCTCCATTCGTTCCCCATCCTGCGGCCGATATGAACACCGCCGTGCTCGCGCGCAATATCCAGGGCTATGCGGCGCGTCCTCTTGGCCATGCCTTCTTCTCTAGTGATGCCCATGAAAAGCAGGCATTTTTCGTCCTTAATCCCGCGCACGCGCAGCAACCCGTTGAGCAGGCGGATCAGCCGTTCGTTTCCCACTAGGACCAGGCTGGTGTTTGTCTCCATGCCGTCGCTCAGGCGGAGCATTGAAACCCGAAGCCGTGCCCGTACCATCTCCCTCACGGCGGCGATGCCCTGGCCCCATTCCGGAAAAAAGATGGCGTGAAATTTTTCGAGTTGAGGCAGGGGACTCACGCGCACAAAAGCCCTGGTGATGATTCCCAGGCGGCCCTCTGAGCCGAGGACTGCCTGCCTCAGGTCCGGCCCGGCGGCGCTTGCCGGGAAAGGCGGCATCTCCAGCTTTCCCGCTGGGGCAATCATCCTTCCCCCGGCAAAAAGATCCTCGATGCGCCCATAGTAGAGGGATTGCTGCCCGCTCGACCGCGTAGCGATCCATCCGCCCAGGGTCGAGTACTCGAAAGACTGGGGAAAGTGGCCGAGAGTATAGCCGTGAGCCCGTAACTGGGCTTCGAGGTGGGGACCGGTCACCCCGGCCTCAAACGTAGCGATACGGCTGTCTTTGTCCAGCTTGGACATTCGGCGCATCCTTTCCATGTCGACGGTCAGGACAGGATGCTCCGAAGGGAGCGGGTTGATGTGTCCGACGACGCTCGTCCCTCCTCCATAGGGAATTAGCCAGGTTCCCGTCTCCCCGGCAAAAGCGATGGCTTTTTCCACGTCCTCTTCGGAAGAAGGCCGGGCCACGCCGTCAGGAAAGCGGTCGATCGCGCCGAACCGGAGGGCGATCCAATCGGGGAGTGACTGTCCGCGGGCATGGAGGAGCCTTACGGCCGGATCTCGGTTGATCAGCGGGTGATCGGGCAGGCGGCTGGCGGGGATGCGTCGAACGATTTCGTCAAAACGGGCTGAAGGCCCGGGTTGCGCCGGCCCGATGACTTCGGCAAGATAGGCTTGGGCGGAAGCGGGTACAGGATAGTCGATTTCGTCGCTTCCCCAACCGTTCCATCGTCTCATTAGATGTCCTCCTTCACTCTACCCATCTGCCTATGATTAAAATACATGCTGTCC
>CAZYWP010000145.1:0-6823 GCA_964651495.1 uncultured Eubacteriales bacterium | reverse complement strand
ATCCTGTCCGACTTAACCGAGGAGAAGGCGACTTCGCTCTTCCTCGGCCGCTACTCCATGACCGAGGTCACTGCCGTCCTGGGCAAGCGCAACTTCTTCAGGGAAGCCCAGAAACGGGACCTTTGGCCGCTCGCCTTCGACCTGGACTCGTCCGGCTATCCCGTCCAGAGGCTCCAGATATTCCGCGAAACGAGCAAGCCCGAGAACCTCATCGTTGACTTCAAGATCCGTGAGGGCAGGCTCGCTCCCAACAGCCGTCTCCAACTCGACCCCTCTTTTTATAAATTTGATTTCCTGATCCTGGAGTGGCTGACCATCCAGAACCCGCTCCTCCTCTTTTCGGTCAAACGGCCACCCCTCCCGGGCCAGAAACATCCCGGGCTCGGCGTGGGGAAAAAAGTCGTCGATCTGTTCGTCAATCTCGCGCGGCTCCTCCGGAAGGACGGCCTGCTGGCTTTTCCCGCTTATTTCCACAACGCCCTCCTCTTTTCCCGCTACTTCCACTTCCTCAACCCCGAGAAGGCGGCCGAGATTTTGGCCATCGAGAAGGCCTTTCCCCGGATCCCCTTCAAGCACCTGGCCTGGATCGTCTATCTCAACTGTCTCAAGCTCGCGAACGGCGATACTTACGAGTGGAAGGCGGAGGAACTCATCTACCCGCTCAACAAGACGCTCAAGGATTATTTCGACTCGAAATCGTACAAGAGACGGCTCAAGCAGACGTTGAAAAGCCGGAGCTTTACCATCGACTGGGACGGCTACGAGAGCAAGCTCGACGAGCTGATCAAGATCAAGCTGATGGATAAGAAGTGATTTTGAACTCGGCCGCAAATCTGCTATAATTAGCGGCCTACTGAGGAGATTATGACGATGAAAAAAGGCATTCATCCTGAATATGTGGAGAGCCGGGTGGTCTGCGCCTGCGGCAACACCTTCGTCACCCGCTCCACCAAGAAAGAAATCCGGGTTGAAATCTGCTCCCAGTGCCATCCCTTCTTCACGGGCAAGCAGAAGCTCATGGACAGCGCCGGCCGCATTGAAAAATTCAGGAAGAAATATGGCGACGCCAAGAAGTAGCCGGCCATGTTCCGCGAGCTGGAGAACGTCGAGGAGAAGTACCGCCGCTTAACCCTCTCTCTGTCCGACCCCGCCCTCATCTCGAACCCCCAGAAACTCAAGGAAGCTTCCAAGGAACGGGCGGAGCTCGAGCCTTTAATCAAGAAGTACGAAGAGTACAAGAAGGTCAAGAAGCAAATTCAGGAGTCCGAGGACATCTTCACCGCCCAGGACACAGATCCCGAGCTGCGAGGGCTGGCCGAAGCCGAGCTCGAGGAGCTCAGGGCGCGCGAGAGAGGGATCGAGGACGAGCTTAAAATCCTGCTCCTCCCCAGGGACCCCTACGATGAGAAGAACGTCATCCTGGAGATCCGGGCCGGGGCAGGGGGGGATGAATCGTCGCTCTTCGCCCAGGACCTCTTCCGCATGTATTCCCGGTACGCCGAGCGCAAGGGCTGGCAGCTCGAGGTTTTGGGGACGAGCATCTCGCCGATCGGCGGTTTCAAGGAGATCGTCGTCAATATCCGGGGGAAAAACGTCTATTCAACGCTCAAATACGAAAGCGGCGTCCACCGCGTCCAGCGCGTTCCCAAGACCGAGGCATCGGGGCGGATCCATACGTCCACGGCAACGGTGGCGGTCCTGCCGGAAGCGGACGAAGTGGACGTCAAGCTCGACCCGAAGGACCTGAAGATCGACGCGTTCGGCGCATCGGGGCCGGGCGGCCAGAACGTCAACCGCAACTACACGGCCATCCGGGTAACGCACCAGCCGTCGGGCCTGGTTGTCTCCTGCCAGGACGAGAAATCCCAGCACCGGAACAAGGAAAAGGCCCTGAAGATCTTGCGTTCCAGGCTGATGGACATCGCCACGCGGAAGCAGGACGCGGAGATCGCCCGGAACCGTAAATCCCAGGTCGGGACGGGGGAGCGGAGCGAGAAAATCCGCACCTACAATTTCCCCCAGAGCCGGGTGACCGACCACCGGATCAACCTGACCATGCACAACCTGCAAGGGGTGATCGACGGCGACCTGGGCGAATTCATCGAAAAGCTGGTCATGCATTTTCAGGCCTTGTCAATTAAATAATTTGAGTACGGTTCAGGAAGTTTTCCGGAAAGGGAGGGCGTTGCTCCACGGGGTGGCGAATCCTGCGGTCGAGGCGAAAGTCCTGCTGCTTTTCGCGACCGGAATGAGTGAAGTGGAATTCCTGGCATCGCCGGGTATGCGCCTCTCCGAAAGAGAAGAGCGGAAGTTTTGGCGCCTGATCGAGAAACGCCTCTCGGGAGTCCCGCTCGCCTACATAACAGGGAGAAAAGAATTCTGGTCCCAAACCTTCAAAGTCGGTCCGGGCGTCTTCATCCCTCGGCCGGAAACTGAGCTGATCGTGGAAAAGGTGCTGGAGTTGTCGTCCGGGGGGGAAGAGACGATCGTCGATATCGGGACGGGAAGCGGCAATATTGCGGTAGCTCTGGCCAGGGAGCTGCCCCTGGCGCATATCATCGCCACAGATGTGTCCGCCAGGGCCATAAAAATAGCCAGCCTTAATGCAAAATCGAGCCAGGTTGAGAGAATTACCTTTGCCGTAGGAAATCTGTTCGCCCCGCACAAGAGGCTCAAATTAGGGGGAATGTGCGATTTCATCGTCTCCAACCCGCCGTATGTTTCGGCGGTTGAGTGGGAGGGGCTGGCCGGGGAAGTCAGGGATTGCGAGCCGCGGCGGGCGCTCGTCGGGGGTAAGAGTAGCCTGGAGTTCATCCGGAGGCTAATCAAAGGCGCGTCGGCTTACCTGAAGCCAGGCGGTTATCTTCTTTTTGAGATGGGCGAGGGCCAGGCGAACGGAGCCCTTTCGTTATTCGATGATCATTGGGTGAGGCCTCATGTTTCCGACGACCTAAGGGGCATCCCCCGCGTTGTCATCGCCCGTAGAGCATGAGCTGCAATATTCATGAATTGCATCCCAGAATAGCCCCCCCCTGGAGGGAGAGGGATGAAGGGGAGGGGGATGCTTGTCTTATTCACCCTCACCCCAACTCTCTCCCCTCGAAGGGAGAGGAAGCATAAAAACCAGCAACTTCCCGAAGCTGAAAAAATAAGGACTAAGAATCGGTCCGAATAATGGGGAATAATGGGACCGATCTTTGCTTATCTCCGGAAGGTAAAGGTCGTGGTCGCGGGTTCGGGCGTCATCCCGGCGAGGTCGTCCGAGTAGGCCCGGATGGTGATCGTGCTTTGCTGGCCGTTGGGATAAGTCCCGCCGGTCACCCTCAGGACGATGACGGCAATCGTCCCGGAGCTTCCCAGCGGTATCGGGCTCCCGGACCCGGCGAACCCGCCGATCGTCACCGTCCCGGAAACATTATTTCCGTCGATGTAGGCCCAATCCCCGGCTAGCGTGCCCTTATTCGTCCCGACATAATCGAACATATTTGTATCGAACGTGAACTGCAGGCCGAAGGAGGAGATGCTCCTGAGGTTGCCCAGGATCGAGATGGGGCAATTGACTGTCGCGCCCGTGAGGCCCTGGTTGGGGCTGCAGGAAACGCTGATTTCGTTGTTGGTGGGGATGGCCGCGACCTGGAGCGTGACGCCCACCTGCTGGGGGCTGTTGACCGCGGCACCACTTGTGATCGTGATCGTGCCGTTATACGTCCCTTGGCCCAATCCGCCGCTGTTGACTGATACCGTGTGTCTGTTTTCCTGGCCGGTCGAGCTTCCGCTCTGGGGAGTAACCGTCATCCAAGCCGCGTTCCAGGTGATCGCATAGCTCAGGGTGCCGCCGCCGCTGTTCTTGATGTCGATGCTCTGGGGAGAGGGGTTTGATCCTCCTACCTGAGCGGCGAAGCTCAGACTCGGCTTATCCACCCAGATCGCCGGGGGAAGCTCTTTGGAGACCTGCAGGCTGACGGCCACTCTCTGCGGGTTGTTGGTCGCATTTGGATCGCTCACGGTGATCGTAGCGTTGTAGTTCCCTTCGGCCAGCCCGCCGCTCGCTACCGAAACCGCGTGGGTCCTGTTTTCGCCGGCGGACGTCCCGCTTGCCGGGCTGACCTCCAGCCAGGCCGCATCGTCGGAGATCGTGTAGTTCAAGGTGCTCTGGCCGCTGTTCCGGATGACGATGTTCTGCGGCGGGGGATTGGCCCCTCCCGACTGGGCCGCATAGCTGAGCGTCTTGGGGGATACCGAGATCTCCGGCGGCGGCTCTTTGGTGAGCTTCAATCCCACGGTGACCTTCTGCGGGTTGTTATAGGCCTCCGAGCAGGCCACAGTGATGGCCGCCGTGTAATCGGCGTCCTGGGCGGCGAGTCCGCTTTTGTCGATGACGATGGTGTGTTCGTTCGTCTGGCCGGAAGAGGTGCCCGATGCCGGCTCCACCGTCACCCAGTCGGCGTCGTCCGAGATTTCGTACTTCAGGGTGTTTTGTCCGGAGTTTTTGACCTTGAGAGTCTGGCCTGAGGGGTTCGGCCCGAATTCGGCCGCCGTGACGGCGAGTTCAGATGGATTCAGCCAGATGATGGGGCGGGTGAGGTTCTCGGCATCGGGAGTGATGGGGCTCTTCTTGCAGGCCGGAACAGGCGCCAGGAGAAACAATACGAAGGCGAACACGAGGGGGCTTCTCCGAGCGAGCGGGATCAAGGACGCGCCGGTCATTTTTGGCCAGAATTTAATTGACGGCTTCTTCATTCTTTCCAATCCGGCCCACTATTTTAGCGGTTTTCGCGATTTTTTTCATTATCATTTATCATGATAGGGCATTTCCGTAACGGCGAAGCTTCAAAAATATCCTCTCCCACCAGGGGAGAGGTGGTATAATTGTCACGGACTTTGGGATACGTCCGAACATAATTCAGTCGTCGCAAACCCAAAAGAAACGGGAAATCCGTAAGAAAATTACTCCCTGTTATACAGGGCCGAGAAGTTCTCCAGCCCCGGCAGGATCTTGGTCGTCTCGTAGCGAATCCTCTCCCAGTCCTCCGTCTTTACCGAGGAAAAGGCATCCACGATCTTGGGATCGAATTGCTTGCCCCGGTTTTCCCGAATGTCTTTTCTTGCCGCCTTGAAATCCCTCTCTTTCCGATAGGGCCGGTGGGAGGTGATGGCGTCCAGGGCATCGGCCAGGGCGAATATCCGCGCTTCGAGGGGAATCGTCTCCCCCTTCAATCCCCCCGGGTAACCGCTCCCGTCGTACTTCTCGTGGTGGTAGAGGATGATGTTCCCGACTTCCTTGACCAGCTTGATCTCCTTGATCAGCCCGTGTCCCAGGACCGGATGCAGCTTGATCTTCTCCCACTCCGCCGCCGACAGCCGGCTGGGCTTTTTCAGGATCGCGTCCGGGATGGCGATCTTCCCGATGTCGTGGAGCAGGGCCCCTTTGCGTATGTTGTCCAGCGTCGTCGCGTCCTTGATCCCGATGAGCTGGGCCAGCACCCGGCAGTACTTGGCGACGGTTAAAGAATGGCCGAAGGTTTCGACGTCCCGCAGATCCAGGGCGGTCATCAGGTTCTCGAGGGTGGCGGTGTAGCTTTCTTCGAGCTCAGCCGCCCGGCGCTCGTTTGCCGACTGCTCGAGCCGGAGCTTTCGCAGCTGCCGGGCATAGGCCCGGTTCTTGCGGGCCAACTCTTTGCGGGCGATTTCCCCTTTCACCGCCGAATAGATGCTGCCCCAATTGTCGGCGCTGGCCACCTGATCGGCCAGGCCTTTCTGGAGGAGAGACGATCCCTGGTCGGCGGTCTCCGCGTCGGCAAGGAGCACGAACGATATCCGCGGACGTACCGTCCGAATATTCATGAGAAGGTCGGCGCTCTCCTGTCCGAGAGCGTTCAGATCGATGAGCGCCAGAGCGGTTTTTTCCTCGGTCGGCGGAAGATTCAGTAGGTCAGAAATGGAGCCGAGTGTGCCGGCCTGGAGATCGAACTCGCCCAAGAGTCGAGACAGTTTTTCCTTTCTTTTAATGTCGTTGTCGATCAGCCAAACCTTGAACGGATCCATCCTGGCGCTCCTTTTATATCCGTTTTCGGGATGATATGCAACAGGAATTTAAAGTTAATTCGGAGAGGAAAGTCAGCCGCGAATATCACCCCTGGGGGTGACCCCCACGGAATAAAATTACCCCTGAAAATCGTCCGCAAAGGTGATTGTCAGAGAAATCGGGCTCTGTAACACTAGGGCCATGAAACCGCTGCAACGCCTGAAACGTACGCCCTCCCGGTTGCTCGTCGGCCTGGCCGCCTTGACAGCCGGGTTCATCGCCTTTAAAATATTTAAAAAGAACAAGATATCCAGATCATTGTCAAAGGAGAGCTAGCATGGCGGAGAAACCCTCGAACATGAAAGACACTGTCGGCGTCATCGATGAAATCGAAACCAAGCTGGAAAAACTCCTGTCCAAGCGCAAACTGGAGATCGAAGAGGATCTGGAGGAGCGCATCCGGGCGGAAAAAGAGGAAGCCGGTAAAAAGATCGAGGCCATCGAAAAAGAGATCGAGAAGGGAAGGGGGATTCTCCACGACTACCGCTCCGTCATCCACGAGTTCGAGAACGAGCGCTCGGCCCTGCAGAATCAGATCAAGGAGCATTTCGACCGGGCCGTCGCCTTCCAGACCGAGATCGAGAGAATGGCTGGTCTGACACTCGAGGAGCTCCGCCAGGTCAGCGAGCTCAACAAAAAACTGGAAACCGTGCATCTGTCGGCCGAGGAAAAAGTTAACAACTTCCGCAAGGACCTCGAGGAGAGGTTCGGGATTGTCGCCCAGCTCCCGGAATCCGT
>CAZYWP010000144.1:4777-6870 GCA_964651495.1 uncultured Eubacteriales bacterium | reverse complement strand
TGTCAGCGTCTCAGATCAACTTCCGTCTCCCCGATCTTATACGCCTTGGAAAAAACACCGGCGGGAAACGGCCGGGGAAGAAGCGCGCGCCGGTATGGCGCGGTTTCCTGCATCTTGAAAATCACGCTCCGCGGAGTATATTTTTCCCTGGTGATGAGCCAGCAGGAAACCCGGCCAATCCATGACGCTTCCACCGGGCCGGGAGAGAGGCGGAACTCAACGGTGTGCTCTCCCGGACTGACCTCTAATTTATGCCAGGCCCAGCTTCCCTTTTCCAGCTCCAGCGCCGGCTCTGCTTTCTTTCCATTATCGCGCGCTTCGAGGCTGGGCAGGATTTTTCCTTGAAAGTCCTTTGCCGGGGTCACAAGGACAGCAAGCGTAGCGTCTATAGCCGGGTCTTGAAGCCTGAATTGTGCCGCCAATTTTCCGGGAGCTCCAGGAACCTGGCGGAATGATATTTCTTTGACTGCTGCCGGCTCGGCCCGCCCAGGCAGAACAAATTGTCCGGCAGCCTGGAGGTTGCCCTCCATCCTCGCCTCTCTCACCTGCCCGGAGTTGAGAAGGCGCGCCTCTTCGGTCGTCTCATAGACATCAAAGACATATTCGCCGTCGGCGTTTTGGACAGAATCGAACACGGCTCCCGCCAGGAGGGGCTCTCCGGCTTCGGACAGAGGATAAAGCTCGTAGACAGCGGTCTCGAAACCCTGGAGCGGAATATCAATAGAGTCTCCGGCCCGGAGAAGCTTCGGCGCGACCCAGCGGGTGGGATAAATGCGCTCCAGGACGAGGTCTGTCGCCGCGCCGTCCAGGCCGAGCGCGGGGGAAAAGTCCAGCCGCTGCGCCTGCGGGTCGATCACCGGGTTGCGCAGGGCGATGATCCCCCGCCGGCCGAGGAAATGGACGTAGCCATAAGGTTCGTGCCGGCGCGGGTCGCCGCCGATCATCTCCCCGGTTTTGAGGATGGCAAAGTTCTCCTTCAGCCAGCGGATTGAGGCCGCCTCCGCTTCCCATTCAGCATCGTTCAGAAGGTCGGGCGAAATGTAAAGCTCCCACATCGCGATCCCCCGGGCAGCGTAGAGCACGACTTCGTCCACGAACTTGTCCAGGGGTTCTTTCGGTTCGGCGAAGGGGCTGATGTGAGCTTTGATTACGCCGTGGGTCATCAGGCTCGAGACCGGAAACCAGAAATCGTAACGCCGCAGGTCGTCAAAAAGAACACTGTCCCGGTAGGTTGTGGACTGGTCGCGGCGGCTGATCGAGGGGACGTCGGCGAACCCGTAGTCCTGGCCCTGCATCCAGATGGTGTCAGCATATTTCACCCACCAGGGGCTCAGCCAGGTGCCTGAGGTGATGTTCAAGAACATATCTTTTCCTTCCGACCTGGCCGCGCGGCTGAGTTCGGCGACGGCTTCCATGGCGGCCCGGCGGGAATAGATATCCGGCGGGTGACCGTGACCCGGCTCGCTGCAGGAAAATTGAATGCCGTCCCATTTGAAATAATCCACGCGGTCGTTCCGGATGAAGTCCACGACCCGCTTCTTAAGAAGGGCCCTGTAGCGCTCGCCGGCAACGCACATCTGGCCGCCCACGGTCTCGTAGCCGCGCTCTTTCATCCAGTTGACTCGGACATCGCGCTGGAAATAGCCGCCGATCGGACCGATCCAGATGCCGAGCCGGGCACCCATGGGTTTGAGCGCCTCCGAAATCGGGCTGAGACCGCGAGGAAACTGCGAAGGGCTCAAAACCCAGTCGCCGGCATAAACATCCCAGCCGTCGTCGAGGACAAAGGCGTCCAGGCCGACACCGTTCTTGCGGACGAGTTTTTCCTGGATGATTCCGGCCGCCTTGAGGAGATTGCCCTCGTCCATGGTCCTCTCCGGTCCTTTTTTGTACTCCGGGTTGCGGAGGTCGTACCAGGAATTGTAAAGGACATAAGGCCTGATTGGAGCCACCCGCATTCGGTCGAGATATTTCCAGAACCAGAGCTTGACGAACCGGTCGGGAGTCAGGGCCTCGACTACCCATTCGCTCTCGATCCAGGAGTCTCCGATCCGTTCTCCGATTTCCTGGCCGCAGCAGAGCTCGGGCGCTTT
>CAZYWP010000144.1:0-4677 GCA_964651495.1 uncultured Eubacteriales bacterium | reverse complement strand
CCGGGCCGAGCACCGGACCAGGTCATTCGACAGGGTCAAAACATCCGTTTCTCCGATTTTTTCCTGCGAAAAGCGGACGCCTGTCGTCTGGGGGGACGAATTCGAAACCCGGGCCGGCCGGGCTAGAACGGCAGAGTCAGATTCTTCAACGGGCGTGCCCCGGGCGGATAGGACAGCCGGCAAAAAGACGAGAGTGGCGAGAAAAACCGCCAGGACTGCAAACGCGGCGGTGCAACCGCCCGGATTTCTGCGTTTCATTCTCCCTCCTTCGTCGCAGTCGGTCAAAAAACGCCTGCCCTCATTGTCTCCATTCGGCCTGGTATCCCAGCCTGTATACGTGAATGAGACATGACACCTTGCCTTGTATTCCGACGAATTTTTTATTAGGCAGCCGTCACTTGAGCCGGACATCGTCGATCCGCACGGCAAATTCCCCTTTTTCGCCGGAAGCCCCGATAAAAATTCCCATGATGTCATCGCCCTGGACTTTGAATTGCTCGAAGGTGAAAATCCACTCCTGCCATTCCGGCCCGGCCTCAAAATATTGGATGGAAGGGATGAAACCCAGGCTCCGGGCGAAGATCATAGCCGCATATTTTTTGCCATCGCCTTTGGCCCAGAAACCGATCGTCTTCTTGGACGAGAGGTCGGCCGGCGCCATCACCATCGGGCCCGGCGAAAACAAAGCGCCCGCCCAGTTCGTCGCCCTCGCGGGGACGACGTTTCCACTGATGAGGAGCGATTTTCGGCTCCCCTGGGCGCCTCCATCCACGAGCTCGAGCCGGGCCGTCGATTTCCCCCCGCGCAGGGAGTCGGTTGAGACCATCCAGCCCGCCCCGAAATTCGACTCGATTTTCTCGCCCTCGAAGTCGCTGATCAGGCCGGATTCGCCGTACTCGGGAACCGGCGCCCTCGGAGCGGAGGCGGCGGTCTCCCGCTCTCTTTTCGCCTCCTCGAGGTATTTCGCCCGGTCTACTGGAATCCCGTTTTTCCAGACGACTACGATATCTCGTGTCGCCCGGATCTCCAGGGTTGGGTCGCCGTTAACAAGCACCAAGTCAGCGGTCATCCCGGGTCGAATCCGGCCGCGGCGGTCGATCGGGAACGTCGCCGCTGGGATGGAAGTCGCCGCTTTCAGCGCTTCGACCGGCGAAAGCCCGGCCGCGACAAGGAGCTCGAGCTCGCGGTGCAGGCTGGCGCCGTAAGTGGTTCCTGGATTGGGGGCATCCGTGCCGGCCAGTATGGGGACACCAGCCTCCTTGAGCTGGCGGAGCGCTTTCTCGGCGATCCGATAATTCGCCTCGGTCGTTGTGAAGGGAAAACCATTCTTCAGATTTTGAAGGTCAAAAGGTTTCAGGAGGGGCGCGATCATCGGGTCCTTGGTCAGGACTTCGCCGCCCTGGATTCCGGCCATCGTCTGGAGCACGCTGAGGGTGGGAATCACGAAGGCCTTTCGCCGGGCGAGGGTGCGGCCGAAATCAGGGTCGAAAGCGTCGTCGAAATAGAGATGAGCGAGCCCATCGGCCCCGGCGTTGATAGAGTCGAGACAGTTCTGCAGGGTTGCCGCATGAACCACGGCCATTTTGCTCCTCCTATGGGCGGCCTTGATGACGGCGGACAGGATTTCCAGGGAGATTGTCGGCCGGGTTAAGCCGTAAGCGCTCCCGTCGTCGAGGATGATCTTGATGAAATCCGAGCCTTCGGCTGTCCGCGCATCAACAAAGTCCTGGGCCCGCGCCGTATCTGTGATTGTGGGGATCGGAAGCCCGTACTGGGTGCCGTGGCCTCCGGGCACAGTCACCAGAATTCCCGGAGAAACCAGGAACGCCATCTCAAGGGGGGATTCTTTCGCTTGGGCGGCCTTGATCTCCGCCATTGCTTGGACGCTCGTAAACATGTCGATTACGGCCGTCACGCCGAAGACCAGAGACTGCCTGAGATTCTGCGCATCCCAGACATGGACATGAGAATCGATCAATCCCGGGAGCAGGGTCTTGTCTGAACCTTCGATGATTTCGGCGTTTGGCGGCAGAGAAACTGTCTCGCCGACAGAGGATATTCTTCCGTTTTCGATGAGAACGGTGGCCTGCGTCAGGATTTTTTCCCCGTCAAAAACTCGGACATTCCTGACGGCGATCGGCCGCCGTTCTTCTTCGGCGCCGGAATAGCGGGCGGACCGAATAACTACAAAGAACATCACCAGAAACAAGACAAAGGCAAAGCGGACTCGGCCAGGGCGTTTATCTCCTCTGGGCAACATCGCTTCATCCTCCTTCGTTTCGAATATGGCGGCCAGCAAGACATCCTCTCCCGGGAGTTCCAACACGGTGGCGGTAAAAGTCAAGTTTTAGCTGATCCGGCAACTCGACGACGCCAGGCGTACGACCCAGCCGATGGCGAGACTGCAAAAGTCTCAATGAAAATCCCAGCGCGAGAGCAATGGGACCTGAGTGGACCGGCTCAGTCTCATCCCGCGGCCTTTACGTGTAGCGATTTTAACGGCGGGAGATGACCGTGTCAAGAAACCGAGGAGCGCCAGCATTTTCCGAATGATGTGTCATCACCCCGGATTTTCTGCTAAAATCGACTGGCTGGGTCTGTTTCATGGAAAAATCTTTTATTTTGTTCATGGTGTTGGTCGCGGCTGCGCTGGGAGGAGGAACTGGACATGCCGTCCGCCTCTCCGCGCCGAGAATTCCCATCATCCTGGACACCGATATCGGCGACGACATCGACGACACCTGGGCGCTCGCCATGCTCCTGAAGAGCCCCGAATTCGACCTGAAGCTCGTTACGACCACCCACGGCAAGGCGGCTTATCGCGCCAGGCTCATCGCCCGCCTGCTCGAGGTTGCCGGCCGAACCGATGTCCCCATCGGGCTCGGCGCGGGAGGACTCGACGGCACCGGCCGACAGCAGCCCTGGGTCGAGGGCTTTGACCTCAAGAAATATCCCGGAAAGCTATACGAAGACGGCGTGCAGGCGCTCGTCGATGCTGTGATGAAGGCGCCGCGGCCCATCACGATCATCTCCATCGGGCCGTCGACGACTGTGGCGTCCGCCCTCGAGCGCCGGCCGGACATCGCATCCAGGGCGGTGTTCGTCGGCATGCAGGGCGCCGTACGGAAAGGATACGACGGCGGGCCGGCCGGTCCGGAATACAACGTCCGGGAAAACGTCGCCGCCGCTCAAAGGGCCCTTCTCGCCCCATGGATCGAGGCCGTTATCACGCCGCTCGACACCTGCGGCCTGGTCCGCCTCACGGGAGCACGCTTCCAGGCTCTGAAAAAAAGCCGCGACAACCTCATCGCGGCCCTGCTCGAGAACTACCGCATCTGGGCGAAAAAAGACTCCGTCGAGGAATTGACCGAGAGCAGCGTCCTCTTCGATACCGTCGCTGTTTACCTGGCCCTGCCGGGGCCGAAAGTCCACCTCGAGCTGGAGCAACTATCCATTAACGTCACCTCTGATGGGATGACGGTTGTCGGCCCCGCTGGGGCAAAGATGTCAGTTGCGACGGCCTGGAAAGACCTCGACGCCTACGAAGACTATCTTCTTAACCTCCTGCTGTCCGCGCCCTAGAGTTTGTTAAGAGGATGTTTTCGGCGGGGAAAGAGGAATTGAATAGGGCTAAGATCATGAGATTATGGATCTCAAAGACGCCCCGATACCTAGAATATCTCCTTGATGAAAAAGAAGGTCATGATTCCGGAGACGAGGAGTTTTAAAATCAGGGCGGTGATCACACCCAAAAAAACTCCCCAGCCGGCCTTTAAAGCCTCCGTATTCTTTTTTCCGGCCGTAAGTTCCCCGGTCACCGCTCCAAGAAAGGCGCCGATGATCATGCCAAAAGGCGGGAATAGAATGATACCGATGACCATGCCGAAGAACGCCCCCCAGAAGCCGCGCTTGGTCGAGCCATATTTTTTTGCCCCCGCCATCGGAAGAACATAATCCAAAACCACGGTCAGAAGCGTCAGGGCGCCCATGGCGATCAAAAAGGCGGGGCTGAACGTGTCCCATCCTTTGGCCAAGCAAAGAAGAATCAGGCCAAGGAAATTGAAGGGAGGCCCGGCCAGCCAGGGAAGCAGGCAGCCCGCCAACCCGACGAACTGGAGGAGGAAGCCGAAGACAATCAGAACGATATCAAGCATATCCTCATCTCATGGGCTTTACTACACGCCTTCGGCTTTCACTGAGACCGTATTTTAACACAAGGCGAATCTCAGGGGCGCAAAATCCGGCCGGTTTTGACTCTACTCTTCGGCCTGTGATATTTTCTCTGCATGCCTGACGGCATCCGTTCACATAGCTAAAAAGGACAGCCCTCGGTAACTTGAGCGAATAAGGAGGTACAATGACTCGTGTGGCGTCAATCCCCCTAAAGCACAGGAAAAAATGGCCCGTCGGGTTGGCCGTCCTTTTTTTCGCCGCTACTCTCGCCAACGTGGTATTCTTCCTCACTTCCGATAAGCGGGATTCTTTTTATCCGGCCACCTATAAAACGCTCTACGTCCCGACTGATGTCCCCGTCCTGGCGGGGACGAGGATCGTGGAAAGAGGAAGAGTGGAGCTCCAAATCAGAGGCCCGGAGACGCCCGCCCGGTGGAAAATCACCGACGACACCGGCGAGGCCTACACGACCGATGGACGCTTTCCCGTTGTCAGGCTCAAAGA
>CAZYWP010000143.1:0-6938 GCA_964651495.1 uncultured Eubacteriales bacterium | reverse complement strand
CAAATCAGCAAACTCGCTTTCAGTCGAGAAACCATGCCCGCTCAGTCTTCGACGGGCTTCCTCATCCAACACCCTCGCCTCTTCCCCCCGAAGGCCCCCGAATCACGCCACCCTCCCCATAGGACTATCATGAAATTGAGGATGATTCTATGATATATCTTCTCCCTTTACTTTTTATATCCGCGGGTTTATTTTTATCGCGTGGTTGAAAAGTGAAGGCGCGGGAACTGATGAGACGGCCTGAAGTCATCTTAGCCGCCCTCCTGGCTGCGCTGCTCGGGTTCGGCCTTTCGCCCTCCGCCGTGAAGACCGAAAGGTATCTTGTCCGCATCACCGCCCCTCCGGCCAAAATGGCATCTCTGTTCCGACGGCCGCTCGATTTCGCCTCCCAGGCCGTCCGGGAACGTCCGGAGGCCGTGGTCACCCATAAGGAGATGGAAGCCCTGATCCGGGACGGCTACCACATCGAGATCCTCCAGAGCGAATCCGACCTCGCCGGCGTCGCCCTCGATCCTTTCTACCACGTCCTCGAAGAAACTCAGGAATTCCTGAGGACCGTGGAACGATCATATCCCCAGATCGCCAAGCTGCACATTATCGGCCGGAGCACGCTCTGGAGGGTTCCGCTGCTGGCGCTCAAAATATCCGACCATCCGGACGAAGACGAGGATGAGCCCGCCGTGCTTTTCGACGGGATGCACCATGCCCGGGAACCGCTGGGAAACGAGATCTGCCTAGCATTGATCGACCATCTCGTTTCCCGCTATGGCTGGGACGAAAGGGTCACCTCCTGGGTGAACGACTACGAAATCTGGGTCATCCCCATCATGAACCCGGAAGGCTATAAATACATCACCGACAACGCGCTCGCTTCTCCCTGGTGGCGGAAGAACCTCAGGGACAATGATGGCAACGGCCAGATTGACTTGGATTATGACGGCGTGGACCTGAACAGAAACTATGATTGGAACTGGATTTATGCCGGCTCTTCCAACCCGGCCGACTGGACCTATCGGGGACCCCAAGCCTTTTCGGAGGACGAAACTCGGGCGAAAAGGGACTTAGCCCTGCGGGAGAGGTTTGTCCTTTCGCTCACCTATCACAGCACCGGGGAGATCGTCTACTATCAATGGTCCTGGCCGGGGACGTCGGTCAGGGCGCCGGACCACGACCTCCTTCAGGAGATCGCCGCCGGGCTAGCCGGAAGGATCAAAAACACTCTGGGGACGGGAACTTATGATTACGGCCGTCAGACGGGGGCCAGCCAGAGCTCGCCCTGGATGTATGCGGTGACGGGAGCCCTGGAATTCCTGGTGGAGACGGGGACATCCTTTATACCTCTGGACATCCCGCTGATCGAGTCCATCGTCGCTTCAAACCTCGAGGGAGCTTTCTTCATGCTGGACAGGGGCCGGGGGCCGGGGATTACCGGCCGCGTTCTGGATGGGCGGACGGGCGAACCGGTCGAGGCGACCGTCTCCATCGTCGAGATCGATGATTTTCGCTACATCCTGCCGCGAAAAAGCGACCCGGCGACTGGCCGGTACACAAGGCTTCTCCGGCCGGACAAATATACGCTCGAGATCCGGCATCCCTTCTACGCCTCGCCCCGCTTTTCCGTGGATGTCGGTTCACACCTCAAGACGAAGGATATTATCCTGCTGCCCCGCAGTGACCGCCGGAGCGGACGGGATCGAGGGCCGAGAAAAGATTAGGTTTCAGGTTGATTTTCCGCCGCCATTGCTATAAAGGTTAATGTATCTCAAAGACGGAGGTTAAAGATGAAGCGGAGGGAATTGCTGACCGGAGCGCTGGGAGCGGCCGCCGCCTCGCTCGCGGGAGTAAGAGGATTTGGGGCCGCCCGGCAGTCAAGCCCGGCTCCCGGGAAAAGCCGGTTTAAATTGAAGTACGCGCCGAGCTTCGGCCAGTTCAAGAATCACGCCGGGGCCGACCTCGCCGCCCAGGTCCAATTCGCAGCGGACGAGGGGTTTACGGCCATGTTCGACAACGGCATCATGGGACGTCCGCCGGCCGAGCAGGAACTCATCGCCCGCGAACTCGGCAAGCACGGTATGACCCTGGGGCCGTTCGTCCTCTACGCCGATTTCAAGGTCAAAAGCTTTGTCACCAGGGACAAAGAGACGCGCGCCATGCTTCTCGATCGAATGAAGCAGGGGGTGGAGACATCCAAGCGCGTCAACACGAAATGGGCCCTCGTCGTCCCGGGGCGCTACGACGAGAGCCTGGCCTGGGAATACCAGACGGCCAACGTCATCGACAACTTGAGGGCTTGCCTGGAGGTGTGCGAGCCGGCGGGACTCATCCTCGTGCTCGAGCCGCTCAACCCCAGGGACCACCCGGGATTGTTCCTCACCCGGATTCCGCAGGCTTACGCCATTTGTCGGGCCATGAACAGCCCTTCGTGCAAAATCCTGAACGACATCTACCACCAGCAGATTACCGAGGGCAACCTGATCCCCAACATCGATATGGCGTGGGAGGAGATCGCCGCCTTCCATGTGGGCGACAATCCCGGCCGGAAGGAGCCGACCACCGGCGAAATCAACTATAAAAACATTTTTAAGCACCTGCATGCGAAGGGATATCAGGGTGTTCTGTGCATGGAGCACGGGCACAGCCTCAAGGACAAAGAGGGCGAGCGGGCCGTTATCGAGGCCTACCGCGCCTGCGATGCGTTCTAAGATGGCTCGGGACTTGGGTTCTTTGAATAAGGAGAAAAAAATGGGTATCACGCGACGAGAATTCATGAAAACCTCGGCGGCGGTCTCGCTGGCGGCGGCGCTGCCGCGGATTCCGGGCGCCTACGCGGCCGGCTCGGACACGATCCGGATCGGGGTCGTCGGCTGCGGCGGGCGGGGAACGGGCGCGGCCATCAACTGTCTGGAGGCCGCCTCCGGCGTCGAGATCGTTGCCATGTACGACCTCTTTCAGGACCGGATCGACTCCTCGCTCCAGAAAATCCGGGAGAAGTTTGCCGGCCAGGTCAAGGTGACGCCGGAGCGGATGTTCACCGGTTTCGACGGCTACAAGAAGCTGGCGGCGGTCCCGGAAATCAACCTGGTCGTCATGGCTTCCCCGCCCGGCTTCCGGCCGATGCAGCTCAAGGCCGCCGTCGAGGCCGGGAAAAACGTGTTCATGGAAAAGCCCGTGGCGGTGGACCCGGTCGGCGTCCGCTCGGTCATCGCCTCATCCGACCAGGCGACGCAGAAGGGGCTGGCCATCGTCGCCGGCACGCAGCGCCGCCATCAAGCCCGCTACCTCGAACTGATGAAACGCATCCATGAGGGCGCGATCGGCGAGCTCGTCGGCGGCCAGTGCTACTGGAACCAGGCCGACCTCTGGGTGAAGATGAGAGAGACGGGCATGTCGGAGATGGAATGGCAGTGCCGGAACTGGCTCTACTTCACCTGGCTTTCGGGCGACCACATCGTCGAGCAGCACGTCCACAACATCGACGTCATCAACTGGGCCTTCCGCGCGCTGCCGGAGAAGGCGATGGCCATGGGCGGCCGCCAGGCCCGGACGGCTCCGGAATTCGGCAACATTTACGACCATTTCGCCGTCGAATTCGAGTATCCGGGAGGGGTGCGCGTCCTGAGCATGTGCCGCCAGACCAAGGGCGCCGCGGAGCGGATCGAGGAAAAGCTCGTTGGCACCAAGGGGACGGCCTTCGGCTATGGCGAGATCAACGGTCAGAACCCGTGGAAATGGGAGGGCGACGAGCCGGACCCCTATGTCCAGGAGCAGGCCGACCTCATCGCCTGCATCCGAGCGGGCAAGCCGCTCAACGAAGGCCGCCGGATCGCCGAGAGCACGTTGTGCGCCATCATGGGACGGATGAGTGCCTATACGGGGCGAGCGATCAGCTGGGATTGGGTGATGTCAAGCTCGCAGCTCGATCTCACGCCGAAGAGTTACGCGCTCGGGCCGAATCCCGTGGACCCCGTGGCCATCCCCGGTCAGACCCCTCTGCTATAAACGCGCATCATCGCCTTCCTCACCGAGTGTGGGGTGGTCGACAGGATCATCAGTCACCTCAAGTTGACATTTGTGGCGGAGAGACCTCCCCCGCCCTATATCGCCTATCAGGAGCTTCTGATCGCCACCAAGACTCCGGCCAAGTATTTTTCGTGATTTTCTCCTTAACCAAGAGCAGAGGTCTGGGCGATTTCCTGCTCCCTGGCATCCCGAATGGCCTCAGGGACGTATCCCCCCCGCTCTCCAGCCGTCCTTGACTTCTTCTTGAGTCGTCATTTATACTTCCTACCGATAGTTGAAGGAGCATATGGGTGCGAAGGGGCTCACCTGGTCAGCTCAGCCGAAAACGAATTTCTTATCAGCTAATCGGTAACCGGTCTTCGGCAAAGACCGGTTAAAAGGGTGTGACCATTAAGAAATCGTTATCGGCGTTTTATGTCCTTTTAATTGTTTCGACAGCTTCCGCCGAAAAAGCCCGGCTTGACTTGAGGTTTTGCGGCGGCGCAACGCGGGCCGAGTATTCCGGGCCTCCGCAATTCGGCACGATCACCGAGGTCAGTTATGCTCAGGCCAGCCGATTCGGACCGGCTGCGGGAATCGGCGTCGAGCTCAGCGTTCCTCATAGCCTGATCGTCTTCGTCATGTCAATCGATTTCATCCAGAAAGGATCGAAGGTTGATTGGTATTACTGGGATCACCTTACCCACTCCTGGCCATACCGGCTTGACACGCTCAGCCATTCCGGATTGATAAAATTCAAACCTTTTGCGCGACTTTCGCCCTATGTCCTGGTTGGGTACGAAGTTTCCCTGATCCTTGGCCACAAGGTGACGAGCCCTGTCCAATTCGACCTGTTGAACGACACCAGACGCTTCGATTTCGGGACCGTCACCGGCGCGGGAGCTGAGCTCGCCAGGGAAAAATGGGCGGCTTTTTTCGAGTTTCGCTGCCACACCGGACTCATCAACCTCAGCCGGGGCACGGATATGCTTTCGAGCTATCCGACCATCAAAACCAGGGCCCTGGTCTTGGTCGGCGGTATCAGGTTAAGGCTGTTCGGAGGAAATTCCCGCCACAGTGCCGGAAACTAAGGGGCGCTATTAAGATGTCTTTATCCAATTTTCGACGGCAACTCCCGGGATATTCTCGAAGTGCTTTATGTTGCCGGTAATAATCGTGAGCTTGTGCTGAATGGCGATCGACGCGATCCGCAGGTCGGGCTCGCTTTCACTGCGCCCCTGCTTCTCCATTCGAGCCTTGATTTTTCCATAAATCTTGCCGCTCTCTTCATCGAACGCCAGAATCGTGATCTGGGAAAAGACATTCTCCTTGAAAGCCCTCAAAATTCGGTCCCCTTGGGCTATCCTCAAAGCGCCATAATAAATCTCGCCGACGTTGATCGCGGTCGTGTACTGTAAATCCTGGGGCAGTTTGGCGAGTTTTTCCAGAAGCAGTGGAGACGGCTTGCTCTTGACGACGTTGCTCAGAACGTCCGTGTCAAAGAGATACATCAGAGAGCCACCTCACGGCACTTCTCTTTATTCCTTTCCTCATAAATAACCGCGCTCATTTCATCGATTTCCCGGTCCAATCCGGCCAATACGCTGCAGGCTTTAATCAACCCTCCGCCCTTTTTATCCAATTCCTGATATTCCTCGAAAGGCATGATGACCGCGACTTCCTTCCCTTTCTTGGTCAACACGATTTTTTCCTTTCGATAAATCAGACGACTGATGAGCTCGGACAATCTCGCTTTGGCTTCTGTGATGGTGAATACGCTTTTCATTTATGCTCCGTTTTTAATATAGTCTAAATGACTATATAATTCAAGCCCTCCTTCATCGTCTTGACATCTTTTTTGGCCATTCTCTATACTCCCTCATGATGTTCCGGCTTAAAGCATCCCTGGCACTCTTCCTCGTGTGTGCCCTCGCCGCCCTTTCGGACACAGCGCAGGCGCGCCATGTGCCTGGTGAACCTTCTGCCCCAACCTTCGATGTAGCGCTCCAAAAGGCCTGGATTCCGCTGCCCGACGGCGTGCGCCTGGCGGTTGATCTCTGGCGGCCGAAGGGACCTGGCGACAGCGGGCGATTCCCAGTCCTTTTTGAATACCTCCCCTACCGGAAGACCGAGGCACGCGGCCTGCGCTACCCCCTCTATGCCTGGTTCGTTCGCCGCGGCTATGTGGTTGCGCGCGTCGATATCCGGGGCACCGGCAATAGCGAGGGCACGCTGATTCCTTATGAGTACAGCGAGGTCGAGCAGCAGGACGGCGAACAGGTCATCGCCTGGCTCGCCCGGCAACCGTTCTCGAACGGCAACGTCGGGATGTTCGGGATTTCCTGGGGTGGCTTCAACTCCATCCACATGGCTATGCGGAACCCGCCCGCCCTCAAGGCCATCATTGCCCTGGATGCAACCGACGACCTCTACCAGGACGACGTGCACTTCATGGACGGGATGATGCATATCGACTCCTGGGAAATGAGCCAAGACCTGGCGAACGCGATGCCCGGGGCGCCTGATTACCTTATCAATGAGCGCTACTTCGCCGAGCGCTTCGACACGCCGCCCTGGATGCTCACCTACAAGTGTCAGCAACGGGACGGGCCCTTCTGGGACCGCACATCCCCTAAGACACGATACGACTCGATCCGGATCCCCACCTTCCTGATCGGGGGGTGGTACGACGGCTACCGCGACAGCCTCCCCAGGATGCTGCAGCATCTGAAAGCCCCTGTCAAGGCGATCATCGGTCCCTGGAACCACACCTTTCCCAACGAGCCCTACCCAAAGCCAGGGATGGAGTGGCGCCGCGAAGCGGTCCGTTGGTTTGACCAGTGGCTCAAGGGACGCAACACCGGGATCATGGAGGAACCGCGCTTTGCGGTGTATGTTCGTCATTGGCATCCGCCGGGGCCATACCTCGAGGAAGCGCC
>CAZYWP010000142.1:0-6938 GCA_964651495.1 uncultured Eubacteriales bacterium | reverse complement strand
TCCAGGGAGAGGGGATTTTTTCCTCTTCATTTCGTGAATCATCCACGCTATTTTCCTTTAAATCTTATGCTCATCGTCCTGATTCTGGGGCTTCTTGGCTCCAGTTGCAAAAAAGTCGTCCGGCCCGAAGCGGGGCGGCCTTGGACGATCTCCGCCGTCAGCCTTCTCGACGGCCCGGCTTACCGAAATAAAAACCATGTCCTGGAGATCTTGAACCAGGTCGATAAATCTGTTTACTCCCACCTCACCGTATTGCCGTTTATCCCTTTTTTGAGCTTCCGGTCGGGTCACGAAACAGAGGATTTAGTGGAATTCTTTGAATTGGCCCGGTGGAAAATGACCTACCTCGTGATCGCTCTTACAGAGAAAGCAGAAGAGAACCGGGTTTATCATTCTGCCCTGCTCATCAGCCCACAAGGCCAGGTCCTCGGCAAATACCGCAAAAGCCACCGTGTCGCCTGGGACGACGACATCGCTCTGGGCAACGACCTTCCCGTCTTCGAGACGCCCTTCGGGAAAATCGGCCTGACCATAGGGTCTGATTTTTATTTTCCCGAGATTTACGAGGTCCTGCGTATGAAGGGTGCCGAGGTGCTCGTCTGGCAGCATTTTCCCGAGCGGCTGCGTGAGCATTACCAATGGCTGCCCCTCTTATATGCTAGGGCTATGGACTCCCACGCTTTCCTTGTGACCGCCCACTACGCCGACCCGCGGACTTATATCACGAACAACTATGATTACGGCATGAAAGGCGCCGCCTTCGGCCGGAGCATGGTCATCGACCGCTCAGGAACGGCCCGCGCCGACACGGGCTACCGGCACGGGGTCGCCGGCCTGACCCTGGACCTCGACGAGAGGAAGGTGGATGTCTATCCCATGACGCCGAACTTCGAGAACCTCTTTTACGTTCCCAATAACGGCGGCCGGGCGGCTTTCAGCCCGATCGCTGAGCCGTGGCAGAGGCCGAAGCTTTCGGAATTCGAGAGGCGGCAGGCGCGCATCGCGGTTGCCTATGCTTCCGGCGAGGAGATGTGGCGCGACGGGGCCTATCCGGCGACGATTTTCGAGCTTCTCCAGCGCGCCTGGGAATACAAGCCCGATCTGGTTCTTTTCTCCGAGAACGGCATCCGTAAGCCCGAGCATCCCGAAGTCCGAAGGGGGCTCGATGATATTTCCCGCTGGGCCGCCGCGCACCGCTGCTATGTGGTCATCGGCGGCATCGGCGGTAAAGAATTTCCCAACGGGGCGGCCCGCATCTGGGACCGGAGCGGCCGGCTCGTCTATTCGCAGCCTCTTTACTGGCCGGCCGGCGCGGAGACACTGAAGGTCCTGGACACCGATTTCGCCCGCATCGCCACCCACACATGCGGCGACCTCTACCACTTCCCGATCGACCGCGTGCTCGCCCTCCAGGGCGCCGAGCTGATCCTCGACCCGAGCCAGATGTGGGGGCCGGACGGCTATCATAACGACCTCCTCCTGCGGGCCCGGGCGGTCGACAACGGCTGCTATATCGCCTGCGCCCACTGGAATACCTCCGACCCCGGACTGCGGAGCGTCATCGTCGATCCCTACGGCGGGTTGATCGCTTCTTCCGGGTATCAGAAGAAAGGCGTCATTTTCGCCGATATCGATTTTTCCCAGGAAAAAATCTATTACGCCGGGTTGAGCCCGAAGCAGCCTCAGCCCGAGAGTCAAGATATCCCCAATTATTTCACGCCGGACCTCCCCCAGGTCTTCCTCGGCTGGCGGGACATGATCTTCGGCAGCCGCCGGCCGGAGCTGTACGGCTTGATACCGACCGAGAACGAGGTTACCCGGCGCTATATCAGCAAGGAACTGCAAAAACAGAAGGAGGCAAAATGAGCGACATCGGCATCGGCGTCATCGGCTGCGGGTTCATGGGCAAAACGCAGGTCGAGACAATTGCGAAATTCGTCAAGGGCGCGGCGATGAGGGCAGTCTACGACGCCAATCCCGAGACTGCCCCTCAGGTGGCCGCCAAGTACGGCATCGCCGCGGAGACGTCGCTGGACGGCATTCTCTCCCGCGATGACATTGCGGCGGTGTTTATCGAGACCCCCCACTTCCTCCATGGCGAGCAGGCGCTGGCCGCCATCGCCGCCGGCAAGCACGTCATGATCGAAAAGCCGATGGCCCACACGGTGGAGCTTTGCGATCAGATCATCCGCCGGGCGGAGGAGAAGGGAGTCCTCGTCTCGATCGTCTTCTCCCAGCGCAGCCGCGACTGCAACCTCAAGGCCAAGGAGCTGATCCTTCAGGGCGCCATCGGCCGGGTCCGCCAGATCATCGATTTCCATCTTCTCGCCGGCGGCCTGGTGAAATTCCCCAAGTGGCAGAGCGATAAAGAGAACCTGGGGATCCTGTTCGGGCACGCTATCCACTGCTTCGACCGCATCCGCTGGCTGACCGGCGCCGAGTACGCCACAGTTTACGGCAAGTGCATGAACATGGACCCCAACGCCGTCGTCGAAGCCTCTTCCATGGTGTTAATGACCATGACCGACGGCGCCGTCGTGACGCTGTGGAGCTCGGGTGAGCTGCCGCCTCCGTCCTTCCCCAGACGCGAGTTCTCGGCCATGATCGTCGGCGACAAGGGCCTCATGGACCTTGACGCCTACGGCGAGCTGCTCATCAACACCAGCGGCAAATGGGAAGTGGCGGCCAAACAGGCGCCGGTGGACTGGGCGGGGAAAGGATTTTTGGACCCCGTCCGCCTGCAGTCATTCAGTCGGCACGCCCAGGGATTCGTGGATGCCATCCGCGAGAAACGAAAGCCGCCGGTGACCGGATGGGACGGACGCCAGGCCGTGGCCGCGGCGCTCGCCGCCTATGAGTCCTCGCGCAGCGGCCGCGAAATTACCCTGAAAAAGTAACAGAATTCCTAGAAAATGAAAAAATGGGGACGGTCCTATTTTTGTTGAGAAAGGAGCTGATGATGGCGGAAATGAGAATGATCCGTGGAGTACGCTGGCTATTGATTTCAGTCGTGGCCGCCAGCTTGGCCGTCATAATGGGAGTTTCGACGGCCGATAAACCTCTTAACGCGGGGGAAGATTTGCAGGGCCCCTGGTGGATAAAGGAGACGGCCCTGACGAAAGCTGGCGTCTTCCCCGACCTGAAAACGAAATCCTGGTGGTCGAGAGCAGCGGCCCTCAAGCCGGGCGAGAGCTTCATCGTCGAAGAGGGCGAGGGGGCAGGAAAGATGCTCGTCCGCTCGGAGCATCTCGCCAACCGCTCGGATAAAGAGTTCGATGCCGTCGTCTGGGTCCTCGATGATGATGAAGACGGGAGCATCAGGCAGGGCGGGGATAAAGATTCGGACTGTTACGTCGCCGATTGGGACCGCGACGGCCTGGCCGACCGGTTGGTGGATTACCAGGACCTCGACGGAGATAACGACCCCGATGAGATGGACATCCGCTATTTCGACAAGGGCCGGCTGAACTATGCCTGGTTTGGAATCGATGTCGATGACGACAGCATCATGTGGAGCCTGCGGGGCTACGAGTATGGCGGCGAAAGCTATTTCGAGAGCGACCCTTACGGCGACAACATCTTCTACATGAACAAATTCAACCCTCTGGAAGGCACCTGGTCGCCGATTTCGGAATGCCCGTTCTCATTTTATGACACGGACGGAGACGGGTTCAGCGAAACCGTGGTGAGGGTGAGCGCCGTACCCCTCGGCTACGACCCCGCCGTCGACCCGGATTACGCCAACAGCGCTTACAACCGGACGTGGGAAAAAGCGATGGGGGACATGGGCGTCGTCAACATCCGCTACAGCTTCGATATCGACAAGGGGAGCTCCAAGGAGCGGCCGCTTCATTACGATTTCGGGTTCAACCTCGTTGGCAAGGCACCGTATCAATTTCCGGGCATGGAGCACGTCAACCTGAAAAAGCGTCCTCCCCAGGTCACCAAGGTCATCCCCTGGAAGGATATGCGGGCGGTGGCCGACAGCTACCAAGCCCGCGAGACCGGGTTCACCTGGCATGAAAATGTGGATGATACCACGGCCATCGGGTTCGCCGACTACAAGCTGGAAGACTGGCGGTGGGAGGGGGTGTTCTGGGTCTGGGAGCGCCGGTTCATGGAGAACACTGGAGGGCCGAACCAAAAATGGAACGTCCGCCGCGAGTGGATGGGGAAACCGGCCTCGAAGCGGGAGCTGTATTACAGCGATGTGGATAAAAGGATTCATCTGTTCGGTGCCGAAGAAGGCTGGCTTCAGATCGGCAACTTCAGCGGTTTGGGTGTGATCGGCGAGGTCCGGATGTTCGACACCGACCGCAACGGATTCTTCGACCGCTGGGAGGTCTATCCGGCCGGCAGCTCCGTGCCCGTCCGCGTGACGGCTGTCCGCGACGAGCGGGCCAAAAAGATCGAGTTCGACCCCGACAAGCTGTCGGCCTTTTATCTGACTGATGTCCTGCCGAAGGCCAAGGCGGCCAACGAAAAACTGATGGCGGCGATGTCCGACTTAAAATCGTTTGCCATGCCCGAATGCCTGAAAGCCGCCCTGACGACCGGGCCGGAGAATTATCGTCGCTATGCCCAGGATGTGGCGAGAGAGCTTCAATATCTCGATCTGCGGGAGTATTTCGGCAAGCTGGCCAGCGCCATCCTGCTCGCCGACAGCGCAGATAAGAGCGGCAAGGAATTCGCCGGCGACCTGCGCTGGCTGAAGAGGGGCGGGACTCCGGATGTGCTGGAGACGACTCCCAACACCTACACGGCCTGGAAGCTCTCGCTGTTCCTCAAGGACCTGGATGTTGCCTACGGCCAGGGCGATTACGACGCCGCCGTCGCCGCTCTCCAGGAGATCAAAAAGCTCGCCGTGTTCAAGTGAGGAACGGGCCAGGCAAGACTCGTATCTTCTGATATATTAGCCTCATCAGCGAAGCTCGGATCAAACTGGAAGCAGGAATTTTCCCGGGATCAGCGCGGCTCTGCAATATCGATGTCGTCGGAGAGTTCGTTCATATCCTTCGTCGCGTCATAAGGGAAATAGGCGGCCAGCCCTCGGGCGGCAGTCTCAATTCCCCGGAGAAGGCCGTCCGTAAAGTTCCCCTTCTTAAAATCCTCTGACATCGCGGTCGCGATGCTGTCCCAGAACTCCTGGCCGACCTTGGCATGGATGCCCTTGTCGCCGAGAATGATAAAACGCCTCCGGGCGGGCACGATGAAATACAGGATCCCGTTGCGGTGCCGCGTCCGTGTCATCCCAAGCCTCTTGAAGGCTCGTTCGGCCGCCGGCCGCACCCGCCCCCAGAAAAAGCGAGCGACCGAGACCACGATTTCTCCCGAAGTCTGTTTTTCCGCCTCCTCGATGGCCTTCTTTACCCGCTCGATTTCGATGCGCTGAAGAAGCCCGCGGCGATGCATCCAAGCCATGGTCCTCTCTCCTTACCACCTGCCCGAGGCCCCGCCTCCGCCCGACCGCCCTCCGCCCCCGCGGAAGCCGCCTCCTCCTCCTCCGCTTCCCCAGCCTCCTCTTCCAGAGCCGCCGCCGCGCCCGCCACTCATGATATTAATGAGCAGCCAAAGTGCGAATGAGGGATTGGTGATAAAGAGGAACAGGAAAATAAGGATGACGATGATAAGGAATATGGTCTGGGTGGTCAGTTTGCCTTTCCATCTTGAAAAAAGCTCTTCTGGCGACTTGTGCGCAGCTGGCTCAGTGCCTGAAATCGCCCCCATAATCGCCGTCACCGCGTCCCCCACCGCCCCGTCCTGGTCGCCGGCGCGGATCCTGGGGACCAGTATGTCGTTGATGATGCGGCCGGCAGTGATGTCCGGAACGACGCTTTCCAGGCCGTAGCCGACTTCAATCCTGATTGTCCGGTCCTCGGTCATGATGAATAGAACGAGGCCGTCATCCAGGCCTTTCCGGCCAACCCTCCAGGCTTGAAACGCTCTGAGCGCAAAGTCCTCTATCGGATATCCCTCGGTCGTTTTCCCGATATAGACGAGAACCTGATGGCCGGTTTGTTGTTCATAAGCCTCAAGCTTGGAGTCGAACTCTTGGACGGCCGCCGGTGACAGAAAGCCGGCCGCATCCGTTACCCAACGATCAGGGGAAGGAGGGATCTTGAGTTCGGCCGCACCGATCAAGCAGAGAGCGGAGCAAAAAAGTAGAAGAGCAGTCGGGATTCCGGCGCGGCGGAGTTGAGCGATGGGCACGTTCAGAACTTAACTTTTGGGGCTGTTTCAGCGCCCGGCAGCGCCTTGAAATAAACTTTCTCGGCGAAGCGCGAGCCAAACAGCGGAGCGACCAGGACCATCGGGAAGCTCATCCGCTTGGTATTGAAAGCCTGAGCGGACTCATTGAAGCGCTGGCGCTCCACGGTGATTCGATTCTCCGTGCCTTCCAGCTGAACCTGGAGGTCGCGGAAATTCTGGGTGGCCTTGAGGTCGGGGTAATTTTCGACGGCGACGAGGAGCCGGGAAATCGCCGAACCCAACTGGTCCTGAGCCTGCTGGAATTGAGCAAAGGCTTCGGGATTGCTCAGCATGTTCGCGTCGAGCTTGATCTGGCCGACTTTCGACCGGGCCTCGGCGACGGCCGTGTACGTTTCCTTCTCGAAATTGGCCGCACCCTTGACCGTCTCGACAAGGTTCGGCACAAGGTCAGCCCGGCGTTGATAGACGTTTTCCACCTGGGCCCAGGACTGGAGGACTTGCTGGTCAAGCTTAACCAGGGTGTTGTACTGTCCTACCACCGCCGTACCGAGGATGAGGAGAGCGATGATGGCGACAACCAGGCACCCTAGGCCAAGGCCAAATTTTCTCTTCGGCGCCGGTGTCGCAGGAGGATTTGCTCCGTTGGTCATGTGTTTCCCTTCCTTTCAACAGAAATTAAATATTCAACTATGGATAAAATTTTAGCGTTCAGAGCGAGGGATTGCAAG
>CAZYWP010000141.1:5695-6954 GCA_964651495.1 uncultured Eubacteriales bacterium | reverse complement strand
CCGATGTCGATCCCCAGCTCAAGGGCGTTGGTGGAGACGACCCCCAGGATCTTTCCCTCCCGGAGTCCTTTTTCGATTTCCCGCCTCCTGAGAGGCAGGTAGCCGCCGCGGTAGCCCCGGATGAGCCCCTCGTCCTTGATCGTTTTCTCGATGTCTTCTTTGAGGTAGGTCAGGAGGACCTCGGTGTTCAGCCGGCTCTGGGCGAAGACGATGGTCTGGAGGTTGTTCTTGAGGAAGACGGCGGCCACGCGCCGGGACTCGTTGATGTAGGACCGCCGGATGCCCAGAAATTTGTTGACCATGGGGGGCGTGTAAAAGATGAAGTATTTTTCTCCCCGCGGCGCGCCGTTGTCCTCGATCAGTTGCACCGGCTCTTCGAGCATTTTCTCGGCCATCTCGACCGGGTTGGCGATCGTCGCCGTGCACAGGATGAAGCGGGGCGAGGAGCCATAGAATGCGGCGATCCTCTTGAGCCGCCGCAGGACGTTAGCCAGGTGGCCGCCGAAAATGCCGCGGTAGTTGTGCATCTCGTCGATGACGATGTACTTCAGGTTCCTGAAGAGGTTGATCCACTTGGTGTGATGGGGCAGGATGCCGGTGTGGAGCATGTCGGGGTTAGTCAGGACGATCTGCCCCACACTCCGGATCGCCTTCCTGGCGTCCTGGGGCGTGTCACCGTCATAAGTGTGGATCCTGATCCCCTCGGGCAGCCGGTCGATGACCTCGTCGAGCTCGGCCCGCTGGTCCTGGGACAGGGCTTTGGTTGGGAAGAGGTAGATCGCCCGGCTGGCCGGGTCCTTTAGGATGGCGTCAAGCACGGGAAGGTTGTAGCAGAGAGTCTTGCCTGACGCGGTCGGCGTGACCACGACGATGTGGCCGCCGCTCTTCAGAGCTTCCCATGAGGAGCGCTGATGGGAATAGAGCCGGGCATAACCTTTCCTCTCCAGCGCAGTCCGGAGGAGGGGATGCACATCGGGAGGATAGTCGGCGTAGCGCCCCTCCTGGGCCGGGAGGTGCTTGATGGCCGTGATGGCGTCTTCTCTCAGCCCCATTTCCTGGAGGGTCTGGAGTGATTGGAGGAGCTTTTCTTCTCTGGACGCGGACATCGTTCAAACCTTTACCCATCCTACATTATTGCCTTCTGCTGGTCAATTTGCGCTTATTGCTTATGATTGGAGACATCTCCGCACATGTGAAAACTTCCAAATGTGGATTATGGGAATGGGTGGCATGGCGCCAGTCCCCGCCCGCCCGCAGTG
>CAZYWP010000141.1:0-5595 GCA_964651495.1 uncultured Eubacteriales bacterium | reverse complement strand
CGGACGGGGACGCACCATGACAGGACCCGTTCCCATAACATCAATGGAGATCTTTACTCTATGGTTGCCTTCCTTGTGAATGAGCGGCCGACAAGCTAAAATAGATTCATGCTGGAAGAGATCCGCGTCAAAAAAGCGGCGCAGCACAACCTCAAGCATATCGACGTCAGCCTGCCCCGCAACCGGCTGATCGTGGTGACCGGGCCGAGCGGCTCCGGCAAGAGCTCGCTCGCCTTCGACACCCTCTACGCGGAGGGGCAGCGCCGCTATATCGAGTGTCTTTCGGCGTACGCCCGTCAGTATATCGAGCTGATGGAAAAGCCGGAGATCGAGTCCATCGAGGGTATCTCGCCATCGATTTCCATCGACCAGAAGACCATCTCCGCTAACCCGCGTTCCACCGTGGGCACGGTCACCGAGGTCTTTGATTTTCTTCGCCTGCTCTACGCCCGGGTCGGGACTCCGCACTGCCCGCAGTGCGGCCGCCGGGTCAGCTCCCAGACGCCCGGGCAGATCACCCGAAAGATCCTGGATTCTTTTGAGGGCGAGAAAGTGAAGGTCCTGGCGCCGGTTGTGCGGGGACGTAAGGGCGAGCACTCCCGGCTATTCGAAAAATACCGGAAAAAGGGGTTCCTCCGCTTCCGCCTCGACGGGGAGCTCCGCGAACTCGAGAGGAACGTCCGGCTGGCGAAAACCAAGAAACACAATATTGAAGTGCTCATCGATGAGATCCCGGTTCGCGCTCAGGCTGTCGAGAGGCTCAGCGAAGCGGTAGACAGAGCGCTGGACATCTCCGGCGGCGACCTCCTGCTGCTCAGGGAGAACGGCGACGAGGCCTTTTTTTCGCTCAAGCTTCTCTGTCCATTTTGCGAGGTCAGCCTTCCCGAACTCGAGCCCCGCAGCTTTTCCTTCAACAGCCCGTATGGAGCCTGCATCCGCTGCCATGGCCTGGGTTATCAGACCGCCCTCGACGAGTGGGGCGAGGTCGAGCTCACTGATGAAGTCTGTCCGGAGTGCCGGGGAGCGCGACTGAGGAAAGAGAGCCTGTCCGTCCGAATCGGGGAGCGGAATATCCACGAGCTGAGCGCTCTGCCGGTGGACCAGGTCATCACCGAGGTTCGGTCATTCCAGTTCAGCGCCGCGGCTGCGGCCGTGGCCGGCAGGATTCAGAAGGAGATCCTCTCCCGGCTCGATATCATGATGGAACTCGGGATGCCCTATCTCCAGCTTAACCGGACAACGGCCTCCCTTTCCGGCGGAGAAGCCCAGCGTGTCCGGCTGGCGGCGCAGGTGGGCGCCCGCCTGAGGGGAGTCCTTTACGTCCTGGACGAGCCGACGGTCGGGCTGCATCAACGGGATAACGGCCGGCTGATTCGCCTGCTGCGGCAAATCCGCGATGAGGGAAACACGATTATCGTGGTGGAACATGATGAGCAGACCATCAGGTCGGCCGACCATATCCTCGACCTGGGGCCGGGCGCGGGGGAGGAAGGAGGATACAAGGTGGCGGAGGGGGACCTGCGGCAGATTCTGGACGCCCCCGACTCCCTCACCTCCCAGTACCTGCGGGGGGAGAAAAGGATTCCCGTTCCTCTGGTCAGGCGGAAGCCGCGAGGATGGCTGACGATCGTCCGGCCGAGAGAGCATAACCTGAAGGGCCTGGACGTGCCCATCCCTCTGGGGACCATGACCGCCGTGACCGGAGTCTCCGGGTCGGGGAAGAGCACTTTGGTCTGCGATATCCTCTATAAAAGCCTGATCAATCATTTCCATAACGCCAAGCAGAAGGTCGGCGACCATCAGACCATCCTCGGAATCGACCAGATCGACAAGGTGATCTCGGTCGACCAGAAGCCCATCGGGCGCACGCCCCGCTCCAACCCGGCGACCTACACCGGCATCCTCACCCCTCTGCGGGAGCTGTTTGCCCGGACGCCCGAAGCGAGGATGCGGGGGTACTCGTCGAGCCGCTTCAGTTTCAACCTTCCCGGGGGGCGATGCGAGGAGTGCCAGGGCGCCGGAGCCAAGAAGATCGAGATGCATTTCCTGCCCGACGTCATGGTGACCTGCGACCGCTGCGGAGGCCGGCGTTACAATAAAGAAACGCTGTCCGTCCGCTTCAAAGCCAGGAATATCGCGGATTACCTGGCCATGACGGTGGACGAAGCGTATGAGTATCTCAAGCCGCACCCGGAGCTCAAGCGCAAACTGGCCACTCTCAGGTCCGTGGGGCTCGGTTACCTCCGCCTCGGCCAGCCGGCGCCCACGCTTTCAGGCGGGGAGGCGCAGCGCATCAAGCTGACCAAGGAGCTGGGGCGGCGAAGCACGGGACGGACGCTCTTTCTCCTCGACGAGCCGACCACGGGGCTCCATTTCGACGACGTGCGCAAGCTGCTCGAGCTCCTGGCCGAGCTCGTCAACCGGGGCAACACGGTTGCGGTCATCGAGCACAACCTCGATGTGATCAAGTCGTGCGATCATGTCATCGACCTCGGGCCGGAAAGCGGAGAACAGGGCGGATGGATCGTCGCCCAGGGAAGTCCGGAGGAAATCGCGGCCGTAGAGGGGTCTCATACGGGGCGGTTCTTGCGGAGCGTTTTGCCGGAAGGGGAACGCCTTTCTCAGGAGAGAGAGCGTGGGTTTTAACGATGTGCTCGGGAACAACCGGGTGAAGAAAGTCCTGCAGCTCGCCTTGCAGAGGAACCGGATTCCCAACTCGCTTCTGTTCACCGGTCCGAAAGGAGTGGGGAAGAGCAGCCTCGCCCACGTCCTGGCCAGGGCGGTCAACTGTGAACGGGAGAAGGATGACGCCTGCGAGAAGTGTCCGACTTGCGTGGCCATCGCCGGCCGGAGGCTGCCGGACGTCTGGGATATCACGCCCGACGGACAAATGATCAAGGTCGAGCAGATGCGATCCATGCGTCAAGCCGCCTATTTGAGGCCGATGGTGGGCAAGAAACGGGTTTTCATCATCGATGAGGCGGAGAAGATGAACGACGAGGCCTCCAATACCGTTCTTAAAACCCTGGAGGAGCCGCCGCTGTTCTCCCTGATCATCCTGGTTACGTCCAACGCCCATCTCCTTTTGCCGACCATCAAATCGCGCTGCCAGATTCTCAATTTTTCTCCTGTAGCAAGGGAAGAAATCAAAAGAGTCCTGGTGGAGAAAGGTTATGCCGAGGAGCGAGCCAGGATCATCTCCCTCGTTGTCAGGGGGAACCTCGAAGACGCTCTGGCCCTGGAATGGGATGAGGTTCAACGCCAGAGGCAGGAAGCCTGGTCGATTTTTCGTTCGTTTTTGGGAAAGGGCGAGGCCTCCGTATTCCTGAAAACATATGCTTTCGCCCAGCGCAGCATCGTCCGCAAGGACTTCGAGAAAACACTGGAGATCCTGGCGTCCTTCTGCCGGGACCTGATCCTGATCAAGGAAAACGGAGAGCCGTCCCTCCTCCTCAACCCCGATTTCAGAACGGAAATCGAGAGCGTCAAAGCGGAATGGAGCCTGGAAAGGGCTTGGGACTGCCTCCGCCGGGTCGAACATGCCATTTCGGGGTTGCATAAGAACTTGAACATGAGCTTGCTGGTCGGGTCCTTCTATTCCCTCATTGGAGAAGAAACCTATGTCTGAGATCATTTGTCTCGTTTCTCAAAGCACAGGGAGGGTCGTCCGGGTATTCAAGGGCGAAGAGAGCGTCCAGAAGGGCGATCTCTTTCTTGTCGAGTCAGAGCTGGGCGGGGACTTGGCCAAAGCGGTCGAACTGCCGAGCGGAATCTGCCAGGGGTCGAGGGCCGGCAGGGGGGCCGTCAAGATCATCCGCCGGGCGACCGAGGAAGATATCCGCAAGTTCAACTGGCTCCGGGAGAAAGAGAAGATGGGGCATGATTATTGCCTGCAGAGGATCAGGGCGCGGAACCTGCCGATGAAACTGGTGGCGGTTCGATACTTCTTCAACGAGAAAAAGGGGATCTTTTTTTACACCGCCGACGGCCGGATCGACTTCCGCCAGCTGGTCAAGGACCTAGCCAAGGAGCTGAGGATGAGGATCGAGATGCGCCAGATCGGCGTTCGCGACGAAGCCAAAATCATCGGCGGGATGGGCGTCTGCGGCCGTTCCCTCTGCTGCTTCAGCTTCATGAAGACGTTCGAGCCGGTGACGATTCAAAAGGCCAGGAGACAGCAGATCGTCATCAACCCGACCAAGATCTCGGGCCTGTGCGGTAGGCTGATGTGCTGCCTGGCCTTCGAGGTGGAGAGCCGCGGCCGGATGTACATCGAGGAGGAAAGCCTGATCGAGGATTGATTTCAGGACGGGGGCTATTCACCCGGCTTGATCTGGAACTCCAGACGGCTCGAGACGGCGATGAGGGTTCCCCGGGATGAGAAAGCCTTCACCTGCCAGGCGAATTCCTCGCCTGACACCATCTTCTGTCGGACGTCCTCCGGGACGGCAATTTTGTTTTCACTTGTTACGGCCGTCCACATGAGGCCGCTGTTGTAAAGGGAAATCTTGTATTCGACATCCTGGCCGATCGATTTCCACTCGAAGAAGGCGGGTGCGACCTTGACATCGATGACGGGCGACATCAGAGTCAATGATCCCCCCCTGACGACTTCGCTGTCACTGAGGACAAACTGCGGAGACGGGCCTTTGAACTGGGGTAGAACGCCGAATACGGCTACCAGGAGGACGGTGGCCGCGGCGGCGACAGTTACCCACTGCCTGGGCGTGAAGTACGAGACGACCTTCTCGAAGGTGGGCACGAGGCTCCTTTTCTCAGGAGCGGGCTGCTGTTTGAAAATCCAGGCTCCCCGGCTCTGGACGGCGGAGATGAGCTCGTTGCGCTCTTCCGTGAGCTGAAAACAGTTCTGACAGTTGAAGTAGTGTTCTTCAAACGCGTCCTTGTCCCCTCCCTCTAATCTATCAAAGAGGTAATCGTCGATTTGGGTTTCAAACTGGCATTTTTTCATGCTCGTTCACCTCTCTTCCAGTTTCAATGATTTAGTCGGGGGGAGAGGCCGAATACGGAATATTTTCATGTTTTTATCATCTTCCGGAGAAGTTTCTGGGCATAGTTGATACGCTCGCTGACCCGGCGGGGGGAGATCCCCAGGCGTTGGGCCACTTCATCTCTGCTAAGTTCCTGATAATAATAGAGGTCTAAGACATCCTTAAATTTCGGCTTGAGCTGCCGGATGGCGTCAGCCAGGATCCGCGCCCGCTCCCGGCTCTCGGCGTCATCGCAGGGGTCGGGCCAGGGCGCCGGCTCGGGAACGGTCCTGAGGACCTTCGTTTTTTGCCTGATGAAATCAATGATCCGCCGGCTGGTGATCGTGTAAATGAAGGTGCCGATCGAGGATTCTCCCCTGAACTGCCCCGTTTGGACCTTTTCGATGACTTGAGTGATGATCTCGTTGACGACGTCCTCCCAGTCCGGGGTCTGGCTGCCCAGGGATTTTTTGACCTTAAAGCTGACGACGGGGCGGTACTTGACGACGATTTCGTTGAGGTCGAGGGCCTCGGCTCGCTGTTCCACAGAAATCATTATATAGAGAGCCTAAAGCCTTGACAAGGGTGGACTTAGAAGCCAAATCCC
>CAZYWP010000140.1:2152-7476 GCA_964651495.1 uncultured Eubacteriales bacterium | reverse complement strand
TTTCCCTAAAGATCAGGTTGAGATCCCTTCTTGGCGAAAGGGGGACCCTAGGGAGAATTGGCTTGAGGATAACTGCTGTCCCCTGGGGCTGTGGCCGGAATGGGCTACTCCAAGAAAATATAAACCGGCGTATGAGTCAGGACGACGCGGGCGCGGCCGCCGGGAGCGTCCAGCCTCTGCCTCGGGGCCGTCGTCTGCCCGGGTTTGCTGATGACCGCCTCGACCGTAACGCTTGCAGTCTCTACGGGCAAAGTAATAGAGATGGAAGGCTCCCCGTCCTCGGGAAGAATGACTTTCTTGGGGTCGCGCCAGGCCACCCAGAATTTCCTCCCCTCTCTTTTAACCAGGTAAACACGCGCGGAATCATCAGGGAATCCCACCCGCTCGACCGAATCATAAGCGTTAAAGTGCTCCATCAATTGCTTGATCGCATAGAACAGAGGATGTCTTTCCACAACTCTTCCCAGGGCTATGTTCGCGCTCAGGGCGCCTCCCCATGCGCTGATCCCGGCGCCGGCCTGGCCGATGGGCAAGGTCAAGAGAGGAATGTCGCCGGTAAAGGACAGGTTGATCAGCTTGATCCCCCGTTCTGCGGCGATGACGGTGCGCTGGACGTGGTCTGCGGCCACAAACCCCCGAACCCAGTCGAGGGTCGGCCGGTCTTTGGCCACGAGCTTTCTGAAAAAAACCGCCAGCCGGCACCTGTCTGCTTCAGTGGCCGGAGAAGCCAGGACGCCCAAATTTTTTCCCTGGCAGATCGTCGCCGGCCCCCAGCCGATGTATGACGTCGGGCAGGTGTCGCTGATGACAACCGGCTTTTTGTATCCGCGCTCGCCGGTCTCAAAATCAAGCCACCGCCTGAGGTGCTCTATTTCGTAGGGATCCCCCAAGTTGTGGATATTGATGAAATCGAATAGCTCAGGATGAGCGAGGACCAACCTCTGGTCTTCGAGGCCGTGATGGGTGTCGCGGATCTCAACCGTCGCCCACGCTTTTTCGTAGCCGGCCGGACTCTCGACGTCGAGATTGACCGGTGTCGTCAAGAACGGCGAGTGCCCGACAAGGACTTGGGCGGACGCCCGATGCGCCGCCTGATAAGCAATCTTCAAGGTGCGCAGGTACTCTTCGGCGGGCTCCGGTTGATAGCTTGAGAATTCCGAGCCGATCTCTACATATCGAACGGGCCAACGGAGTCCGGGCATGTCGTTTTGGCCGTCTCCGTCATAGCGTTCGACGACGGAATAGACCCAGTTCGCATACAGCTCTACGTACTCATCTTTGGGAGATGCGTTCGTGTGTTTTCCCAATCTCGCCACGCCCTTGGAACCCCAATGGCTGTGGGACTTTAAACACAGGGTCAATTCCGCAAATCCGCAGTCCTGGTAGGAGCGCACGAAGAGGTCAGCCTTGCTGAAATCCAGCGGCAGATGCGGGCCCTTCTGCATGCGGTCCCATTGGATCGCCTCGGGAAAATGCTTCATCCCCGTCAAGCCCGTCTCGGCAAAGGCGCGCGCCATGGCCTCCACCAGCCGAGGATTATCGAGGACCGCGTACTCCAGGCCGACCACAATCCCTTGGCCCGGGAAACGGCCCGGGAGCTGCGGTTGGGCTAAGACAGCCAAGGCGAGAAAAAAAATGCTGATCCAAACGCACCCGGCGACGAACATTCTTCTCATCGCTGCCTCTCTTTCTGCCCCTGCCAGGGAGGCACATGACCGGCGGCTCGCCTCATCGCCGGGCGCATTTTCGCCTCGATTACCCCTTTCTAACCATCGTGAGGAAGCATAAATCACGACTTAGGAGATGTCAAGGCAGTGGAATACACACACTTTCTTGGGTTGTAAGACTCTTTTACACGACTATGGATATCCAACCCGCCTTCCGGGTTGAAATCTTCGGTCTTCCGGGATAAAACGTTCTTGACATAAAATGTGCTTTATCGTTGGATGCAGTATGAGCGGACGGAAGACCATGTTGAAGCCGCCGGGTGTTTTGCTCATGGCGCCGATCGTCGCCATCCTGGTATCATTCTTCGCCGCCGGCTCGCCTCCCCAAGACAATCCGGCCATATCGGTGCTCATCGAGGCCCGCATCTACGAGCTCCTCAACGCCGAAAGGGAGAGCCGCGGCCTCAATGCCCTCGAGCTGTCCCCGGAGCTCTCGGAGCTGGCCCGCGCCCACAGCCGTGACATGGCGAGGATGGGAAACCTCTCTCATTTATCGTCGTCCGGGAAATCCTTGGGCGGGCGGTTGATGGATGCGGGGTTCTTTTACGACAGAGGGGGGGAAAACGTGGTTTTTTCCGAGACCTTTGCGCCCGACTTCATCCACAAGACCCTCATGGACAGCCCGCGACACAAGACCGAAATCCTCAGGCCCGAATACGACCGGATCGGAATCGGCGTCGTCTATGAACCCGACAAAGGCTATTACCTGACCCAGGATTTCGTGCGCTCCGTCGTCCCCGTTTCGGCCGGGGAAGCCGAAGCCGGTCTCAAGCGCCGGATCAATGAAGCCCGGGCCGTGAGGGGGCTCGATCCCCTCGTGTTCATCCCCGAGGCGGATAGGGTCGCGCGTTTATACTCCGAAAAGAAGGCCGGGCTGGAGACTCCGCCCTCGCCGGCGAAGCTGCTGGGCGAGGTCGCCGTCAATTTCATTACGGCCGCGACTCTCGACCTCGACTCGATCAAGCTCAGCGGCGTTTATTCCCCGTCCTTCCAAGAGGCGGGCCTGGGCGTCTGGTTCGGACGCAACCCCGTCCTTCCCGGGGGCGGCTATTTCATCACGCTCATCCTATTCAAAAAGAATGACCTCCCTTCCCCTCCGCCTTCCCCTTCCCCCTCCGATTGACATCCTCTTCAATCCTCCTTATGCGTTCTGACAATGATCGGAGGAGGTAGTTCCAATGACTCCTAAAAAAGCCGATGGCTTGATCTGGTTCATGATCTTCAGCGCGATCCCGACCTCCTTGATGACCGATTTGACTAGAGCGGGCTGCCCCGATCAGAAGGCCATCCTGAGCTTGGCGGAGGCGGTTTCGGGAATGGCCAGCACGTAGGTCTTCCTCAACCTCATCCCTTCCATTTCATAAACCTTGCCGGGTTCTTCTTTGGTCGTCAACTCGGCCTTTTCCGGTTTCTTGATGCCCCGGAAATGGAGGATGACCTTCCGCGGGAGAGGACCCGACCACTCGAACTCCAGCTCCTTGCGGTCGCTGCGGCATCTGAACTCTGTGACGCCCTCGTCCTCATAAAAAAGATAGGAGGAAGTCCCCTCCGGCCAGACCTCGACGATGAGCGGGTCGATCCGCTCCTCTGGAATCCGCCAGGCGCGCTGCATTTTCGGGATGACCGCTCCGCCCCGGACGTAGAGGGGCAGGAGGTCGAGCTGCGCTTCGAACTGGAGAGTTTTCGGCCCCTCATGGGATCGGCCGGTCCAGTAATCGAACCACCCGCCTTCTGGGAGATAAAGAGCGCATTTCCCGCCCGGCTCGACGACCGGCGCCACCAGGATCCACGGCCCGATCAGGTACTCGAAATCCTTATCATACCCATTTGGGTCATCGGGAAAGGCGAGGGGAAGGGCGCGGATGACCGGCAGGCCCTTGAACCCGGCCTCAAAAGCCGCGCTGTAAAGATAGGGGAAAAGCTCGTAGCGCAGGTGCGCATAGCGGCGGACGATCTCGAGGGCTTCTTCTCCAAAGTGCCAGGGCTCGCGCGGGCCGTCGCCGTGCATCCGGCTGTGGGAGCAGAAGAGGCCGAACTGCGCCCAGCGCACGTAGAGCTCGGCCGACGGCGTCCCGCGATAGCCGCCGATGTCGTTCGACCAGAAGGGGAGGCCCGACATTCCGGCGGACAGGCCGCCTCGAATCGTGCAGGCCAGGCTGGCAAAGTCCGCCGCCGGGTCTCCCGACCAAACGAGAGGATACTGCTGGCTTCCGGCGAAGGCCGACCTCGCCCAGACAACCCCCTCGCTCTTTTCTTCCTGAGTGACTTCAAAGACGGCCCGGTTATAGAGCAGGGGATAGAGGTTGTGCATCGTGGCTCCTGTCTGGCCGTTATGGAAGACCGCGTCCTCCGGAATATCCTCACCGAAGTCCGTCTTGAAGACATCCACCCCCATCCGCAGGCCCGGCCGGTGCAATTCCTTATACCAGGCCGCCGCCTCCGGGTTGGTGAAATCGATGATGGCCACGCGGGCGTTCCAGGAATCGTCCTCTTCCGCGAGCCGCACGCGGCCGTCGGGACGGGGAGCCAGCGAGAGCCCGTAATCGATGATGTAGACTTCGCCGTCGGGCCGCCTGATAAAATAGCCTTTTTCCCTTCCGACGGCGAACAAATCGCTTTCCACCGAGATGTAGGGATGCTCCCAGAGGGAGAGCTTCAGTCCGCGGCGGTGGAGGCTTTCGATCAGCGCTTCCGGCCGCGGAAACGTTTCGCTGTTCCACTGGAAGTCACAGTACTTGCGTCCCTTCATCCACCAGGGATCGACGTGGATGACATCGGCGGGAAGCTCGTGCACTTCGAGGCCGTGGACAAGCTTGCCGATGTCCTGTTGCGTCCGGTATGTCCCGCCGGAGGAGAGCCACAGGCCAAAGGTCCATTTCGGGGGCACCGGGGCACGGCCGGTGAGTGTTGCATACCGCTCCAGGATTCTCGCGGGCGGTGGGCCATAAATCAGATAGAAGTCCAGGATTCGGTCCTCGACGGACACCGTAGCCGATTGGCAGGATGTCGAGCCCAAGTCCCAGAAGATGCGGGCGGACGAATCGATGAACAGGCCGTATCCCCGGCTGCTCCAGAGAAACGGAATGTTCTTATGGGAGCGTTCACTCGTCGAGCCGAGCGCATCCTGGGTCCAGGAGATGATGCGCTGTCCGGTCTTGTCGAGCCTGGTGAATTTTTCGCCCAGCCCGAAAAGATGCTCGCCGGGATGGAGTCGGAAAGATTCGCTGATCCGGGCGATCTTTCCTTTCTGCTCGACGAACCCAAGTGAAGGGACCATGGGCCGGCCCAAACCGTCGACATCGGACGGATTTTCGCCGAATATCTCCCTTCCGTCGGCATCCACGAAACGCATCGCCCAGGGCCGAAAATTTAACTCCAGGACGAGCCGGGCGCCGGTGACCCGGAGAGCGGCCTCGGTTCTCTCAACCTGCATAGGGACAGGCGTCAGCACGGGTCGCGCGACGAGGGGGTCCCTGTGATCGGACGATCCGCCGGGCGGAAAAAGAGTTATTCGCCAGATCTCCGGATATTCGGCGCGGAATTTGAGGACGGCCGTCTTTCCCGATTCTGTTAGAAGCGAGACGGTGAGTGTCTCAT
>CAZYWP010000140.1:0-2052 GCA_964651495.1 uncultured Eubacteriales bacterium | reverse complement strand
TTGAGGACGGCCGTCTTTCCCGATTCTGTTAGAAGCGAGACGGTGAGTGTCTCATCCTCGGTCTGCCAGTCGCCGACCCCTGCGATCCGGTCAAACGCTCCGGATATGTCACCTGGCGCCATAGGTCCTAACATATTATTACCTGCCTTCATTATTTAATGACACCTGAGCCCTTCAATTCAAGGAATTTGGGCCGTATTTTACCGATCGTCAGGGCTGAGAAGCGAATAGATCTCGTCAAGGTCGGTCTCGGGCCAGGAGTCGTCGATCAGGCCGTTAGTGATATCGACATTGATGAACAGCCCGCGGCTGGTCTTTTTCGCCCGCATCAACTTCCTGACGTAATCCGCCATCCCGGCGAATTTGACCTCCCGGTGGAGGCCGACTCGGCAGGCCAGGACGACGCGGCCGCCGAAGCGCTCGGCGACCGGCTCAAACGGCGTCTCGGTGACGCCGAATTCGAGCCCGCGCAGGTTTCTCACTTTCTCCAGGCTCGGCATCTGGTGCAGCCAATTGCCGCAGGAATGGATGTACAGCCCGCCGAATGCCTCCGAGATCCGGTTGAGGTAGGGGATACAGAACTCATCATGCTCCTCGGCCGAGATCATGACGCAGGCGTCGTTGGAGACCGAAATGCCGAACCCATCGGGCATCCAGGGCTGGAAAAGGCTGGGCACGAACTCGGCGCCGCCGCCCAGGACAACTTCGCGCTGCGCCCTGGCGCACTCGATCGTGAAGTCAGTGATCATGTGGAGGAGATGGTGCGCTTCGAGGGGATTTGTCTTGATGGCCGAAAGAAATTCGGTATGCCCCATGATCAGGGCGGCCGAATCGAGCGGACCCTGGATATCCGTCAGGCGGATCGGGAAACGGCCGCCTGTCTCGGCAATGAAATACCGCGTGTAATCCAGGATGCGTCCCATCTCCCCGGAGGAAAGCGACGGTTTCGAAATTTCATAGACTTTTTCCGGGGCGTCGAGGCAGAGCGGCCTGACGGAAGGAAAATTATCCTCCCACCAGACGACTTCGCAGCCGAAGGCCGCCGGGATGTTGACAACGCCGAACGCCGGGCAGAGGCAGGGCACGAAATCTCCCTCGAGCGCCATCTGGTCTTCGATTTCGGCGAGTTGTGCCTTCAGGAATTTGGCGGGGTCGAGGAGCCGGTCGCGGACCGAGTCTTCTCCCTCGGTCGAGAAGAGCGCCGAGCGGACCGGCCGGCCGCCCTTCACCCGCGGCCCGACATAGCTGATTAGGAACGCCGGCCGTTCCTCGTTCTCCAGCCGCCACAGCCGCTGAAGGAATTCCCGATTCTTATTTATATCGGCCATATGTCTCAGCGGCCTCCATCAAGGCGTTGATGTTCTCGAGCGGGGATCGGGGCGGGATGTTGTTGCCATCCTGGACGATGAGCCCCCGCAGGGGACCGAGAACATCGATCACCCGGCGTGTCGCTTCCCGCACTCGGGCCGGCGTCCCCGAATGAATCAGCATCGGGTTGACGTTTCCGAGAAGGACCACCTTTCCGCCCATGACCGCGGCGATCCGATCCAGGTCCACCTCGTAGCCGAAACCCTGGAATTCGTGGATCCGCAGGTCGTCGATGAAGATCCGGAGAAGATGATCGGTCCGGCCGCACATGTGCAGGCTCACTCGGCCGTCGAAATGAAACCGGAGTTCCTTTTCGAACGGCAGCACCAGTTGGCGATAAGTTCCGGCCGAGAGCGATACGGCCAGGTCATCCGTCCAGGCGAAATCGCGCGGCGCCGGGAGACTTTCTTCCTCCCAGCAGAAATCGAGATATTCGATCATCTTGGCGGTGACGATCCGCATCAGCTCCCGGACGAAATCGGGACGCTCGGCAACGGCGATGAAGGCCTCGGTTTTCCCCATCAGGTCGCCGGCCACGCCGAACGGACCGTCCGCGGTGTGGGTCAGCGAAGGATTAGCGCCCGGGTAGAAAACGGGGCCGCCTTTAAACCTCACCGGATACTTCTCCGCGATCTCGATCATCGCCTTTCGATATTGTATCTGCCGCCCATTGATCCCTGAGTG
>CAZYWP010000139.1:0-7491 GCA_964651495.1 uncultured Eubacteriales bacterium | reverse complement strand
TGAGAAGGGGAGGGCCGCCGACCTCGTGGGCCTCGTGGACGAGAAGCTCGACGGTCGTCCCCGCCGGGGCTTCGATGGTGAAATACGGCCACCCCACCACTTGCTCCTCGAGCTCGAAAGTCAGGACGGCGGCGCGCTGGCCGTTCATGATGAGCTGCCATTGGCCCGGCGCGGTCTCGGCGGCGCTGGCGGCGCGGGTCGCCGTGAAGGCGTTGGGGGGGCGGACTTCGAAATATTCCTGGGGCGTCCGGCGCCACTCGAGCCACGTCGACTCGGCCAGGCGTCTGACCGGGACCAGGCTTTCCTCGAGCAGGGGGATGCTCCGCGGCCGGAGCTCCGCCTCCGGCGGGCTCTCCAGGAGGTCGTTCACGTACTCGTAGTAGTTCGTGGATAAGGCCGGCCTGTTCGGCGAACCCTCGAGCGGCATGGCTTCGATCCATTGCTCGTCCGGCCGAAAATTCGGCGTCGTCCATCCATAAGGGTAGAGGTTAGCATCGAACTCTTCCTGCAGGGCGCGGAGATACCAGCGTTTGTATTGACCCGGACGCCAGGCCCGCGCCAGGTGGGCTCTCCAGAGCGAATCGGAGACGACCTTGACGATATTCCCGTCCCCGGACTCGACCTCGAGCCAGAACAGGAACCCGGGCTTGCCGAACGGTGCCGTCCCGTCGCCGTGGCCGTAGTAAAGGACGGTGACGCCGATGACGTTGCGGCCAGCATCCAACGCGGCAGTCAAATCCAGCGGGTCGGCCTCGGGCCATCTCGGGTCGGCCGGCGCCGGCCCCCACTGGACCCGGCGACCGTTGACCTCGAGCTTGTACCGGCTCTCGGCGCTGATCCAGCCGGTAGCGTGCTTGGGCTTTCCCTCCAGGGGGAGTTCGCGCCGGAACAGCACGAACGTGTTGGGCAGACAGCGCCCCGACGGGTACCAGATCCAGCGGGCCGGCTCGAGGTCGGGAAGCCTTCGTCTGGCGGGGGGCTCCGGGACCACATCTTCGATCATAGAGGACGATCCAGGCCCCGGGTTAGGGCCTGGTTTTCCGATTAGAGCGATGGATCCTCCGGCCACGGTCGATGATTTAATGAACTCGCGTCTTTTCATGACGATTCCCCTTCCCTACGGCCTGGTTTGAAACGGAGAGAGTCATCGCTGCGGATGCTTGGTTTTAACAGGCTCCCCTTATATCACAGGGGAAACCCGGGGGTCAATTTCAGACCGCGTTCCAGGTGTATACCCGGGTTGGAAGCATTTCCAATTATGTGATCTTCATAATAACGGGCGCAGGATGCCGCCCTAGAGACCCCGTAGCGGAGGGGGGACCCGTCGGAGACGGGGGGAACCGACGGGACTGGTTCCCTGGGGTGCGGGGGCTGAGGGTGGCATCCTGCGCCCGTTAGAATCACATAAAAAGATCTGCTTACACCCGTTTTTGTGGATTTGACCCGGCGATTTTGCTGTGTTATAAAAAAAGAGATTTCGAAGGGAATCGAGTTCAAACCGCAGGCATGAATTCCCTGTTGGCAATCTGTCGAGACCTTCTGATCGCATGGAAGCGGAGATGAAGGAAGGGTGCGGAGTGTCCAGGCTTTTTAGGCCCATAATCAGTGCCTGTCTCTTTTTCGTCGTCTGTAGTCTTTTCCTGCCCGCAGAACGAATTTCCCTTCAGGCAGGAAGCGGAGCGGAGGCCAGTGATCTCTTTCAGGAATATTTCCAGATCAGAAGACTCCTGGCGGAGAAAAAGCACGGGGAAGCTCTCCGTCAAAGCGGTAAATTTATCGAGCGCTACCCCTCTTTTTATGAAATCTATCCCGATTATGCCCGTGCTGCCAAAGCAGAGGGGAAGCTCGAGGCCGCGATCGGGGAACTCCGGCGGCTCATCGACAGAAAAGGAGCAGACCCGTTTTTATTTTACGGCCTGGCCATCTGCCACGCCGAGCTCCAGGATTTCGCCGGGGCTGCAGAATATTACAAGAAGGCCATTGAGGCGGGAGCCGATTTCATCTGGCCGTATTATTATCTGGTGATGATGTCGAGGACGCCGGAATGGGACGGATTAAAAAAATATTTCAGCGAGAGTGCGGAGAAGGGAGCGCAGAAATCGTTTCTTCATTACGGGCTCGGCGTCCTCTATGAATTCAAGATCAAGGACTACCCGCTCGCTTTGGCGTCCTATGAAAAAGCGTTGAATGCCGCCCGGAGGACGGCCCCCCTCGCCGAGGAGGCAAAACACCTGAACACTATCGGCAACTATTATTGGGGGCGCGGCCGGTTCGCCAAGTCCCTGGAGTATTATGAGCAGGCCTTGAAGACAAATGAGAAATATGAGAACAGAGCGGAACGGGCCAGGTTCCTGGGCAATTGCGGACTGATGAACTGTTATCTCGGCAACGTGATCAGAGGCAGGGAATATTATCTCCAGGCTCTTGAGAATGACCGGGAGGCGGGCCAGCGTCTCCACGAAGCTTCGATGCTCAGGGGCATCGGGTTTACCTATTATCGTCAGAGCGATTATCCCCAAGCCATGAAATATTACATGGAGGCTCTCGGACTGGCCCGCGAGTTCGCCGATAAGGGAGCAGAGGGACGCTATTGGACCGACATCGCCTCTGTCCATCGGTCGAGAGGGAACTACGCCGAGGCGGTTGAGTTTCATAAGAAAGCGCTGGGAATTTCGCAAGAGGTGGGAGATCATCACAACCGGGCCATCACCCTGCAGAGCATCGGAGACCTCTATTGGACGACCGGAGATTTCGCCAAGGCGCTGGACCATTTTCATCAAGCTTTAAAGATCATCAGGGAATTCGGATTCAAAGCCAACGAAGCGGGCTGTCTCAATGATATCGGGCTGATCCACGAGGCGACGGGCGATTTTGACAAGGCGCTGGAGTCCTATAATCTCGCTTTGAAAATGTGGCGGGAGAGCGGAAACACGTCCGGCGAGGGAACCGGCCTCAATAATATCAGCAATGTCTATGCCCGACAAAAAGACTACGCCCGGTCTCTTGCTTATCTAGAGCAGGCAATCGTCATCGCCCGGCAGACCGGAGACAAGAATTCTCTCGCCAATCGATTGAACAATGCGGCCTGGGCTCTGGGAAAAATGGAGAATTGCCAAGCGGCGCTGGTTCAGAGTGAAGAAGCGCTCAGGATAGCCGAGGAAATCGGCAGCCAGGAGGTCAGAGTGCTGGCCTTGCTCAACAGGGGATATTTTTATTCCAGGTTGGACAACCCGGCGGCTGCTCTGCCTGTTTTGGTCCAGGCGCTTTCTCATGTTCAAACCATCGGCCTGCGCAATTCATTATGGCGGGCCTATTTGTACCTCGGTGAAGTCCACGAAAGACTGGGAGAGCAGGAAAACGCCCTGGCCAATTACCGCAAGTCGATCGAGGCGATCGAAGGACTCAGGGGACAGCTTCAGACGGAGGCGCAAAGGGCCGGATTTCTGGGCAGCAGGATAGAAGCGTATGAAAAGGCCGTCCGCGTTCTTTTCGCCGGCCACCTGAAGAACCCTCAGGCCGGTTATGACAGAGAAGGCTTCGCCCTTGTCGAGAAAGCCAGGGCGCGGGCGTTTTTGGACAGCCTGGAGGAGGCCAAGATCAACCTGCGCGCCGGGTTGACTCTCGACCAGCGCGACGAGGAAAACGGAATCAGACAGGCCATTTCCGCTCTCCATACGGATCTCCTGAAACCGGGGTTGACGGAAACAAAAAGAGAAGAACTGCTCAAGAAATTGGAGACCGCCGAAACGGATTACGACCTCTTCGTCCAGAGAATGCGGCAGGACAATCCAGCCTTCGCCCGGTTGGTTTCGCCGGAAACAGCCTCTCCGGAGGATGTTCAAGCGGCTCTTCCGGACGAACAGACGGCGCTCATCGAGTATTTCATCGCTGAGCAAGGATCCCTGCTTTTTTTCCTGACCAAGAGGGATTTCTCCGTTTATCCCTTGCCCGATGGGAGGACCTTGCTGGAGAAAACAGCTGATTATATGAAGTTGCTCTCTAAGAAAGGAGAGGGAAAATTCCAGGCCCATGCGGCAGGAAGAAGCCTTTATCGGGAACTGCTCGGCCCCGTGGCTGGACGGATGGCTTCAGTAAAAAGGCTGATCATCGTCCCCGACGGGGGCCTGCACTATCTTCCGTTTGAGGCCCTTATTCAGGATTCTCGGGCGCAAGGAGACGGGCAAGGCGACAAAAGCCGCTTTTTAGCCCAGGATTACCGCGTTTCTTATGCACCTTCGGCCTCCTCGCTCCTCTCTCTCCTGGAGAGAAGGCAGGAGGCGGAGCCGCAGAAGGCGCTCCTGGCCTTTGCCGACCCGGTCTATGAGCTGGGGCAGAAATCCCGCACGCCGGTCAGCAGTGATGAGCTCCTGAGAGAGTTCTATCTGGCACAGGGGTTTGAATTGTATTCTCTTCCCCACACCGGAGAAGAAGTCAAGAGGATATCGCGGGTTTTGAAGGCCGGTTCAAAAGACATCTACACCAGGGAGAAAGCCAAGGAGGAGAAACTGAAGGAAATCTCCTTGGGCGACTTCAAGATCATCCACTTCGCCACCCACGGGCTTCTCGATGAAAGAACTGCCATGAAGTCGGCCCTGGTCTTGAGCCTGGACGAGGACCCGCGGGAAGACGGTTTCTTCCAGGCCCGGGAGATCTGGCATTCGCAAATCCATGCCGATCTGGTTGTCCTTTCCGCCTGCCAGACAGGCAAGGGAAGGCTCGAGAAAGGCGAGGGCGTCAGCGGGCTGGCACGGGCTTTCCTCCATGCGGGGGCGCGTTCCGTGCTGGCCGCCCTGTGGAATATCAACGACAAGTCCACGGCAGAGTTCATGGGCTATTTTTATGAATCCATCGGTCGGGGAAGGAGCCCGGATGAAGCCCTGCAGCTGGCCAAGGTCAGAATGATCGGGTCAAATTACAACCATCCGTTCTTCTGGGCGGCTTTTGTCCTGAACGGAGATTCAGATGCTCCGATCCATCTGGGAAAATAAAAAAGACCGTCGGGTTTTTAGCTTTTCATCCTGAATTCCTGCAGGTCTGATTCGTCGATCCGTCCGTCATCCTGATAGACGATGACTTTCCAGTAATAGACCGCATCTTTCTTAATGATCTCCGCTAAGGAGGCGGGAAATTCGATAGGGGTCATCCGGACCCTCCCGGAAGTCCAGATCACATCCAGTTCTTCATTCAGGACCCTGACCTCGGCCTCTCCTCCCTCCCGGGAAGACCGCCAGCGAAAGAGCGCCGGTGCTTTTTCCTGGACTCCCCGCGGCGTTTCCAGCGCGATGACGAGCCCTTCCCTTCCTCTCATGACATCGTCACGGCCGGCTTGAGGGGATCTCAGGACGAGCCAGGTGGCCAGGGCGACCATAACTAGGCCGGCAACTACGGAGGCGTACCGATATTGGAAAAAGAAGCTCCTCAGGTTGTCAGAAAAACTCCTTTTTCCCTCTTTTTCCGAGCCCCCCTCCAGTTTTCGGATTTTCTCAAGGGCCCGTTGATGGAGCTCGGCAGTTTCATTCTCGGAGAGAGCCTGGCCTTCAAGTTCAGCGGCAAGCGCCCTGGCCCCTTTCAGCATTTCCCTTGCCGCCTCGAATTTCCAACGGCAGGCGCCGCACTCGGTCACATGGTCGGCGATGCGGAGTTTCTCTTCTTCGCTCATCTCCGGGGTGAAGGATTTCAAGATGTCATCCTCGGAGGGACAGGCGGCTTTTCCCTCCGGCTTCATTCCGCGCGGTCTCTGATATATTTTTTTCAGGTCCTCGTCCCGCAATTTCATCATCCTTCTCCCTGCAATCCCTTTCCCTTATCCCTCCAGCTCTATGCCCTTCTCGCGGAGCTTCAGCCGCAGGTCAGCCAGCCCGCGGCTGAGCAGGTTCCTGGCCTTTCCGTCGCTCCAGCCGAAATACTCCGTGATCTCATCGGTTGACATACCCGTGAGGTAGAGCCTGACGACCTGCCGCCGGGAATCGATCAGCGAGTCGACGGATTCCCGGGCGATCCGCAGGAGTTCCTCGTTTTGATAGTGATGGTCCGGCCCATTTCTCTCGGGAGTCAGGAAGGCCTCCTCCATCGGCCGGCAATCCTCCTGGACGTTGATCAGCTCTTTTCTGTGCTCACTCAGGCGTTTCATCACCTTGCTCGTGGTCGTGTAAGTCACTCTCCATATATAAGAGCCGAGATTGCGGATTTCCTTCTCACTTTTTCGAATTTCTTTCCAGATGGAAATCCTGACCTCCTGCTCGATGTCATCCATATCGAGCTTGCCGATACGGGGGCAGGTCTTACGGATGGCCGCGCGGATGAGATAAGTGAATTTTTCGATGGTCTCTTCGACCGCCGCGGCTTTTTGACTTGAATGGGCCATCTGAGGAAGCGATTTTCCCATTATTTTAAGCGATTTTCGCGTTTTGTGCAAAAAATATTCGCTCCAGAGGGGAGAAAAGTGAGAGCCTAAAGCCCGTTTGAACCTCTTCTTAACGGAAGGCTGTCAATCAAAGACACGCCGATTTCAATGCCGGAACGGAGGTCCGATGTTTAAAAAAGTCGCTTTTTGGATGGTTGCTTTTTGTCTGGTGTTTTTTGCGGCCGATGCAGGAGTTCCCGGCGGCAACGGGACAAACAATGAGCCACAGTTTTCCAGGCAGAAGGATGATCTTGATGGAATGCTCGGCCGGCTCGAGTCGCTTGTCAACAACGTCGACACAAGGAAAATCATCACGGTTGAAGACGATGTGGACATCAACAGGGTTCTCGATGAGTATCCGGAAAAGATGAATGTGCTGGATGAAGAAGCTTCCAAGGACCAACAGATGAATCGACAGTTCGTTGACCTCCTGACATCTCATCAGCGAAGGGTGAAGTCACTGCACTCAAAGCTCACGTCGATCCAGAGCCAGGCCAAAGCGGCAAAGATCGTCCCAGACAGATCGCTGCTCTTGAGTTTTTCTTCCGCCGAGCTGCAGAAATACAAGAGCTTTCTTTCCACCGAAGGACTCAGCCGGATGAAACAGATGTATCCGGAGGTCTTCAACAAGCAGCCGGACCCGGAACCCCCGTCCGAAGCAGCCGGAATGATGTCCGGGCCGAATTCAGACACTTCTTCCGGGGAATATAATGGTGCTTCGTCCATCTCGTCCGCGACGGCCGCCGGGTGCTATTCGGATTATTTGAGTTGCAGAAGTGACTGCAATTTAATTGTCATTTTGAGATGGGCTTGCAAAGGCTGGTGCTTGCTGGAATATATCGGCTGCAAATTATCTTGATCCTTTCTTCAAAGACAAGGAAAAATCGGTCACAGGGAGGGGAAAATGAATCGCCTAGAAAAAAAGTCCTTTTACGTCTCAATCCTCTTGATTCTGGGATTCTTGGGGGCATTCACTTTGTCCGCGGGCGGGCAAAGCGCGGCCGATATCAATAAGGCAAAACAGGTCCTAAGCAAGATGGGAATCGCCATAGAAGGCCTTCAAGTGGGAAGCCTGTCGCCCAGCGCGT
>CAZYWP010000138.1:0-7802 GCA_964651495.1 uncultured Eubacteriales bacterium | reverse complement strand
GCGCAGGCTCCGCTGAGCTTGTCGGAGATGCTGAAGAGGAGGACCGACTCATAGTGGGTCGAGAGGAAGGAGAGCAGGCTCTGCACCGTGGCCACCGAGGCCTGCGCGGTCTTGGGATGGTCCCGGCGCGTTTTCAAGAGCGTGTAAAATTGCTCCGGAGTGATGGTCAGCTTGTCGAGGAAGAGTGTCTCGCCGAAAGAGAGGTTATAGGGGATCACCTGGATTTGATGGTCCTCGATGAACTCCAGGGGGAGGTCGCAGGCCGAATCCGTGACCAGCGCGATCGGCCATTTCCGGCTGTGGCTCGCCTCGTATTGGCGGCGCATGTCGTCCACCTTGATCTGGACGATCGGGCCGAAATCTATGAGGCGGAAGAAAAGGTCCGAGGGCGAATTGGTGTGGACATGCAGGCGGAGCTTCTCTTCCGAGCCGGCGACGATGGCCGATTCCCCGAACGATTGGACAAGGCTGCGGATTTTTTCCAGGTCCATGTTCTTCCCTTGAAGCAGGGCCTCGGCGCAGTACCGGTGGGTGATTTCCCTTTTGAAAGAGTGGACGCGGTGTTCGATTTCGGGGGCCAGCGGAACCGCTCTGGGGATGTGGCGGAGTTTACCGGCCCGGGTAAAGTGCAGCACGCCCTCGATGAAGTCGACGAACCCCTTGGCCCCGGCATCGACCACGCCGGCCCTGGCCAGGACCGAAAGCTTCTTGGGCGTGTCCTTCAGCGACTCATTGGCCGCATGGAGCGAATAGGTGAGCACCTCCACGAAGTCGGCCGTCTTGGCCGCCCGCTGATGGACCGCCTCGGCCCATTCCCGCATGACGGTCAGCATCGTCCCCTCGACCGGGGAAAGAATGGCCCGGTAGACCGACTGAACGGCCCGCCGGACGGAATCGGCGAAGGCCCTGGCGGTCAGGCGCTGATCGTGCTCGATCTCCCTGCTCAGGCTATGGACGAACTGAGCGAAAATCAGCCCGCTGTTTCCCCTGGCGCCGGCCAGCGCCGCGTCGGCGATGGACCGGAAGGTACCCTTCAGCGACTTGCTGGCCACGGCCGACTCGGCGATCGAGCGCATGGTGGCGGCCAGGTTGGTCCCCGTGTCGGCGTCCGGAACGGGGAAAACGTTGATCTTATTCAGGTATTCCTGGTCCTGGATGACCGCATTCCCACCGGCTAGAAAGGCAAGGTAAAGCCTTCGGCCGTTGAGATACCGAATCTTCATAGCAGACTCTCTTCCGAACGTGATCCCATAGTTCAGCCTATTTTACAGGAAAAGTCAAAATTATTATAGTTTTTCTATCGTTTCTATAAAATAAGTCGGACCATGCTTATTCTTCTCGAGCCGGCGGGCCTGCCGGCGCAGGAGGGCATAGGGCTGGTCCCAGGGAATGATGGCGCGGCCGTTCCAGTAAAACACCTGGAAGACTGAGTTTTCCTCGTTGGAGATGGTCCCGCAGTAGAAGTCCTCATCTTTTTGCAGATTTTTTCTCATGAAGCGGCGGGCCCGGCGGTAGGAACGGAAATTCTTGCACCAGACCTCAAAGTCGGGGAAATCCGAGCAGAGGCAGACTTCCCAGCTCTTCCCGCCGGGCATCAGTCCCCTCCGCCCTGTTTGATCAGAAAACAGCGCTCCACGCCCCATCCTCCATAAAGACAGCCTCGCCTCGGCGGCCGGCCGAAATTCTCAAACCCAAGGCACCGAGCAAGTCAATTTTAGCCTTTTTTTCCCGCAAGATCAACGCATTTTTGGATATTGACAGCTTATTAACAAACCCTTGACACCCTTTTGACAACTCCGAGAGGTCAGGAAATTAGATTGGGCCTGGAGGATAGAGAAGACAGCATGAGCCGCTTCAACCTGAAAAAATGGTACTTCGACCTCCTCACTCCAAGAGGTCAATCTCCTGTAAAGGAGTAGCCGTGCGGGGGCAAAAGAGATCTCCGCTGTCGGTCGCTTCGACCGTCGCCGTCTACGTCCTGGTCTTCTGGGTTCTGCTCCCGGGCTTTCTCCTCTCTCTGGGCTTCCGGATGGACGCTCTCGTTCCGGTCCGGATCGAAGCCGCAGACGGGCTGCAGGCGTCCGGCCTGACACTCTTAGGGCTCGGCCTGGCCTTCACCCTGTTGAGCATGGGACAACTCTGGGTCCGGGGCAAGGGGCTGCCCATTTCCCATCTTCCGCCGGGCCGGTTCGTCTCGACCGGAATTTATAAACGTCTGCGCCATCCGATCTACCTCGGCTACACGGCCGCCTTTGCCGGCCTGGCCGCTCTGCTGAGGTCCTTCTGGTCTCTCGCCTTCAGCACTCCCCTCCTCATCTTCGGCTGGGTCGGGTATGCCCTGTTCTACGAGGAACCCGTGCTCTGCGCCCGCTACGGGGAGGACTATGCCGAGTACAAAAAGAGGACGCCGTTGCTCATTCCAAGGACGATTTCCCGCCCGATCGCCGCAGCTTTCCATCCGGCGCTCCCGGCGCTCCTCCCCCGGCTCAACCGGCTGGCCGACTGGACGGTCTTCTTCCGCCGCGGCAACCTCATCCTGGTGAGCTACGGAATCTTCGTCACCCTCGGGTCATTTATCTTCATGCTCCACACGAGCGGCCTCTTCATCGTCCAGGGCGTCGAAAAAAAATACGTGTCCGTCTTTCTCGTCGGCGCCTCCCTGCTGGGGGCGTTTTTCGCCCGGGCATTCTGGTGGCTCGGACACTGGAGAGAGGTCGTGAGACAGCCGCGCTGGGGAGCGCGGCAGGTGGGGTTCGTCTCTTTCGGGGCTCTCTTCGGCCTGGTCTTTGCCTGTCTCATTTTTGGGATCGTCTTCCATTATTCACCCCTGATGGTCCTCGATATTGTAGTCCGGGGGATGTTCATTGGTTACGCCTTCGGCCGGATCGGCTGCCTGACCTACGGCTGTTGCTGGGGCAAGCGCTCCACCACCCACGGCATCGTCTATCATAATCCGGAGGCCAAGGTCGTCCGCCTGAACGGCGGACCGCAGTCCCTGCGGCACCCCGCGCCGCTGTATTCCGCCGTCGAGGGACTGGTCCTCTTCATCTCGGTCAACCTCCTGGCCAACTTCCCGCTCCCGGCCGGGTTTCTAACCGCTCTCGTCTTCCTCCTCTATCCGGTCGGCCGCGGCTTTATCGAATTCACCCGCGAGAGGCGGTATTCCATCCTCGAGTGCCTCAACGAGGGACATCTGAGCTGCGCCGTAATGTTTCTTGTCGGAGTGGCGATGCTCTTCCTGCTCTCCCCCGGCGCCGGCCCGTTTTCCCCGCGCCCCTGGAGCCTGGAAGCGGCGGTCCGGAGCCTTCCCCTTCTCCCGGTTCTTCTGGCGGTGAGCGGGCTCGTCTTCTTCATCGCCAGCTATCACTGGAAAAGGATCGGCTCATGGTGACTATATCCAAAAGCGATGCTGATCAAATCGTGCTCGACGTCCGTAACGTTTCGAAGTCCTTCGGCCGGAACCGGGTATTGAGGGACGTCAGCTTCCGCATCCGGCGGGGCGAAGTCGCCGGGATCGTCGGTGAGAACGGCTCGGGCAAGACGACCTTGCTCAAGATCATCGTCGGACTTCTCCGGCCGAATTCCGGCGCCGTCGACGCCCGGGCGAGGGCCGGCTACTGTCCTCAGGATTTGCTGGTGTTCGAAACCCTGACCATCCGGGAGAACTTCAACTACTTCGCCGCGGCCTATGGACTGACTGGAAGCGGATTTTCTCCCGGCTGGCAGGAGATAAAAGGAACGCTCCTCCGGAGGTTCCGGTTCGAAGCCTACGAAAACAGGCTGGTCTCCACCTTGAGCGGGGGGACGAAACAGAAGCTCAACTTCTGCTTGGCCCTCATCCATTCGCCCGGGCTCCTGATCCTGGACGAGCCGTACTCCGGGTTCGACTGGGAGACCTACCTCCACTTCTGGGACTATGCAGAAGAGTTGAAGGCTCGGGGATGCGGCATCCTGATCGTCACGCATTTCATCTATGACCGTTCCAGGTTCAACGCTCTGGTCGAGCTCAAAGAGGGGGTGCTGCGATGCGCCTGAGATACATCGGGACCGGATGGCGGATGTCGGGGCGCGAGTTGCTGCGCAGCCGGATCGCCGTCATCCTCCTCTTTCTCATCCCCACCGTCTTCTACGCCGTCATCCTCCTCACCACAACTCACAAGACCATCATTTTCAAGCTGGCCTCGGTCTCGCAGCAAGCTTTGATCCGGGTGAGCCAGCGCCACGAAGCCCTCATCTTCATCGGGCTGGCCGCCGTGGGGCTCCTGACCTCGTTCTTCGCCCTGAACCTCACCCAGAAACATGCCGCGGCCAACCGCCGGCTGCTCCTCTGCGGCTTCAAGACCACGGAGCTCATCCTCTCCAAGTTCGCCGTCCTCGTCTGCCTGATCGTCGTCATCGGATCGTATATCGCGCTCCTTCTTCTCCTTTTTTTCCGTCCCGACCGTTTGGCTCTCGTCATCCTGGGCTTTATGCTGGCGGGTTACGTTTACGGCTGCTACGGCCTCTTCGTCGGCGCGGTCTTCAAGCGGGAGCTGGAAGGAATCCTGTTCATCGTCCTCCTGGCCAATATCGACGCCGGCTGGCTCCAGAATCCCATCTACTACGCCGACGCCCAGAACAAGGCCATCATCCGCCATCTGCCGGCCTATTTCCCCTCGCAGTTGAGCATGGCCTCGGCCTTCACCGAGCACTCCGTCGTTCCCTCGCTTCTGGGCGGCCTGGCCTACGGAAGCATTCTGCTCCTTGCAGCCATGGCCATATTTTGGCGGAGAATGAGGATCCGCAAATGATCGACCCGGCCGGCTGGAACCTGGAGAATCGGGGGGGCGAATTCCACTGGGAGGGATGCAGCCTGCCGGAGCTCGCCCGGACCATGGGCACTCCCCTTTACGTGGTGAGCGCAACCGCGCTCCAACGGGCAACAACCACGATCCGGGACGCCTTCCAGGGCCAGGGTCTCAAGCCAGAGATATTCTTTTCCTATAAAACAAATCCCGTCCCCGAAGTCCTGCGCCGTCTGGCCAATGCGGGCGTCGGGGCCGAGGTCATTTCCGAGGCGGAGCTCCGGTTGGCGGCCCGGCTTGGCCTGCGAGGCGAACGAATCATCGTTAACGGCTCCAACAAGCCGGCTTCCCTGCTCCGCCGGGCGGTAGAAGCCGACGCCGCGCTGATCACCGTCCACAGTGCGGCCGAGCTCAGGGCTCTGGAAAAGACCTCCGCCGAGCTCGGCCTGACGGCAAATGCGGGACTGAGAATTAACCCGGGTTTGAGGCGAAGGCCCTTCGACTTCACCCTATCCTCGGGAACCGCCGCCAGCCCGATCGGGTTTGTCCGCGGAAGCGGCGAATGGGAAGCAGCCCTTTCTATCCTCCGGGGCTCTTCCGCTGTCCGCTTCCGCGGGCTCCATTTCCACATCGGCTCGGGGATCGGGGATGTCTCCCCCTACCGGGAAGCCATAAAAAGAACCCTGGGTTTCTGTGATGACCTGCTCGAAGCGGGGCTCGTCCCGGAAATCCTGGATATCGGCGGCGGGTTCAACATCTCCACCCTGAAAGAAATAGGAATCTGGGAAGCCGTCCGCCTGTTCGCCTGGAACAGACCCCAGAAGCCACCGCGTGCCCACTCTCATGCCGGGCTGCTCAAGGGCGTCGCCTCCGCATGCGCGGCAGCGCTGCGCAACTATGCGAGCGGCCGCGGCATTGCCGTTCCGAAGATCTATGTCGAGCCGGGAAGGGCCGTCAGCGGACCCTCCCAGATTCTCCTCCTGGGCGTGAAATCGGTCAGCGAAAGGAGGCGCAGAGCGGCCGCCATATGTGACGGCGGAGCCATGAGCCTGTCACATCTCCTGCTTGCCGAGTATCACGCCCTCTTCGTCGCCACCAAAGCGGGAGCGTCGGAGGCAAAAAAGTATACCCTCTACGGAAGCCTTCCTACCCCTCTCGACCTCGTGGCCGCCCAACGGATGCTTCCCCGGCTCTCCCCGGGTGACGTGATCGCGGTGATGGATACGGGCGCCTACTTCACCTCGCTGGGGAACAACTTTGCCGGGCCCCGTCCGGCGATCGTCATGCTCGAAAACGGGAAGGCGGCGCTCATCCGCAGACGGGAGACCTTCGACGATCTGTTCGCCAGAGATCTCTGGCCGGAAGCGAGTCTCGAACCATGAACGCAGACGTTTTCGCCCGAGCGGAGAAGTCGGCCGAAGCCTGGGCCAAAGTTTCTCCCGCCGAAAGAGGCCGGGTCTTGGCTAGGCTGAGGAGGAATATCGTCCGGCGTCAGGAAGAGATCATGCGGACGGTGGCCGCGGAAACCGGTAAGCCTGTGACCGAGGTGGCCGGTCAGGAGGTCACCGCGGCACTCGAAATGCTCCGTTTTTTTGAGAAAAAATATCCGCGCTGGCTGAAAGAGAGGAAATTCCGCTACCTGCGGCCGGGATTCTGGACCAAGGCCAATGTCATCGTTTTCGAGCCGCTGGGCCTGCTTGCCGTGATCGGACCCTCCAATTTTCCGTTTTCCCTGCCGCTTCTGGCCTCCTGCGCCGGGCTGATGTGCGGCAACGCCGTCATCCTCAAGCCATCGGAGCGCTGCCCGGAAACGGCTTCAATCCTGCGCTCACTCGTCCGCGAGTCCGGGTTCCCCGAGGGCGTTTTCACCATGGTCGAAGGAGGCCCGGAGGCCGCCCGCGAAGTGGCTGCCCACCCCGCTGTCCGCAAGGTCATCCTTTTGGGGTCCTACGAAACCGGACGCGAGATTGCGGAAATCTGCGGCCGCCATTTCAAGCCCTGCATCCTGGAACTCGGGGGAGAAAGCGCCGCCATCGTCTGCCCTGAGGCCGACCTCGCCTGGGCGGCGAGGGGAATCGCCTGGAGCGCTTTTGCGGCGGCGGGCCGGTCCTGCGTCGGGACAAAGCAGGTGTTTGTTCATGCCTCGGTCAGCCGGCGTTTTGTGAGCCTACTGCAAGAGGAGACCGGGGCGATCCGGCCGGGCGACATTTTCGACCCTTCGGCCGACGTGGACGCGCGGCGGCCGCCGAGGTTGCAGTTTCCCGGCCGGCCGGGAGCGCCGCCGGCATCCGGCGAGGAAGCGGAGAGCCCGGCCCTCTCGGTGCGGGAGGTGGAGACCATCGACCGGGCCGTGGAGGCCGTCAATTCTCTGACTTCCGGCCTGGGAGCGTCGGTCTGGAGCCGGGACCTCGAAAACGCCGGAGCGATCGCTCGAAGGCTCAAAGCCGGCATCGTCTGGATCAATGACGCCGGCGTCGGGCTCCCCCAGTTCCCCTGGGGGGGGACAAAGAAGAGCGGCTGGGGGAGGTTGTTCGGGGAGCTGGCCTTGACCGAACTCACGCATCTCAAAGTCATCAGCGCCGACCGGCCGGTCTTCTCATCCCGCAAGTTCTGGTGGTTCCCCTATTCCCGGGAGAAGTCCGAAATCCTGAGCTCCCTCAATTCTTTTCTCTACGGGAAAAAGACGGCCAGCCGATTATTCCGGCATGTGCGGGCAGGCATGAGGCACATTTCTCATAAACTCTCTAAGTCGCCTGAGGATAAATATCCCCCTGCCCAATAAGAAAAATTTCCGTTTGGGGCGCAGGAACGTTATTCGAGGATTTTCATAGGAGGAGAGGCGAGGGCCCCAGAGATGCTCTTCGGAACTCTTCTTAGTGATATTAACTTCCCCTACCCCTTCTAGCCAATTAGAAGGGGCCCTAAACAGGTAAGCATCTCTGGCATGGCCGGAGGAAGTACGTCGAATCCCAATCCCGAGCCTCGCCGGATATGAACCGTGCCAGGACCCGCCCCCAT
>CAZYWP010000137.1:0-7942 GCA_964651495.1 uncultured Eubacteriales bacterium | reverse complement strand
CCCCAGCGGATGAGGTGGGCCACGAGGACCGCGCCGCAGCCGATAGCCAGCCAGATGAGAAGAAGCGGCGCCAGCCAGCGGACCCATTTCGACCAGGGAATCTGGAGGATTCCCAGAGCGGCCATGAAATATCCCTGGGTCGGGATAAAAACATTGGTCAGGCCGTTTCCGAGCTGGTAGGCCAGAACGTTGGTCTGCCGGGTGATATTGAGCAGGTCGCCGAGGGGGGCAAGGATCGGCATGGAGACGGCCGCCTGTCCACTCCCTGAAGGGACAACGAAATGGAGCAGGTTTTGCATGATATAGATCCCGACCACGCTGAGCGAGGACGGCCAGCGCTGGATGGTGGCGGCCATGGCCTGGGTGATCGTATCCAGGACCTGCGCGTCTCTCAGGATTACCAGCGTGCTCCTGGCCAGCCCCACGACCAGCCCGGCGTAGGTGAGCTCAGCCGCTCCCTTAATGAAGCTTCTTGCCGTCTCGTCCGCGGACAACCGGCCCACCGCCCCGGCGACGATGGCCAGACCAAAAAACAGGGCACTGAGCTCCCGAATCCCCCAGTTCCAGCGGAGCGCGCCGACGGCCAACAAAACGAGGGCCAGGAGAGAGGTAATGAGGACCGCCCCGGACTTGCCGGAGTAACTCTCCGCCTTCGCCTCCGCGCCCATCGGCTCGCGCTGCCTGTCCAGCTCATGCATCAGACTCAGGGACGGCTTGGCATAAACCCGCGATGCATAGCGAGCGAGAAAGGCGATGGTCACTGCAGTCATGATGGTCCATAGAACCAGCCTGAATGTCAGCCCGGAAAAAAGCGGCAGGCCGACGATGCCCTGGGCCACGCCGACCGTAAAGGGGTTCATGAAAGCCGAGGCAAACCCGGCGTTCGCGCCGACAAGGGCGATGCCGCCGGCGAGGAGCGAATCGTAGCCCAAGGACCTGGCCAGCAGCAGCAGCGCGGGCAAGAAAACAAGCGTCTCTTCAGCGATGCCGATGCTCCCGCCGCCGAGGGCAAAAACCAGAGTCAGGATGACGACGAGCGCAGACCTTTTTCCTCCCAGGCGCCTGACCAGGGAATTGATCCCCGCCTGGATGGCGCCCGTCCTGTTCAGGACGCCGAAGGCTCCGCCGATGATGAAGATATAAAAAACGATGTCGGCCACTTCAGCCAGCGCCCGGGGGAAAGACAGAAAAAGAGCCGGAATTCCCGCCGGCTTGCCCGCCACGGGGTGGTAGGAATTGGCGTCGATGACTTCTCGTCCCTGCAGGACGACGCGATCATAGGCACCCGCCGGAACCAGCCAGGTCGTAACGGCCGCAATCACCATCAGGCTGAAGAGGAGGACGTAGGTGTGAGGAATCTTGATTTTCATCAAAGCCTCAAGAAATGCCCTGCCGCCTCTGCGTAGAGGCCGGCGGCCAAATGCACGTCGGCAAGTTTGATATTCTCCTCGGGAGAATGGGCATAATTGAGCTCGCCTGGCCCCCAGATGATCGTCGGCATTTTCCCTTCTCGCGAGAGCAACGCACCGTCCGTCCAGGCAGGAAAAACCGTCAGCCGGTCTGCCGCTAAGCCAAAGTCTGCCAGGGCCTTCTGGGAGGTTTTGACTATGGGATGCTGAGGATCGATGGTCAGCGGGCCGTGGATCATCGTCGCCATTCCGCCCGGGACGCGGGAGATCATGGTCCGCAACCCCGGCCGCGATTTCCTGACTCTCTCGAGTATCGCTTCCAGGTCGCCGAAAACCTGCTCGATGGTCTCGGTCGTCACCCAGCGCCGGTCGAGCTTAACCGTGCAGTGAGCGGCCACCGTGCTCGGCTGGTCGCCGCCGGAGATTGTGCCCATATTGATGACGGGAAGTCCGAGCACCGGGTCGCGCCGCTTCTCGAAGGCGGGCAAAAGCTCCTCTTCGACAAGGCAGATGAACTGGGCGGCCGCGGTAATGGCATTGATGCCGGATTCAGGGGTGCTGCCGTGGGCGGCCCGGCCTTCAAACTCGACGCTCAGCCATTCCAACCCTTTGTGTCCGACGGCAATCCGGTTCGAGGTGGGTTCGCCGACAATGGCCGCGTCGGCTCTGAATCCAGAGGTAAGCAGGGCTTCGACGCCCAGGCTTTCCATTTCCTCATCGATGACGGCGGCGAGCGTGATTCTTCCGGCCGCAAGTGCGCCGGACTGTTGAAGCGAGGTTAGCGCACCGGCCATGGCCGCCAGCGCACCTTTCATGTCGGCCGTGCCCCGGCCGTAAAGACGCCCCTCCCTCTCGGAGGCGGCAAAAAAATCGACGTCGCTCCCGGCATTAGGAGGCACGGTGTCGGTATGCCCGCAGAGCAGAAGGTGTCGACCCGGAAAGCCGCTGTCGACAACGGCCAGCAGGTTCGGCCGGCCGTCCTTGACTTCGATGATTGAAGTCCTGACCTGGTGGGCCTGGAGGAAGCCGCTCAGTTCGCGGACAACCGCCGCCTCTTGCTGCGGGATGCCGGGGTAGCTTCGCGCTTTGACCAGGTCGGCGAGAAGCTCGGTGATTTTTTTGGCTGTTGCCATGGTATCTCCAGTTCGCGGAATCCTACTTCTTCATAAAAAAGCGGTGGGATTTTCTGATCGGCCCATCGTGTTATGGCTTATAGCAAAGGGAAAATAGGATGTCAATTTCCCTGACGTCGAATAAAAAAGAATCTTAGCAACACGAATCGGCTTAATGATAAAATGAAGTAAGTCTGATGTCGACATACCGTTATCCCGCAGGTTCCGTGCTCTACCGGAACCTCCATAGATCTTTTCCCCTCATCACCCACGGCCGCGGCGCGTATCTTTATGACTCTGCAGGAAATCAATATCTGGATGGAAGCGGGGGGGCGGCGGTCGTGAGCATCGGCCATGGAGTGAAGGCCGTGGCGCGCTCTTTATCCGGCCAGGCGGGGAAAGCGGCCTATGTCAACGGCCTGCAGTTCACCCATCCTCCCGTCGAAGAGTTGGCCCGGAAAATCACCCGATTTCTGACTTTCCCCAGAGGAAAAGTCTTCTTTCTGACGTCCGGCTCGGAAGCCGTCGAGGCGGCGATCAAGCTGGCCTGCCAGTTCTGGGTGGCGAGCGGAAACCCGAAGAAACACCGCCTCATCTCCCTTAACCCGAGCTACCACGGCAACACCCTGGCGGCCCTGTCGCTGTCGGCGCGAAAGCATTATCAGGAAGCCTTCCGCCCGCTGTTGTTCAAGAGCGCGAAAATCCCCGCGCCCTACTGCTACCGATGTCCCTGGGGTCAGGCCTATCCTGCCTGCGGCGTGAGGTGCGCTCGCGAGCTGGAGAAGGCCATCCGAAAGATCGGCCGGGAAAACGTCGCGGCCTTCATCGGCGAGGTCATCGGCGGGTCTTCCACAGGCGCATCCGTCCCCCCCGGGGAATATTGGCCGACAATCCGCGAGATCTGCGACCGGAATGATGTCCTGCTCATCGCCGATGAGGTCATGACGGGTGCGGGCCGGACCGGCAAATGGCTGGCCTGCCGTCATTACAGTCTCGTCCCGGATATCATAGTCATGGGAAAAGGGCTGACCTCGGGCTACTTTCCGCTGAGCGCCATCGCCGCCAGCAACCGTCTTCTCGACCCGATCTTTAAGCAGGGGAAAAGCTTCCTCCACGCCCAGACCTTCGCCCAGCATCCTGTGGGCTGCGCGGCCGGGCTGGCCACGATCGATTACCTCAAAAAGCATAAGCTCATCGCCCGCTGCGCCCAAACGGGAAAAAAGCTCATGACAGAACTCCAATGCCTTCTCCCCCATCCCCACGTGGGGGATATCCGGGGCCAAGGTCTTCTCATCGGGATCGAATTCGTGGCGGATAAAAAACGAAAAACACCATTTCCGCGGGCCAAAAAGTACGCCGAGCGATTTGTCGCCAAAGCCCTCGAGCGGGGGCTTGTCCTTTGGCCGAACACCGGCCACACCGACGGTACCAACGGCGACCTGGTCTTGGTCGCTCCGCCGTTCATCATCGGCGATCGGGAAATTTCGGCGATCACGGAAGGTCTCAGGGCAACTCTCGCCGACATGGAAAAAATCGTCTGAGGGAGACCGCCATGGAAAAAGTCGTTATCCTGAGCGCCGTGCGGACGCCGATCGGGAGATTCGGCGGCGCCTTTAAAGACACAAGCGCCGTCTCTCTCGGCGTCGGCGCTTCGCTCGAAGCTCTGAACAGAGCGCGCCTTAAACCCGACCAGGTCGACGAGGTCATCTTCGGCCACGCCCGCCAGGCGGGAAACGGGCCGAACCCGGCCCGCCAGATCCTCTACCGGTCAGGCATCCCGGCCGGCCGCCCGGCGTTCACGGTGAATAAAGCCTGCGCGTCGGGGATGAAAGCCATTGCCCTTGGGTATCAGTCTCTTCTCCTCGGCGAGAACAACGTTGTCCTGGCCGGCGGGATCGAGAACATGTCCCAGATTCCCTATTTCCTCGACGGCGCCCGCTGGGGCTACCGGCTCGGTGACGGCGCTCTCGTCGATGCCATGTACAGGGACGGCCTTTTTTGCCCCCTGGCAGATAGGATCATGGGGGAAACGGCGGAGAACCTGGCCGAAAAATATCAAATATCGCGCCGGGAGCAGGATCAATTCGCCTATGAGAGCCAGATGAAAACGAGAAAGTCGGCCGAGCTCGGGAAATTCAAGGAGGAAATCGTCCCTGTCGCGGTCAAGGATAAAACCGGCGGGGAGTGCCTCATCATCGCCGATGAACATCCTCGTCCCGATACGACGCTGGAAAAACTGGCCAAGCTGGCTCCGGTCTTCAAGAAAGGAGGATCGGTTACCGCCGGAAACTCTTCCGGGTTGACCGATGGCGCAGCCGCCCTGGTCCTGACGACGGAATCCGAAGCCGATCGGTTGGGCGCGAAGCCCATGGCCGAGATTCTGGGCGTCGCCTCGGCGGGCGTCGACCCGAAAGAAATGGGGCTCGGCCCCGTCCCGGCCACTCTCAGGATCACTCAGAAGCTTGGGCTGTCCCTCACCGACTTCGACCTTATCGAGATCAACGAAGCGTTTGCGGCCCAAGTGCTCGCCTGCGAGCGCGAGCTTCGCTGGGACACCGCCAGGCGGAACACCGGGGGCGGGGCAATCGCCCTGGGCCATCCCATCGGCTGCACCGGCGCGCGCATCGCCGTAACCCTTCTTCACAGCCTCATCCGAGAAGACAAAGAGCTCGGCCTGGCCACGCTGTGCGTGAGCGGCGGACAGGGAATGTCCCTCGTCCTCAGAAGAACAGAGGAATGGTGAGAACATGGCTTTGAAAGCTCCCAACATCAAAACGCCCCTCCCCGGAAAAATGGCCAAGAAAATCATCGCCAAAGACAGGCGCTACACGTCCAGCTCCTACATCAAAGAATATCCTTTTGTCATGGCCAAGGGGAAGGGGGCTGTGGTCGAAGATGTGGACGGGAACCGTTTCCTCGATTTCATGGCCGGGATCGCCGTCAACATCACCGGCTACAGCCATCCCAATGTCGTCAAAGCGGTAAAAAAGCAAGCGGAAAAATTCTTCCATATCTGCTCCACGGACTTCTACTACGAATCCTTCTCCAACCTGGCCGAGCGGTTGACCGGGATGATGCCCATTCAGGGCGATAAAAGCATCTTTTTCACCAATTCCGGGGCCGAGGCGGTCGAAACCGCCATCAAGCTCGTCCGCTATCGCACCAAGCGCCCCTACATTGTCTCCTTTCTCGGCTCCTTTCACGGGCGGACCATGGGCGCCCTGAGCCTGACGGCGAGCAAGGCGAAACAGAGGAGCTTCTTTTCCTCCTTCCTTCCCGGCGTGCACCACATCCCTTACGGCTACTGCTATCGCTGCCCCTACCACTTGACCTATGATTCCTGCGGGATTTACTGCGCCGAGGCCATCGACAAGGTCGTCTGCCAGACGCTGATGAGCCCCCGCGAGATCGCCGCTATTTTCATCGAGCCCATTCAGGGCGAGGGGGGCTATATCCTTCCGCCGCCGGAATTCCATCAAAAACTCAAGGCCTTTGCCGAAAAGAACGGCATCCTGTACGTCGTGGATGAAGTTCAGTCCGGGATGGGACGGACGGGGAAATTCCTGGCCATCGAGAACTTCGGCGTGGAGCCCGATGTGGTCGTGCTGGCCAAGGGGCTCGCTTCGGGATTGCCCCTCGGCGCGGTCGTCTCCAAAAAAAAATACATGAACTGGAAGGCGGGGACGCACGGCAGCACCTTCGGGGGAAATCCCCTGGCCTGTGAGGCATCGCTGGCGACCCTCGACCTTCTCGAAAGAGGGCTGATGGCCAATGCCTCCCGGATGGGCAAACGCCTGTTGAATAAACTCCACAAGCTGAAGAAGGAGTTTCCCCTCATCGGCGATGTCAGAGGCCTGGGCCTGATGATCGGAGTGGAATTGGTCAAGGATCCCGAAACGCGCGAGCCTGCTGCCAAAGAGGCCGACGAGATCGTCCAGCTCGCTTTCCGCCGGGGGCTGCTGCTTCTTACCTGCGGCGAGAACGTCATCCGCTTCTGTCCTCCCCTCGTGGTCAACGCTCGTGAGATCGACACGGCCGCTGAGATTTTCGCCCAGGTCCTGCGCGATTTCAGGAAGGAGGCTTAGGGCGATGGCGGGCAAGGTTATATCCATGTCCCAAGCGGTCCGGGAGCATGTCCGTGACGGCGATACTCTCGTCATCGAGGGTTTCACCCACCTCATCTGTTTTGCGGCCGGGCATGAGATCATCCGGCAGAGAAAGAAGAACCTCGTGGCCTGCCGTCTGACGCCCGACCTCATTTATGATCAGCTGGTCGCGGCGGGATGCGTCAAGAAGCTCGTCTTCAGTTGGGCCGGAAATCCCGGCGTCGGGTCGCTCTTCGGGCTGCGGCGCGCCGTGGAGGAGGGCGTTCCGCGGAAGGTCGGAATCGAGGAATACAGCCATTTCGGGATGGTCGCCCGGTTCATGGCCGGGGCATCGGGCCTTCCCTTCATGCACCTCAAGACCTTTGAAGGAAGCGACCTGCCGAAGAAGAACCGAAATATTAGGTTCATCAAGTGCCCCTACACCGGAAAGCGTTACGCCACGGTCCCGGCGCTCAATCCCGATATCGCCATCATTCACGTTCAGAGAGTGGATGAGGAAGGGAACGCCCAGATCTGGGGATTAATGGGGGTCCAGAGGGAGGCGGCGTTCGCTTCCAAGAAAGTCATCATCGTCGCCGAGGAACTTGTGCCGTCGTCGGTCGTCCGCGCCGACCCGAACAGGACTCTCATTCCGGGGATGATCGTCGATGCCGTGGTCATCGAGCCTTTCGCCGCTCACCCGAGTTATGCCTTGGGCTATTACGACAGGGATAACGAATTCTACGTCGAATGGGCGAAAATATCCAAGGACAAGGCCGGGCTGGACCGCTACCTGGAAGAGTGGGTTTATGGCGTTTCGGGACGCGAGGAGTACAGGGAGAAACTCGGAACGGATCATGTCGCCAAGCTCAAGGCCGACGAGCGCCCGTCAGGCTCGGTGAACTACGGGTATTGACATGGTCGGGTTTGAATTGGGAAGAGGATAAAGGTGAAGGCGAGGAGATAAAATGGCCGCTTATTCTCCGTCGGAAATCATGGTGGCTAGGGCAGCCAGAGAGCTCAAAAACGGCGAGGTGGTCTTTGTCGGGATTGGCCTTCCCAATCTGGCCTGCAACCTGGCGCGCCGGCTTCACGCGCCGGAGCTTGTCCTGATCTACGAGTCAGGAGCGGTGGGCGCCGTGCCGGACCGGCTCCCCCTCTCCATCGGCGACCCGTGTCTGGCCACCGATTCGATCTCGGTCTGCTCGATGGTAGAAGTGTTTAATTACTATCTCCAGGGCGGGCTGATCGACGTAGGATTTCTCGGGGGAGCCCAGGTCGACCGTTTCGGCAACATCAACTCTACGGTCATCGGCGATTATGAGAAGCCGAAAGT